>NZ_VCKX01000228.1 GCF_005889725.1 Nonomuraea zeae
GGTGGGGAACCAGCGGGTGGGCATGGTCGTGCTCGCCGTTGAACGCGACCAGGTCGGCGCCGAAGCTGTCGCATACCTCGATCATGATTTCTTCACAGCGGCGCAGGAGTTCGTCGGTGGACACGTTGCGCCGGTATGTGGTGGTGAAGAACCAAGTGAGCATGCAGGGTGCAGACGACGGTTCGCCCCCTGCGGATATCGGGGTTCGGTCCCCATCGTGGTGACGTGGACGGGGGGATAGTGTGTTCGATTGTGAGGCTGGTGGTGCGGGTGCGACTCCTGCCGACGCCCGAGCAGGCGGCGGCGTTGGAGGCGACCCTGCGCGCGGTCAACGCGGCCGCCTGCCAGTTCTCCCGCCTGGCCCATGCCCAGCGCACGTTTCGCAACTACGATCTGCGCAAGCACACCTACACGCGGATCAAGGACGGGTACGGGCTGGCTGCCCAGGCCGCGCAGCACGTCATCAAGAAGATCGCCGACGCCACGCCACCCTGCACGCCAACCTGCGGGCCGGGAACCTGGGCAAGGTGGGCTCTGCCCGCCGGACCCGCGCCACATCCAAGCCGATCACCTTCCGGCCAGATGCGGCCCAGCCCTATGACGACCGGTGCTTGTCCTGGCAGCACGTGGACCGGTCAGTGTCGATCTGGACGACTGCCGGACGGCTGCGCGGCATCGCCTTCACCGGCTCCGCCGACCAGCTGGCTCTGCTGGCCAAGTACCGCAAAGGCGAGTCTGACCTGGTGTGGCGGGAGGGCATGTGGTTCCTGCACGCCACCCTCCAGGTGCCGGACGTCCCGATCACCGCGCCGGACGGGTTCCTCGGCGTCGATCTGGGCATCGCCAACATCGCCACCACCAGCGGCGGTGTCCGCCACTCGGGCAAGGGGCTGAACGCGGTCCGTCACCGGCACCGGGAGCTGCGCCGCCGGTTGCAGGCCAAGCGCACCAAGTCCGCCAAGCGGCTCCTGAAGAAACGGCGCCGGTCCGAGGCGCGGTTCGCCGCCAACACCAATCACGGCATCGCCAAGCAGATCGTGACCGAGGCGACACGCACCGGGAACGGCATCGCTCTGGAAGACTTCCAGGGCATCCGGAATCGGGTACCGGCTTCGCAAGCCCCAGCGGGTCACGCTGCATTCCTGGAGCTTCCACCAGCTGGGTGGCTTCCTAGGCTACAAGGCGGCCCGGGCCGGGGTCGCCGTCATCCACGTCGATCCGGCTTTCACCTCCCAGCAGTGCTCCTCGTGCGGGCACGCAGACCGCAGGAACCGGCTCGATCAAGCCTCTTTCTCGTGTACGTCGTGCGGCTTCGCTGAGCATGCCGACGTCAACGCAGCCCTCAACATCGCCGCACGCGGTATGGCGGGCTGGGCAGTGAGTCACGCTGCCTGACGCGGACCAGACCGTCGACACCATCGACGGCGAGGAGCTGCAAGCTCGGTCGTTTAAGGTTTACGGCCGAGAAGCTGACCCCGAAGGACTCCTGATCCGGCAGGAATCGGTGGTGGTGTGGGACCTCACCGCCGACTGTCCGCGGGATGCGCCCGACAACCGGCGGGAACGGCCTCGGCAAAAAGGAAACAGATCATTCATGGATACGACAGAACGGCCGTTGAGCGGCAAGGTCGCCCTGGTCACCGGCGGATCGCGAGGCATCGGAGCCGCGACCGCCCGCGCGCTCGCGGCCGACGGCGCAGCGGTCGCGATCAGCTACACCGCCGCCGCCGACAAGGCCGACGACGTGGTCACCGCCATCGAATGCGCAGGAGGTCGCGCCGCCGCCCACCGTGCCGACCAGAGCGACCCCCGCCAGGTCGCCGACCTGGTGCACCGTGTGGCCGCCGACTTCGGCCGACTCGACATTCTGGTCAACAACGCCGCGGTGTTCGTCACCGGCAGAGTCGACGACACCGAGGTCGACCTGGCCGCCTTCGACCGGCAGCTGGCCGGCAATCTCGGCGGTGTCACCGCCGCCATACGAGCCGCGGCCGTCGTCCTGCAGGACGACGGCCGCATCGTCACGGTCGGCTCCATGCAGGCCACTCGGCCCGGGTTTCCGGGCGTAGCCGATTACGTCGCCACCAAGGCCGCCATCGTCGGCTACACAAAGGGAGCCGCCCGCGATCTCGGACCTCGCGGCATCACGGTCAACGTCGTCCAACCCGGCTCGGTGGCCACCGACATGAACCCGCCGCACAATCCTTTCGCGGACGTCCAACGTGCCGCCAACGCGATGGGACGCTTCGGCACCCCAGAGGAGATCGCGGCGGGTATCGCCTTCCTGGCCGGTCCAAACGCCTCCTTCATCACCGGCGCCGTCCTCGACACCGACGGCGGCTACCTGGCGTGATCTCGGAGGAGGGGCGCCATCTTCGACGCTGATGCGCCGGTCCTTGGCCACGCCTCTGTGGACGCGAGCGTGAGGCCGATGTTTGCGGCGTGGCCATCTTCATCGGCTTACCCCGTGAGGCCGGCACTCACGCGGCCAGATCGAGAGCGTCGAAGACGAGCTTGGCCCTGCGACCGATCGGCGCCGGGCCGACGCTGCAGAATGCGCCGCCACATTCAGCTGCCCCGCATCCCCCGGCACGGCGTCCACCCGCCACACCGACTGCCCGGCATCGCCTAGGGTGGGCGAGGCGAGGGTGGTCAGGACGCCGAACGGCGTCTCCATCCGGCGGGCATGCACGTCCCGAATGCCAGTCATGGCGTCCTCCACCATATAGACAATCCTGTTGTCCATCGTGTCAATCGAGTCCTCCGGCCATTAGCTGTCCGATCTCGCCGAGCACCGACCCTCACTAAAGTCCTACCGGTGATGTGCGTTCTGGTGGCGGGGTGCCGTCAAGTACGGCATCCCTATTTGATCGCGGCCAGGTCCAGGACATACATCTCGTTCTTGATCGGGTAGGTCATCAGCCGGTCGAGGCCGCCGTCGGGGATCGCCATGGTTTCTTTCGCGTTCGGCCGTATGCCGAGGTCGGCGGACCTGCCGGTGTCGGCGTCGTAAAGCGTCAGAACGGGCTGATTTCCCGGTCCCCTCAATTTGACCTTGAAGAAGCGCTCCAGGCCGGCGTCGTCGCCCAACTGGAAGTTGTTCGGCAGTTCGCGCTCGTGGGAGCCGTCGCGGTCGCGGACGAAGCTGCGCAGGATGGTGTAGGTCTCCACCGTGGCCGGGCACCGGTGAGTGCCGCACTTGATCTCCTTACCGGAGCGGTCTCGGGGGCGTTTGACCTTGACGGTCTCGGATCGCACTGCCACGCCCGCGCACCGGTCGACGCCGCACCTGACCTCCTCGTTGGCCTTGACCACGGCGTCGCGCCGCTCACCGGTCTCGACGTTGAGCAGCTCGCGGAAGATCGCCTTTCCGCGGTGGACGCCCACCCACGGCCATTGCAGGATGCGGTACCGCTCGGCGCCCTTCACCGGCTGCGGCGAGCCCCCGCTCAGAGGCGCCCGGTAAACCCCGCCCTTCTCGTAGGCGAAGACCACGTCCGAGCCCGTCACCGTCAGCCCGTTGATGTGTCCCTGCTTCATGACGTTTCCGAGGGGGACATCGGTCACCGGCCGAGGTCGACCGCCGGCGGTCGGCACCGTCCAGATTCGGGCGACCCGTGGGCTGCCCGCTTCCTTGTAGGACGCCCACCAGACGATGTTGCCGTCACCGGCGGCGACGCCGTCGGCGAAGATCGCCGACCCCTTTGTCGGGGGGATCTCGGCGATCTGCCTGGGCTGGCCGGAGTTCAGGTCGTAGCTCCACAGGAACTGGCGCTTTCCGTCGGGGACGCCCGTCATGACCAGCAGCGTGTGCTCGTCGAGGAGTAGCTGTGGGTAGTACGCGCGGCCGTCGGGCAGCTTGGCCGGGATCTTGTGTACGGCCTGCGGCCACACCTGCTCGATGGGCGGCGGAATCTTGTCCGCCGACGGCTCGTCCTCGCCGGTCGCGCTGACCGCGGGGTGCGGCTTGGCCGACGCGCCCAAGGCGCTCACCGCCGCGCCCACCCCGGCTGCCACCAGGACCACGGCCGCGGCCGCGCGCAGGGCGGCGGTCCGCGCCCGCCGCCGACGATGGCGCGTCTTGACCGTCGCGAGCAGCCCGGCCTGCGCCTGCGGCGCACGATGATGCGCCGCCCCAGACAGGACGCGGCTCAGCTTGTCTTCCAGATCGGTCATCGCATGCTCCCCTGGGTCGCCGGTGAGGAGGAGAGGGAGGAACGCAGCTTGTCCAGGCCCCGGGAAGCCTGGCTGCGCACGGTTCCGGAAGAGATGCCGAGCACCTTGGCGATCTCGGCGTCGCTGAGCTGTTCGTAGTAGCGCAGCACCAGCACGGCACGCTGTCTGCGGGGCAACGCGGCCAGCTCTTCCCAGAGACCCTGTTCCTCGTCGGGAGGGAAGACTCCGTGGTGAACCCGCTCTGGCGGGTCTCCGGTGAGGTGTTCACGCCTGTGCCGCCGCCAGACGCTGATGTGCAACCGTGCCATCGTGGTTCGGGCGTAGCTGTGCGGGCTGTCCTTGCGCCTCACCCTCGGCCAGGCGCCGCACAGCCGTACCAGGGCTTCCTGGACGAGGTCGGCGGCGTCATGAGGGGGAGGCCGCGCCGGTGCTGCCGAAGCTGGGCGGGCCGTACCCGCGCAGCGTCCGGTCGGATCGTGCTGATCACGCAGGGGTTCGGGCGGGCGAGAGCCGCGACGAGATGCTCGGGCAGAGCCGCGCGCGATATGAACAAAAGCCCTTCTTCGGCATGATGCCTTTGTCGGCCGCGTGTGTCCGCAGTCGACGGGCAGGGCCCACGCCTGGCGGCAATCCGCCTGGCGTGGGCCAAGATCTATCGGCTATGCGAGATCAGGTGCCGCCGCCCGGCTGGGTGACGCCGTTGACCTTCAGCGTGTATGGCGCGTACTGCTGAACCTGCTCGGTCGGCTCGTCGTATGCCACGACCGCCACCACGGTCGGGAACTTCGCGAACGGCGCGAGCTGGAGCCGGTTGAGGTTGATCGAGCCCTTGCCGTTGTACTCGGCCTGCAGGACCGTCGGTTGCTCTCCGTCCATGCCGATCAGCCGCACGTTCCAGTTGCTGACCGGCGTCGGCAAGATCTCCGTCGGCGAGTCGTACGGCTCCAGGCTGGACCCGTCGCTGATCGTCGTCCCGCCGACGGTCACGTCGTCGATCAGCAAGCCGCCCTGGTTGACGCCGCCGTCGCTGACATAGCGGAAGCCGAGCAGGATCTGCTGGCCGGCGTAGGCGGACAGGCTGTAGGTGCGCGGCTCGAACCCGTTCGTGGTGCCGTTGAGACCGGGACCGAGCGGAGCGGTAACGGTCTTGTCGCCTGCGATGGCGGTGTAGCTCTGCCCGCCGTCGGTGGAGACAATCACGTAGCCGTAGTCGAAGCCCTCCTCGGCACCGTACTTGGCCAGGAAGCGCAGTGTCGCGTCGGCGGACGGGACGGTCACACGGGTGACGGCGGCGACGTTGAGATTGCTCGCGTTGCCCGACCACAGCACCGGGTTGCCCGCCCGGTCCGGGTCGTCAGCGACGACGGTCCAGGCCAGCGGGATCGGCGGCAGCGTCTTGACGCCCTGGAACGACAGCGAGTCCAGTGGCTCTCCGCCAAGCTTGCGCACCGTGACGAAGTCCGCGCCGTTCGGCGCCGCGCCGGGGGCGGCATAGGCGGCCGGGTTGGCCAGGTTGAACGAGGAGTTCAGGCTCGCCGAGGTCACCCGCTCACGCGGTACACCCACGATCGTGCCCCCGCTACCGAGCAACTGGTCCACCAGCCCCATCGTCTGGAAGTCGTGCAGCACCTGGTACAGATCTGTGCTGCCCAGGGCCGCCTTCAGGCTGGCCAGCCCCTGCCGGTCTCCGTCGCGGTGCAGCTTGCTGGTGAACTCCGTTCCGTACCGGTCGTAGAGGAACACCATGAGCGCGAAGGCGTGACCGTAGTCGGCCAGGAGCGCGTTCGGGTTGTCCTCACCCCACAGGTTAAGCGAGTTCTGCGGGCCGCCGCAGTCACGCGGTTGGGGGTTGTACGGCGTCTGCACGGTGCCGAATCCCTGGTAGCAATAGAGGTGGTTGTAACCGTCCCGGTCGTACACGGTGGCCCCGGCGTTGGCGTAGCCGGTGAGAACCTCCGCGAAGTCGGACAGGCCCTCGTTCACCCAGGTGGACTCCAGCGGGTCGGTGTAGTAGTGCAGCAGGTGCTGCCACTCGTGCGCGAACGTGCCGTCATACAGGTGCGGCCTGGCCGGGCGTGATGTGCACGGGTCCGAGGACGGGTCGTCCGGCGGGTTCGCGCCGGTACGGTGCAGCCAGTCGAAGGCGTCGATCGTCATCACGTTGCGGTCGAACAGCTCGTTGAACTGCGCGGAGACGAAGCCTGCGATGTATGTGGGGGCGGCCGGGAACGTGTAGAAGTTCGCGTCCCGCACGTTGTCGACCAGCGTCACCGTGCGGTTGCCCGCGCCGGTGTAGACGCCACCATTGCCGTTCTCGTCCGGCCCGAGCGTGGCGTTGCTGCCGTTGCGGTCCGGCGGCGTGCTGAAGGCGCTCGTCTCCTTCGGGTAGATGTTGGAATCGAACTCGTTGACCAGGTCGGCCACCTGCTCGTCAGTGATCTGCACCGAGGATGGCACCCGCATACGGCAGTCGCCTTCAGGGAAGGCCACGTCGTTGGCGACCCAGACCTCGATGTTGTCGCCGACGCCGCGCAGCGTGTAGTCCTTGCGGTAGAGCGTGCCGTTGTGGTCGTCCAGCCCCAGCCACTGCCGGACAGCCCCGACCGGCGGTGTGTCCGCCGCTGCCTTGCTCTTCGCCGTGCCGGGCTTGTAGGAGGACGGCGTCTTGACCCGCTTGCCGTCCAGCGTGAAGTCCTTGCGCTTCAGTTCTCTGACGTCGCTCGGCGGCGGTGCGGCCGCAGACGCCGGCTCGGCCGCCGCGGGTAAGGCGGTCAGCGTCGGTAGCAAAAGCAGTGCGCATACGATTCCGATAATTCGGCTTCGCGCCATGAAACCTCCTTGTAAGGGGGTTGCGGAAAGGGGAGAGGCATGCTCTTTCATGGAGCTCCGGTCATCACGCACGACACGTGATCGTAAGCCCGCCGCCGCCCGGGTCAGGCATTTCTGCTTATGCGGGCGGTATTCACGGCGAATCTCATTTCCCTGATCTCCCTGGCGGTTGCTGTCTCGTGAGCGCCAGCAGCTGGTCGCTGATAGCGGTCACACCAGGGCTCATACGGGAGGGCCGAAGTTTCGCTACCGAACGTTATCTGTGATATATCCTCCTCCCTCGCCCCATGCTGACCACGAGATGCGGAGAGCCCCGAGAAGCTGCGCCTAAAGTCCATTCCACATACGAGAACGCAGCAATTACAACGGCGGGCCATGCGGCGGACAGCGATGATGTGGATGAGTGCGTCCCGTCAGGGTCTGACTAAGGGGCTGACCGACCTCGGGTCTCCAACGGGATCTGTCGACTCAGTCAACGTCCGTGCCCGTGCGCCACGAGATGTTCGTGAAGCTCCACCATGACGGCGAAAGCTGGCGGTCTCACGGCAGTGGTGACCGCGGTCCCATTGGGCCCCACCGGAGGCTTGGCCGGGGTGGACAGCCACGTGGTGAAGAGCGCGTCAAGCTGCCGCCCGGACACCTCTTCGGCGTGCTGGATGAACTCCTCCGTCGTTGCATTTCCGCCGCGCTGTTCCGCGTGGTGGCCCTTGAGGATCTGGAAGAACACCTCGTCGCCGACTTCTGTCCGGAGCGCGTGCAAGGTCATGGCGCCGCGCTCGTACACGGCCTTATCGAACAGCTCTGTTCCCGGATGCAGCACCAAATTCCAGAACTGGTCATCGGCCGGATATTTAGCGTAGAAGGCGTCCGCCAACTCGTCCGCCGTGCCCTGGCCTGTCTCCTCCGACCAGAGCCACTCGGCGTATGTCGCGAAGCCTTCATTCAGCCACATGTGCGGCCAGGTCGCCACCGACACCGAGTCGCCGAACCACTGGTGCGCCTGCTCGTGGGCCACGACCATGTCCGGGTTCGGCTCGGTCCAGAACTGGGTGCCGTACACCGACCGGGTCTGGTTCTCGATGGCGAAGCCGAATCCGGTGGTGGCGACCCCGCCGATGGAGCCAAAGGGATAGGGTCCGAATTTCGTGGCGAGGAAGCCGGTGATCTCCGGGGTGAGTTCGATGTTCTTCTTGGCGACCGGGAGCACCTCGCGCAGCGATTTGTCGTAGGCGGTGTAGTACGGCAGCCCGCCCATGGTCCTGCCCTGGTTGAACTCGAAGTCGCCGAGCGCGATGAACGGCAGATAGCTGGCCATCGGTTCGTTGGCCTCCCACGTCCACCTGGTCCAGCCCGGGAATTCTTGCTCGCGTCCGGTCAGGATCCCGTTGGACAGCGCGGTGGTGCCGTCCGGCACTACCACGGACACCTTATAGGTCGCTTTGTCGGAGGGGTGATCGTTGGAAACGTACCATGTCTCGGCGGCGCGCGGCTGGCCGACGGACAATCCTCCCGTTTCGGTGCGGTGCCAGACCTGGATGCCGTCCACGAGGACCTGCGACGGGATGTCGGCGTACTCGACGACGACACTTATCGACCTGCCCTTCTGCAGAGGCCGGTGGGGCGTGACGATCAGCTCGGTCTTGTCCTCGCGGTCGACGCGAAACGCTGCCTGATTGCCGTCGACCGAGACGGACGTCACTTTCAGCGCGAAGTCCAGGTTGAATTGCGAAAGGTCCTGGGTCGTTGTCGCCTGAATCGTTGTCCGCCCGAACAATTCGTCGGTCGAGGGCTCATAGGACAGTCGAATGTCGTAGTGCTGGACGTCATATCCGCCGTTGCCAGCATTGGGGTAGATAGGGTCACCGAGCCCCGGCGATCCCGGCGACGGATCTGCGTTCGCCGGAGATGCGAGCAACGCGGTCACCAGGCCGGCAATCACGGTACCGGTACCGAAAATCGTGTGTTTGCGCATACTACCACTTCCTTCCGCGATATTGATGCGGAGCCCGATGTCGTCGAGTGTGAATTGACCAGCAGTGCACAAGCCAAAGACGCTCATGGCAAGCGCCGACGCGGCTTTGAGGGCCTCACCAGAGCCTCGCATGTCGCGGGACAATCAAGAAGTTGGATATGTGCCTTTTAGGGTCGCAAAACAGACAATGAAAGGAGGGAGGCGTGTTCTAAGCTTGCGATTTAGGCAGGCCCAGACGTTGATGCAGGCCAGGGTGCTAACGCCCGATATCGCCATGCAGCGGATGTACCGGATTGTGACCGTGGCGGCACGGTGTGTCGTGGTCATTGAGAGCGGCCACCGCCTTCATCTTCGGTGTTGTGAGACTCCTGAGAGCAAAGGGGTGGCCCGCAGATGTTTCACAATCGCGGGCGCGCGTGAGGTAGCCGAGCACCTCGGGTGATCCAAGACGTCACACCTTCGTCCCCGCTTCGTCCCCTAATCGATTTCCGCGCGGCTTTCCACCGGCTGTTGTGGCGGCAGCCCGATCAGGGCTCCGGCGAAGGGGCGTTGACGGCCCGAGTGTCCGTTTCGCCGGGTGAGCGGCATGCGAGGCATCGTGCTCGGGGCTTGGCTCGGGCAAGAAGCAGGCACGTCCCCAGACGCTCAAGGCATCGGCCTCCGAGGTCGCCGCCATGGCGGAGGGCGCCATCCGGCACGGCACCACCATGAAGGTCGAGGGCAACTACGTTGACTCGCATGGGGAGTCGGAGCCTGGTTTCGCTGTCACCCGGCTGCTGAATGTAGACCTGCTGCCACGCATCAAACAGATCAACCGGGTCAGGCTGTATCAGGCCGACTACGGTGACATGGCCCGCGATGCGAACCTGGCGCCGGCGATGACCCGGACGATCCGCTGAGACATCATCGCCCGGAAGGTCACATTCCAAGTAACTGAGATCAAGTACGCCACCGCGATCCGCACCCGCACCGCCTCCACCGAGGCCATCTTGTCGCGCTTCACCCGCGCAGCGTCCCATCCGGCCTACCAGGCGATCCTGCAGGTCGGCCGTGTGGCGCGTACCACGTTCGTCGCCCGGTACTTACGGGATCGCGATCTGCAGCGGGAGATCGAGGAAGGGTTGAACGTGGTCGAGGCCTGGAACCCGCGCCAACGCGGTGCTGTGCTCGGCCGCGGCGGGGAGATCTCCACCACGGGTGGTCCAAGCCAGCCTCAAGCAGGTGCTCGAACCCATCTTCGAGGCGGACTTTCTGCCGTGCTCGTATGGGTTCCGTCCCAGCCGGCGTGCGCACGATGCGATCGCCGAGATCCACCATCTGGCCTCCGAGCCCATCAACTACCACTGGGTGCTGGAGGCGGACATCACGGCGTGCTTCGACGAGATCGATCACACGGCCCTGATGGATCGCCTGCGGGCGAGGATCTCGGATAAGCGGGTGAATGCGCTGGTCAAGGCGTTTCTGAAGTCGGGCGTCATGACAACGGACGGTAACCGGGAAGAGACCTGGACCGGGACCCCCACAGGGCGGAGTCTTATCTCCGCTGCTGGCCAATATCGCCTTGACCGCGCTGGACGATCATTTCGATCGGCAGTGGCACCAGCACCATGCGGATGGCTTCTTCCTTGAACTCCAGCGAGAACTGCCTACGACGCCTCGTCACGCACCTACCTCTTCCAGACTTCTGTCAGCTTATGTAGCCGACTGTCCGGAATCTGCTAGGCACCTCAGATCTAGTGCCCCAACTCACGAACTATTGCTTACCCTGCTTGCTCGAGCCCGCATAGGCGTCACCAGCCGAGAACGCTTCGCCCCATGGTGCGCCGGCGGAGGACAAGCTGATCTTCAGGTCGTCGGCGATTTCCCGCACGGCCCGGCCGCGGGAACTGCGCGCCGTCCATCGCGAACAGGATCGACGCGAGCACGTAGACGCCGCGCGGCAGTCTCCCCTGTGAGACCGGCACCTGCTGCTGTGCGGTGTCGGCGTCATCGGCCATCACCCGCGACCGTGGCGCGGCTCTGTGCGACGGCATGGTCGACGTCTTCGTCCAACAGGTCGGTGTTGATGGCGAAGGCGGCGGCGGACCCCATGCCGGCGGCGGCGATGACCTGGGCGCGTGGGTCGATGACGTTGCCGGCGGCCCAGACGCCGGTGATGCTGGTACGGCCGGAGCGGTCGGTGACGACCCAGCCGCTGTCGTCTTTGGCGCAACCCAGATCGGTCAGCAGCTCATCGCGCGGGACCATGCGGGGGAAGAGGAAGGCGGCGGCGCGGGGAACGGTGTGACCGTCGGTGAGTTCGATGCCGCGCAGCCGGTCGCCGTCGATGACCAACTGCTTGACCTCGCCCTCGACCGTGCGCAGGCCGCGCGCCTGCAGCCGCTCCCGATCCAGCGCCGTCAACTCGAGCGTGTGTGGGAAGAAGACGACGTCGTCGCTCCACCCGCGCAGGAGCAGGGCCTGGTGCACGGCGCCCGGATGGGTGCCGAGGACGGCGAGAGGCTGGTCACGGACTTCGTAGGCGTGGCAGTAGGGGCAGTGCAGCAGATCCTTGCCCCACCGTTCACGCACGCCGGGGATGTCGGGCAATTCGTCGCGTAGCCCGGTCGCGACCAGGAGGCGGCGGGCCTTGAGGACACGGCCGCCGACCATGCGGACGTCGTAGCCGTGGTCGATCTGGTCCACCCGTCCTTGGATGAGCCGCACGCCGTAGCGGGCGATCTCGGCGCGGCCGAGCTCGAGCACTGTCGCAGGGGCCGATCCGTCGCGGGACAAGAAGCCGTACATATGCGCGGCGGGCGCGTTGCGCGGCTCGCCGGCATCTATGACCACCACCTTGCGGCGGGCGCGTCCAAGAAGCAGGGCGGCGTTCAGCCCGGCCGCTCCGGCGCCGACCACCACCGCGTCGAAAACCCCATCGTCGACGGTGCGCGATGCGCTGCCGTTCGGGTCGCTCGTCGCCTTGATCATGGCGTTCACCTCCGCGCCCAATGGTGTGCGTCTTGGTGGTGAACCGACAACTTCCGTTGCTGAATTGGGGACGCGGGAGGTGAAATGAGCGGTATGGACGAGCAATCTCCAATCGCCACCACGCTGGCCCAGATCGGCCCCCGCCTCAAACGCATCCGCACGAAACGCGGCGTGAGCCTGTCCGCGCTGGCCGAGGCAACCGGCATCTCCAAGAGCACGCTTTCCAGGCTGGAGACAGGTCAGCGCCGCCCCAGCCTGGAACTCCTGCTGCCCATCGCGCAGGCTCATCAGGTGCCGCTGGACGAACTGGTCGGGGCCCCTGAGGTCGGCGATCCGCGGATCCGCTCGAAGCCCCGCGTTCGCAACGGCCGCACGGTGATCCCGTTGACCCCTCATCCGGGACCCCTGCAAGCCTGGAAGTCGATCATCCCGGTCGAGCAGAACCGGCCCGAGCCGTGCACCCATGAGGGCTATGAGTGGCTCTACGTGCTGTCCGGGCGCCTCCGGCTCATCGTGGCCGATCACGACCTGATCCTGGAGCCAGGGGAGGCCGCCGAGTTCGACACCCATCTGCCCCACTGGTTCGGCACCACCGGCGAATCTCCCGTTGAGGTCCTGAACCTGTTCGGCCGCCAAGGAGAACGCATGCATGTCCGCGCCAGACCACACGCCCGGCAGGAACGGGTGTCCTGAGCGCAGGGCACTTTGTCGGAGCGGCAGTTCCGGGCAGGCGCTGCGTCGGTTTGACGCCGCACACAGCACGTTGAGAATCGACTGGTTCTCAATACCTCACCGCGCCGGGCTCCGGGCCTGCCTCTCCGCGCCTCGCGACTTCGAGATCGCGGGGGAGGCGCTGGCGCCGCCGTACGGCACGGGACGTGAGCCCCGCCGGTTCTGTCAAGGCTACGACTCAGCGGGACCCGGCCGGATACTGTTCGCGTTCTTCGCCGCCATGGCCGATACCGATCGGGTAGCCATTTTGCGAGGCGACGCTGGCGGGGCTGGAGGCCGCAAGGCAACCAGGGCGGCCGCCCTACCTCATCACCAACGATATGACCCGCACCTTGCTGTGGCGCCACGCCGCTGGCGAACCCCGTGGACAAGATCGTTGAAGATTGGATCCGTCACACACGGTGAGCGCAAGGGACCCAACTCCTCCCTCGCCAGCGGGTTGAACGTGATCAGCGGCGAGGACGGGACCGCGCTAAAGATCGTCGTTCAAGAGCTCTACGGTCTTCTGGGTTCTGGGTTCTGGGCTGGGCCGGCTTTGGCGACGACCTGATGGCTGGGGACCCTGGTCGGTTGGTGAAGGGGGGGGGACGTGCTTGGTTTGCTGGTGCCCGTGCTGCTGCAGAGTCTTGCCGCCTGTGCTGTACGCGTGCTGGCCTTTCTCGACCGACTACCGGGTGCGAACCAAAACGAAGGGCAGGCGCAACAGGCCGAACGCATCGCAGACCAAACCGAATGGAATCGGCCGAAATCCCGTGCCGAGCAGCGAACCCCAGGAGCAACCCCGTTTGACTGTTGATCGGTGGTGTCGACCGTGGCCTGCTTCTCCGGAGGTACGGATGCGCTTCCTGGCCTTATCAGGCTGTCTGGGCTGGGGTGGCTGACGACCAGAGCGCTGGAAGACCGTCCGCTCGCGGTGCGGAGAAGCGAACAAGTCGATTGGAGACAGGCTCGAGCCCGAACCAGACCTTGGACAGGTCCGAGCTGGGAGCTAGGCGCAGACCTTGAATGGATGCGTCGGTGTGCGTTCCGGCCTCGAGTGCATCTCGGGAAACGAACACCCGGCGCGTCCATCCGGCTACGGACAATTCGACGACGTCGGAATCGCTGCGGCTGGTGCGGAACCATGCCGGCCGGGTGCGTTCGCCGTCATCAGTGCGGATCGTGATGGATGTCTTGGATGTGATGGTTGCTGGCCGGTCGGGTGCGGGCTGGTTCGGGGTCGTCGCGCTTAGCCCGCGGTTGGTTCCTCGTGTGGTTTGACGTGTGGCCCTGGCAAGCCGGGGAGATCTGTGGGCGATGGTGGCCAGGGCATCTGGATCGGGCCAGGGCAGGATGCCGGCTACCAGAATCGACGGCCGGAATTCGTCAGTGGATGCCGCTGAAACGCGGGTGGTGAGGGTTTGAGTGTCGCCGACGGCGCCGGTGCGCATCTGGTGGTGCCGCTTCCAGGCGGCATCGGCCCGAGTCAGCAGGCTGGCACCTGATGTCGGTAAGAGGGCCGACTTGAATCCGTGAAGGGGCGCCTGCTGGGCGAGGAGCGTGTGCAGAATTCCGCCGATGGTCAGGCGCTGCGCGTCCGCGAACTGATCGGCGATGAAGGGTTCTCGATGGTGCGGCCGAGTTGTTGTCTGACCATCGGACCGCAGAAAGGTGGGTGGCTGAGGGACGGACGCTGGTCTGGCGTCTTTGACGAGAGTGGCGCGAATGGGGGTGTAGATGATCTGTTTGTTCTCTACATACCGCGGGCGGAACCGGCTGAGGTCGTGAGTTTGAGCTGCAGCGCGGCTGGCGTCGCTGAGTTCGTCGCTGCCGGGCGGCGGCCGGCGGCGGACATCGGTGGATTGGGGGCCCCGCACGACGAGATCGGTCAGCGCGTTGCTGATGGACACCTTGACGTGGCCGGGCGGCAATGCATTGAACTCTTTCATCGCCTCGTCGGTGAACCGGAGATCGTAGAGGCGGTCCGAGGGAAGTTGTGTGGTGAGGGCGCGTTCGAACTCCTCACGGGCGGTGGAGGTGGAACGGTCTCGTGGCTGGTGCCTGGTCGGGGCCAGCCCGTTGACGGCGCCGTCGTCACGCTGTTTGCCCAGGACGTCGACGACTAGGGCTCCGCGTGTGGTCGCCTGGCCGTCGCGGTCTCGGATGGCGCGTGAGTAGCGAAGTGGCTTGACTGCGCCCACCGACCGTTGATAGGCCCGCGTGCGATACCGGAGAGCGTTGATTCGGGTCGTGAGGAGTTCCTCGGAGAGAGGTTCGGCTTTGACTGCGAGGATTTGTACGGCTTCACGGTTGGTGGGTGAATGTTGTGGCGGCAGGATGCGGTAGAGGATGGTGCCGCGTGGGCGGGGGGTAGCTCGCTCTTGGAGGATGCGTTGGGCTTCTGCTGCTGAGGTGTCGGCCGGGATGATGGCCAGCAGGTGGACGGTGGAACGTGAGCCTAGGTCGTCCTGAGTTGCGTCGGCTGGCTGCCCGTGGGTATGTCGGCGCTCGCGGCCGTCGGGATCCTTCACCTGGGCTGACGGTGTGAAGACGTACAGCAGGTCACGGCCGTCGCGCAGGTGAGCGCGATATAGGTAGTCCAGCTGCGAATCGGCCAAGGTGAGGCGGTCCTGCCATCCCTGCCGCTGCCAGTTTTGCAATGTGTGATCTTGGCTGTGGCCAGCCGGTCGATCCCTTCGACGAGACGGGACACTGCGTCTTCGGGCAAGGCGTCGAGTTCGGCTTCGAGCTGTTGTGTGGCGGTCACGAGGTTGGCGGCCCTCGGATTGAGGACGGAGCGTAGCTTCTGCTCGAAAAGCATGTGCCGGCGGCCGGCGATGTTGATCGAGGTCGTGGCGAAGGTGGCTTGCCGCCAGACGCCCTTGAGTTCACGGGGATCTCCGACGACCTGCCCTCGCTGTCTTGCATGGCGTACACGAGGCTTTGGATCCGCGCCAGCGCGAGGGCACGATCGCCGACGCCGAGTCTCTCGTCTAGCGGCAAGGCCTCCATCTCCTCCGGGACACCTACATCCCATACGAGATCACGATGGGGCCGCTTGGCGATTGGGACGCGAGGCTGCGAGCGGTAACTTCGGTCGCCTTCGATGAGTTGTGGGCGGCCGAAGTCGCGAACGTCGTCGTCAACGGCGGCGCGAGGCGGGCCGGGCGTGAGATTGCTCTGTTCATCAGCCCAGGCGCGATCGCCGTCATCGCGATCCTCCCATGGGGATGTCCGGTCAGACATCAGGTCCCCGGTTGGTAGGGGGTGCAGCCGCGTATGAGCTGGCCTCTTCTTCGGCGGTGAGGGGCAGAGCCGTCAGCACTGCCTGCTCCTCAGGCAGGAGGAGTATCGATATACGTGCGTCGCGAGGTGGCGATGTCCCTGACCGAATCGGGCGACCCGCAGGGCGCGGACGCGCTGGTCGCCATGGCCGAGGATCGTTCACTCGGCGAGGAGTATCGGCTCAGCGCTGTCCGAGAGCTCGGCCGGCTCGGCGATGCGCGCTACGCAGATCTGCTGAGCGCCATGACCGCTGACCCGACGCTGAGCGGCACCATAAGAGATCAGATGGTGCAGACGCTCGGCGAGCTTCGCGACAGGCGGTGCACGGAACTGCTCGCGGCAATGGCCATCGATCCCACGCTGGACGGCTACGCCCTCCGTCGTTCGGTGACCCCCCGCTCCCGCGCCTCTGCGCTGCGCAGCCGCCGGTTGACCGCCTGCAGCTCTCCGGTCTCGGCGAACAGTTGCGCCTCGACCACGGCCGCGTGCGCCAACCCGGCCTCGGAGAACGCTGACCGGCTCTCCTGGCGCATCCGCTCGACGACCGAGGTCACTTCCTGCATCCGTACGATCACACCGCAGACCGCGCCGTCGCGATCAAGCAGCGGGGCGCTGGCTACGCTCCAATACCGCTCCCGGCGGGTTCCCGGACTGCCAGGCATCTCAATGTCGTAACGCTGGAGCATCAAGATGTCGCCCTCGCCCTCGCCCCCGGCCAGCACCCGCTCCAGCGACGAGCGCAGCACCTCCACTCCCTCCGGCCAGGAGCCTCCCGGAAACACCTCGAAGGCGTTACGGCCGATACACTCCCCGCACGTGCGACCGAAAAGCCGCTCATGGGCCCGGTTCACCGCGACGAACGCCAGATCGCGCGAGAGCACCGACAACGCGACAGGAGCGGCGTCGAACACAGCCCAGAAATCCACCTCAGCCATCACGGCCCCCCTTGCCGTCACCTTCCCAGGATAAGGACCAATTGAGCTGGAACAACGCCTCGCCAGGCGCGCAAACCGGCATCATCAAAGGGAGCCTGCCAGCCTCGCTCGCAGTTGAGCACGACGACCGATCGCGGTCCGGGCCGCCGACGTCTCCGGCGACGTGGTTGTCCGGTCCGGCCAGGAGTGTCGACCGATATGGCGGCACAAGGTACATCAGCTTTTTGAGGCGCGCCGTTGACGACGTACCAGCGCTCTTCCTGTTGCAGGGCCTGGTGACAGTAGTGCCACGTCCTGCGCCGTCCCAGGTCTCGCCACGGGTGCAATCCGGCTGACCGCCACAGCACGTGCAGCATCCCCAGGAGCCTCACCGATCGCGGCGACGACGCTGTCGAGCCTCCGGTCGCCAGCGATCGCGCCCGGCGTGACGTGCCCTGGCCTCCGGGGAGGATCGGACCAGATCTATTTTGGCGCCAAAAAGACGATCTTGACGACGATTCGGTGACGACGGCTGTTTGCCC
Organism: Nonomuraea zeae; assembly: GCF_005889725.1. Classification (GTDB taxonomy): domain Bacteria; phylum Actinomycetota; class Actinomycetes; order Streptosporangiales; family Streptosporangiaceae; genus Nonomuraea; species Nonomuraea zeae. Next base: position 17,400 of record NZ_VCKX01000228.1, read on the forward strand.
TGGTCGACCGCCCTGATTAGCGCGACTGCTCATGCCTGTAGATTTCCTCTCAGATGAGCAAGTAGCCCGCTCTCGCCTGGCCCGAGGCGTCGATGGCCCGGCTCGAGCAGTTTTCCGGCTGGACACGAAGGCGTTGGAGGCGTTGGCGGCCAAGCGCGTCCGGCGACGACGCTGGAGTGAGCGGTGCAGTGGGCATCGTACGGATGCTCGGCACCTGTTCAAGACCGCCTCGGCCCAGCTCGACCGCACCGGCAAGGGTGGACGTTGCACCAGCTCCGTCGTTCGGCGCTGGAGCATCTGATCCGAGCCGGCCTGACCGCGCCCGAACTCAAGGCCAAAAGCCGCCGTCAGCGCCTGGCCTGCCTCGGCCGCAACGTCCGCCTCCACGAGGAGACCTCCGTCCGCGTCACCGCCGAAGCCGACTCCGTCCAGTGCCGTCCGCACTGATTCTCCGCACCATCCTGGTGACGCCTGGCGAGAGGCTCTCGCCTCGAGATCCACGCCGTGGACCGACACGCGGAAAGGCCAGGAAAGCGCCAAGTTCCCAACAATCCTGCCAATTGCACTCCACCATGCAATCGACCATACAAGAAGCGTTGACGCCGTAGGCATCACGTGCTTCCCTGTCCCAATGAGCACCGCAACAGATCACGTGAAAAATTCCGCCGCCGTTGCCGTGGCCGCAATTATTGCGATTGGCGCCAATTTAGCCTTGACTGGTCCCGCAGCAGCGCATCCAACAATCACTAAGGCAGGCGTCGGCTTCACTTCCACGCCACCGACCCCCTGGCCTAAAGCCACTAGCCCATTGACGAATTTGGCCGATTTTCCAAAGCTTACCGAGACCCAATTGGCTACCGCGATCTCCAAGGAACGGGCAGAGAGAGCAGCCACCCCGGCCCAGACGGATCCGCTAGTAGAACTAACCACTCAAGAAACCCTTGCCGATGGGCGGACCCGAGTATCCATCTACAGTCTGGCGCCGGGGGCTGATCCCGAAAAGGTTGCCGACTCGCTGCGTGCACAGGGTAAAAAGAACGTCCAGCTGGTCCGCCATACACCTGCATCGCCAATCGAATCCGGGCCACAACCGATGGCGTCGACCGACTGCGCCTACGGTCAGGCGCGAACACTTTCCTGCCCCAATGCATGGTGGACCAACCTGGGGCGCACAAATCCCGTAGTCCTGTTCAACGATCACAGCGGCGCTCAATGGCCGGTAACCGATGCCGTCTATAAGTGGAATCGGACTCCTAACATCGATAGCTGGTACACCTGGAATAATTGCAATCAAAGCAACGTCCACTGTGTCGATGTCACCTCGGGGAGCTACGGGCAGGGAGGCTGGATCGGATACACGGAGACGACGTGGAATTGGGGTACGTCGGGAGCCATGTTCGACGCATACGTCTACCTCAATGATTCATACCCTCCTTCAACCTTCACCCGGAACAACGTGGTCACACACGAGTTGGGTCACGTCCTGGGACTGAACCACAACCAGTGGAACGGCGATGTCATGTGGTGGAAGGCGAATATGCGAGAGGATATAGGCGGGGAAAATCCCGAATTGCTTCGTCAAGTCTACTCCGTCGATCGCTAAAGAGCTCACGAGGGCTCCACCCGCGAACGGACTTCCGCCGTGCTGGTCTTCCGGTGGTCGTCGCAACACCGCTGTTGAAGGGATGCGATGGGCTTCGAAATCTGGGAGAACCGGGACACCCGGTCGGGGGGCGCAGGGCGCTTTCCCACGAGCGGGCGGCGCACTTGCGGCTCCTACGGCAGGGCTTGAGCAACCAGGAGGCGTTCCGGATCTACGGCATCAATTCCCGTACCGGGCGACGACGGCCTAACGGGTGCAATCCGACCGGCAATGCCCTGGGTGACCGCCACCTGAACGAGACCGAGCGGATCCACATTGCCCACCGGGTGCCGGTGAAGGCGTCGATCCGGGAAATCGCGCGCGAGCTCGGCCGCGTGCCCTCCCACCATCAGCTGGGAGGCTCGTAAGGGTCTGCTCCCAAGCCGATGTGAACGGCCAGCAGGTGCAGGACGTGCCGGAAGCCGAAGCTTCCGTCGTGGTCGGCGAGACCCGCGTTCCAGACCGAGGCGGTGGTCCGCACGGCGGCCTGGGCCAGGTCGGGCTCCAGCCTCCTCCAGAACCACGGCGATGCGCGCCTTCTCCATGAGGCTCTCCCAGAGGGCTTCCAGGCTCTGGCGGTCGTCGTCGGGCTGGGCAAGGTAGGGGGATCGAGCGGGTGGCGTGAGTGCCTCCGGTGGCGGGGTGAGCTCCTCCCGGTAGGACCGCAACCTGTGCTGGGCGGCCGTCGCGCGCTCCCCCCGCCGCCGGGTGACGATCAGCTCCCAGGCCTCCGCGAACGGATCACCCGCTGGCGGCGGAGTCGGCATCAGTTGTTCGACCGCGAGCCGGATGAGGTCATGGAGCCGCTCGGGGGCGGGATCGTTGACGATCGCGGAGAGCCGGGGGTCGGCTTCGATGATGCAGCGGTGTTCCGCCGGAGGGTTCAACGGGGGAGTCCGGTGGTGGGCGGGTTCGGGTGCAGGGCGATCTTCAGGTGCCGCCGGGCCCACCATGCCCGGTCGAGCCGCACTTCGGACAACGTCTCGGCGAGGGTCAGCGCGGCGGCGTACCAATCCTGCCGCCACTGCGCGGGCGGAACGGGCAGGCGGCGGAGCCATTCGCGGCCTGATGCGGGGGTCACGGCCTCAAGATCCATCGGGTCGAAGAGGGCGATCAGGGTGCCATGGGCGGCATAGCCGACGGTGGTGGCGAGATTGGTCGTCCAGCGCAGCGTGAACGCCTGGCCCTGCATCGAGAGCCGCTCGATCCGCGTGGTCGCGACGCCGTCGAGTGGCTCGACGAGGATCGTCCAGTCTCCGTGCCGGGCGGCGAGGAGCACCGCGCCCTGCCATTCGCCGTAGTGCTCGACCGCGTCCGCCTCGACGTCGTCCCAGAAGGCGGGTGTCTGCCATGACCCTCGCCTTCCAGACCGCCTTGACGGGGCAGGATGGTCGGGTGACCGATGAGCAGCCGACCCGGCCCAAACGGCGGACGTTCACCAAGGCCTATAAGGCGCGGATCCTGGCCGCCTTCGACGCGCTGCCCGAAGGCAGCCCCGAGCGGGGTGCCCTGCTCCGTAAGGAACGGCTGTATCACTCCCATATCGTGCACTGGAGAAAGCAGGCCGAGAACGGCA
>NZ_VCKX01000229.1 GCF_005889725.1 Nonomuraea zeae
CCCACGACCCCCGCCACCACCCTGGAGATCACCTCCACCGTCAAGCAGCTCAAGCGCGACGCCTGCATCCTGTGGAGCGGGCCCGCGATCGGCGACGGGCTGCGCATCGACCGGGGCGTCCACCTGTGGACGTTCACCAAGGTCAAGGGTGGCGTCCACGTGCACACCGAGGAGACCTGGACCGGCGCCCAGGTCGAGGCGGACGTCCCCACCGCGACCGCCGCCCTCGGCGCGGGGCTCGAAGCGTGGCTGCGCGACCTGAAGGCCGCCGCCGAGGCCCGCCACCGATAGGCGCTGGTCAAAGCGCTGTTTCGCCGTTCCAAGACCATCTCTTGACGGCTCGGGAGGCGTGGCGCAATTGATCAGCTGGGTAGGAGCCACCACGTAACAGTCGTGCGTGTCTCGGGGGGTTCGGATGCGACTGCGTATTTTGGGCGGGGTGGGACTGCTGGCCGCCGCCGCGATCCTGACCGGGTGCGACTCGCAGCCCGCCACCGTGAAGATGGCCGACACCAAGGCCGACGCCGCCGCCAAGCTCAAGGCGAGCAGGGCGGCCAAGGTCAAGGCCGCCGCCAAGGTCAAGGCCAACGAGCTGGGGCAGATCCCGGTGCTGATGTTCCACCGGATCGTCCCCAAGCCGGCCACGACGGACGACAGGTCGCCCGAGCAGTTCCGGGCCGACCTGGAGCGGCTGGTGAGGGAGGACTACGTGCCGATCACGGCCGCCGAGATGGTGGCCGGCAAGATCGACATTCCGGCCGGCAAGCACCCCGTCGTCCTGACCTTCGACGACTCCTCTCCTTCGCAGCTCACCCTGAACGAGATGGGCGTGCCGCAGAAGGACACCGCGGTCGCGATCCTGAAGGAAGTGGCGGCCAAGCACCCGGGCTGGCGCCCGGCCGCCACGTTCTACGTGACCCGCGACATGTTCGGCAAGACCGTACGCGAGGAGCAGGCGCAGGCGCTGCTCTGGCTCAAGGACAACGGGTTCGAGATCGGCAACCACACCCGTGACCACCTCAACCTGCGGGGCCGCTCGCAGAAGGAGGTCGAGGAGCAGATCGGCACAATCGCCAAGCAGATCAGCTCCTTGTCCTACACCAACCCGACCACCATCGCCCTGCCGTACGGCAACCAGCCGCGCCACAAGGACTGGGCGATGAAGGGCAAGCTCTACAACCACAAGGGCGCGTTCCTGGCCGGTTACACGCCGGCGCCCGCGCCGTTCAGCAAGTCGTTCGACGCGGCCGGGATCCCGCGCATCAAGGCCATGGAGAAGAAGGGCGACTGCGCCCAGTTCTGCTCGGCGGCCTGGCTCGACTGGCTCAAGAACAACCCGGACATGCGCTACACCTCGGACGGTGACGTGCGGACGGTCGCGTACCCGAAGTACAAGAATCCGTACCTGCGCAAGTCCTTCGCCACTTGGAGCCTGCCCTACTAGCGGCGGCGCTCAGGGGCGGGTGGTGAACGTGATGCCCGCGCGATGCAGGCGCTCGATCAGCGGCCGCCCCATGGCGGAGGCCGTCGTGAGCTGGCCCGCGAGCTCCGGTACGTCGTCGAAGGCCAGGCAGAGGGCGGACTCCGAGAGCATCTTGGCGGTCTCGTCGTAGCCCGGGTCGCCACCCGCGACCTCGGTCACCACGCGCTCGCCGCCGCCCTCGCCCAGCAGCGTGACCTTGAACCAGCTCTTCGCGCGCCGCTCGGGCGACGGGCCCTCGCCGGGACGTATCCGGTCCTGGACGCGCCTGCGCACGGCCGGGATCTGCGCGAGCGCGACCAGCGCGCCCGCGCCCGCCACCGTCGCCAGCGCGGCGGGGAGGGTCCTGACCGCGTAGTACTGGCGGTAGGTGAAGTCCGGGCCGTACCGGTCGAGCAGGCGGGCCGAGTAGCCGACGATCTGCGGGTCCAGGCTGGGCATCGGCAGGGCCCAGCCGCCCACGTAGCGCAGGCCGCCGGGCAGCGCGCTCACCTTTCGGCCCTTCGGCCGCGGCTCGGCGGAGCGGCGCTGCGTGCCCTGCTCGATCTGCCGGCGGGCGCGGCCGAAGATCGTCATCGCGGACGCGACCGTGCCGCCCGACGCGCTCAGGCTCGCCCGCATGAAGCAGCTGACCTTGAGCGGGACGCCCTCGGGGAGCCGGGACACGGTGTGCAGGGTGCCGAGGTCGTACGGGATCGAGTCGAAGCCGCAGGCGTGCACCAGCTTCGCGCCGCTCCTGACGGCCCGGTGGTGGTAGCGGACGTACACCCGGTCCACGAACTCGGCCTCGCCCGTGAGGTCCAGATAGTGGGTGCCGGCGTCGGCGCAGGCGGCGACGAGCGGCTCGCCGTACGTCACGTAGGGGCCGACCGTGGTGGCCAGCACGCGCGTACTGCGGGCCAGCTCGGCCACCGCCGCGGGGTCGGCGGCGTCGGCGATCAGGATCGGCGCGTCCAGCCCCAGCCGCTCCAGCTTGGCCCGGTCGCGCCCGGCCAGCGCCCAGCGCGTGCCGGGCGGCGCCGTCCTGGCCAGGTAGGAGGCCGTGAGCGCGCCGGTGAAGCCGCTCGCTCCGAAGAGCACGATGTCGTACGGACGTTCCATGATCTTGAGAGTCCTCGCAGAAGCCCGATGGCGCAAGCGATTCGTTCGTCTGCCCGTTTTCATGACGAATATCGCAAACCGTGACGTCACGAACGGTTAACGGATCCCTGGGAAGTTGCTGAGCGTCGTAAAGTTTGCGTCGTTGGGGTTCAGTACACGTGGGGATGACGAATGCCGCAAATCTCGCCGTTGGTGACCGGCGATCCCAGGGAGCTGGGACCGTTCAGGTTGTCCGGACGGATTGGAGAAGGTGGTCAGGGCATCGTTTACCTGGGCGTCAATGACAAAGGCGAGCAGGCGGCGATCAAGCTGCTGCATGTCAAATTCACCGGTGACACCATCGCCAGGTCGCGCTTCGCCAGGGAGCTGAAGGCGGCGCAGCGGGTCGCGTCGTTCTGCACGGCCCGGGTCGTGGAGGCCGACCTCGACGGTGACACACCGTACATAGCCAGCGAGTACATCGACGGCCGCCCGCTCAGGGAGATCGTCGAGACCGACGGGCCGCTCACCGGCACCGTGCTCGACCGGCTCGCGATCGGCACCGCCACCGCGCTCACCGCCATCCACCACGCCTCGATCGTGCACAGGGACTTCAAGCCCGACAACGTGCTGATCGCCGCCGACGGGCCGCGCGTGGTGGACTTCGGGATCGCCCGGATCATCGACTCCACGGGCACGATCACCAGCCGGGCCATCGGCACGCCCGCCTACATGGCGCCCGAGCAGATCGCGGGCGACGACATCGGCCCCTACACCGACGTGTTCTCCTGGGGCGCGACCATCGCCTTTGCGGCGACGGGCAAGACGGCCTTCGAGGGCAAGTCCATCGCCGTGGTGCTCAACCGGATCCTCAACCACGAGGTCGACGTCGGCATGATGCCGGAGCCGCTGCAGAGCGTGGTGCGCTCCGCGCTGAGCAAGTCCCCGGCGGAGCGGCCATCGGCCGACCAGATCCTGCTGCGGCTGCTCGGGCAGTCGTCCACGGTGGGGGCGTCCACGGCCGTGCTCACCAGAGGCGTTCAGGTGGCCAGCGACGACACCACGCCGTTCACGAGGGTGTCGGCCGGGTCGATCACCGACAAGCCCGGCCCGGCCACGGGCCACGGCGCGGCGGCGCCCCCGGGGCACGGCTCGGGGCACAATACGACCGGGTCCGCTCAGACGGGTTCTGCCGGGCCGGCGCACCCCGGCCCTGGCGCAACAGGGCACACGGGCGGTTCGGGGCCGCACAACAGCCTTCAGGCCCTCACGGTGCCACCGGAGACAGGCGGGACGCCGTACCCCGTGACCGCGCCGGGCGGGCCCGCGCGGCGCCGCCGGGCGAAGGTGTGGATCGCGGTGCTGACCGCGCTCGTCCTGGTCGCCGCCGCGGCGCTCGCGCTCGCGATGAACGGCTGGCCGCAACTGGCGTTCTTCGAGCAGCCCGTGCCGACCCGGACCTCCGAGCAGGAGTCGTCCGAGCAGGGGCCGTTCGACACGGTGGTCGACAAGGTGGCGCAGACCGGGCGGATCGTGATCGGTGTCAAGGGCGACCTGCCCGGGGTCGCGCTGCAGAACGGCGACGAGTTCCAGGGCTTCGACATCGAGGTCGCCAGGCGCATCGCGACCGGGCTGGGCGCGAAGGAGACGCAGCTCGTCAACATCGGCCGCGACGACCGGGCGCGCGCGCTGGCCGACGGCCGGGTCGATCTCGTGGTCGCCACCTACTCCGTCGACAACAGCGAGGTCCAGTTCGCCGGACCTTACTACGTGGCCCACCGCGACGTCCTGGTCCGCGCGGGCAGCGGCATCGACTCGCTGAAGGACCTCGAAGGCAAGAAGCTCTGCGCCCCCGACAGCCCGGCCGTCGGCGACGTGCAGGACAAGGTGAAGGTCGAGCCCGTGACGGCCGGCGACTACGCCATCTGCATGGACCTGCTCAGGAGCGGCGGCGTGGACGCGGTGCCGGGCGACGACCTGATCCTGGCCGGGTTCGCCGGCCGCGAGAACATGCGCTACAAGATCCTCGGCGCCAAGCTCAACAACGAGCGCTACGCCGTCGGTATCAAGGACGGCGACGCGAAGACCTGCAAGGCGGTGAAGGCCGTCATCGCCGACCTCTACGACAAGGGGGTCATCAAGCAGCTCCTGACCAGGCAGTTCGCGAAGGTGGACTTCCAGCCGGAGCTGAAGGTGCCCGCGATGGAAACCTGCTGATGACGAGCGGGTAACATCCCCAACGTCAGTGAATCGTCCTGCGAGTTAGGGGAAGGCCATGGCGTCGTCAGCCACTGTGCCCGTCAAGGTGCCCGTCAAGGTGACAGTCACCGGAGCCGCCGGCCAGATCGGCTACGCATTGCTGTTCCGCATCGCGTCGGGGCAGCTGCTCGGCGCCGACGTCCCGGTGAAGCTCAGCCTGCTGGAGATCCCGGCAGCCGTGAAGGCCGCCGAGGGCACCGCGATGGAGCTGGACGACTGCGCGTTCCCGCTGCTGTCCGGCATCGAGATCACCGATGACCCCAACGTCGCGTTCGACGGGGCCAACGTCGGCCTGCTGGTCGGCGCCATGCCGCGCAAGGCCGGCATGGAGCGCGGCGACCTGCTCGGCGCCAACGGCGGCATCTTCGGCCCCCAGGGCAAGGCGATCAACGACCACGCCGCCGACGACATCAGGGTCCTGGTCGTGGGCAACCCGGCCAACACCAACGCGCTCATCGCCCAGCAGAACGCGCCCGACGTGCCCGCCGACCGCTTCACCGCGATGACGCGGCTCGACCACAACCGCGCGCTGTCCCAGCTCGCCGCCAAGCTCCAGGTCCCGGTCACCGAGATCAAGAACATGACCATCTGGGGCAACCACTCCGCGACCCAATACCCCGACCTGTTCCACGCCGAGGTTGGTGGCAAGGTCGCGGCCGAGCAGGTCGACGGCGAGTGGCTGCGCGAGACCTTCATCCCGACGGTGGCCAAGCGCGGCGCCGCCATCATCGAGGCCCGCGGCGCCTCCTCGGCCGCCTCGGCCGCCAACGCCGCGATCGACCACGTCTACGACTGGGTCAACGGCACCGACTGGACCTCCGCCGCGGTCGTCTCCGACGGCTCCTACGGGGTGGCGGAAGGGCTCATCTCGTCGTTCCCCGTGCGTTCTGTGAACGGCCAGTTCGAGATCATCCAGGGCCTGGAGCTCGACTCGTTCTCCCGCGAGCGCATCGACGCCAGCGTCCGTGAGCTGGCCGAGGAGCGCGACGCGGTGAAGGGCCTCGGCCTGATCTGACGCGCGTCCCCGCTCAGCCCTGCGGCGCCTCCCGTCACGTACGGGGGGCGCCGCCGGCTCAAGGGGCCACTTCGGGTGCCGCGGGGCCGCTCGTCCTCGGGCAGGGCGACGGCGCGGTGGCGGGAGCCGGCTGCGGGGTGGCGAAGATGACGCCGGCGGCGGCCGTGAGACTCCCGGCCGTGATGAGGGCACCAAAGAGCAGCTTCGTGACCCTTGGTGAAAAGCTCCTCACATTTCGGTATCACAGCACATATCCCGCCTCCGTATCACTCATTTGCCGGAAAGCGCTCCCCAGGCGTCGGAAACGATGTCGCGCAGCGCGGCCCGTTCGGCCTTCCAGCCCAGCTCGCGCTGGATCTTGGCGGACGAGGCGACCAGCACGGCCGGGTCGCCCGCACGGCGGTCACCGACGACCACGGGGATCTCGTGCCCGGTGACCTCGCGGCAGACCGAGATCACCTCCTGCACGCTGAAGCCGGTGCCGCTGCCCAGGTTGTAGATCCTGTGCTCGCCGGGCGTGATCGCCTCCAGCGCCAGCAGGTGCGCCTTGGCCAGGTCGGACACGTGGACGTAGTCCCGCACGCAGGTGCCGTCCGGCGTCGGGTAGTCGGTCCCGAACACGCTCACGGACTCGCGCTCGCCGGTGGCGACCTTGAGCACGTTGGGGATGAGGTGGGTCTCGATCGCGTGCCGCTCGCGGAAGCGGCCGTAGGCCCCGGCCACGTTGAAGTAGCGCAGGCTCACCGCCCCCAGCCCGCGGATCTGCGCGTACGCGCTCAGCGCCGCGTCCACGGCCAGCTTGGACGCGCCGTAGGGGTTGGTCGGGCGGGTGGGATCGCTCTCCTCGATGGGCGTGTGCTCGGGTTCCCCGTACGTGGCCGCGGTCGAGGAGAAGACGATCTTGCCCACCCCCCGCTCCCGCATGGCATCCAGCAGGGCCAGGGTGCCGCCCAGGTTGTTGGCCCAGTAGAGCCCCGGCTGCGCCACCGACTCGCCCACCAGGGACTTGGCCGCGAAGTGCAGCACCGCGTCCACACCGTCGAGCGCGTCGTGGGCCTCGGTGATGGCCGCGCGAACGAAACGGGCGCCCTCGGGGACCGCGTCCTCGTGCCCCGTGGACAGGTCGTCGAGCACGGTCACCTGGTGTCCCGCCTCGATGAGCTGCGCCGCGACGACACTGCCGACGTAGCCGGCGCCTCCGGTGACCAGCAGCCTCATGTTTACTCCTGTAGAAATATGTTTGATTTTGTACGGCTTGCGGTTCAGCATACGCGGGAAACCTGCCGAGTACGCTGCCAACCACCATGTTTGACACCGTCGCGGCCAACATCGCCCTGGTTCTGCTGTTCATTCTCATCGGAGGGTTCTTCGCCGCCGCCGAAATCGCGATGGTCTCCCTGAGGGACAGTCAGGTCCGCAAGCTGTCGCAGAAGGGCCGCAGAGGCGAGCGGGTGGCCAAGCTCGCCCGAGACCCCAACCGCTTCCTGTCCGCCGTCCAGATCGGCGTCACGGTCGCCACCATGCTGTCGGCCGCGTTCGGCGCCGACCGGCTGGCGGCCCAGCTCGTGCCCGTGCTGGAGGGCTGGCAGGTGCCCGCCGCCGTCTCGCCCGTGCTCGCGCTCGTGCTGGTGACGCTGGCGATCTCGTACGTCTCGCTGGTGCTCGGCGAGCTCGCGCCCAAGCGCCTGGCACTCCAGCGGGCCGAGGGACTCTCGCTGTACGTGGCCCCCTTCCTCGACCGGATCGCCTCGCTGTCACGGCCGATCATCTGGACCCTGTCGAAGTCCACCGACGGCGTGGTCCGGCTGCTCGGCGGCAACCCCGAGGCCGACAGGGAGGAGGTCACCACCGAGGAACTGCGCGACATGGTGGTGGGGCACACCGATCTCACCGCCGACGAGCGCAAGCTGATCGGCGAGGTCTTCGCGGCCGGCAAGCGCCAGCTCAGGGAGGTGATGCTGCCGCGTACGGAGGTCGAGTTCATGGACGTGGACACCCCGCTCGACCAGGCGGCGCGGCTGGCGGCCGGTCTCCCGCACTCGCGCTTCCCCGTCTACCGCGAGTCCTACGATGAGATCGTCGGCTTCGTCCACGTACGCGATCTGCTCGACCCCGAGCTCACCGGGCGCACCGAGCCCATCGGCGCGGTGGTGCCGATCCGGGCGGCCAAGTTCGTGCCCGCGTCCAAGCGCCTGCTCACCACCCTGAACGAGATGCGGGACGAGGGCCAGCACCTGGCGATCGTGGTGGACGAATACGGCGGCACGGCCGGCATCGTCACCATGGAAGACCTGGTCGAGGAGCTGATCGGCGACATCAGGGACGAGTACGACGTCGAGGAGGACGTCGTGATCCTGCCCGCGGGCGAGATCGAGCTCGACGGCCTGACCAACCTCAACGACTTCGCCACCGAGACCGGCATCCGGCTGCCCGACGGTCCCTACGAGACGCTGGCCGGGTTCGTCATGGCCATGCTGGGCCACGTGCCCGCGGCGGGCGAGCGCGTGGAGGTCGCGGACTTCGAGCTGGCCGTGACCGAGCTGGACGGCCGCCGTATCGCCAAAGTGAGAGTGAAACGCCGTCCGGCCGCCGAGTCGCCGCCTGAGGCGGATTCCTGACACAATTGCCAGCTATGGCCAGACCTCGTGTACTCTCCGGCATCCAGCCCACAGCGGACTCCTTCCACCTGGGCAATTACCTGGGTGCGGTCCGCCAGTGGGTCACTATGCAGGAGACCCACGACGCCTTCTACTGCGTGGTCGATCTCCACGCGATCACCGTGCCGACCGAGCCGGCCGCCCTGCGCCGCCGCAGCCGCGTCGCCGCCGCCCAGCTCTTCGCCGCCGGGCTCGACCCGGAGCGCTCCACCGTCTTCGTGCAGTCGCACGTGCGCGAGCACACCGAGCTCGCCTGGGTGCTGATCTGCCTCACCGGCATGGGCGAGGCGGCGCGGATGACCCAGTTCAAGGACAAGTCCGCCAAGTTCGGCGAGAACGCGGCCAGCGTCGGTCTCTTCACCTACCCGATCCTGCAGGCCGCCGACATCCTGATCTACCAGGCCAACCGGGTGCCGGTGGGCGCCGACCAGAAGCAGCACCTGGAGCTCACCCGCGACCTGGGGCAGCGCTTCAACCACCGCTTCGGCGACACGTTCACGCTGCCGGAGCCGCACATCCTCAAGGAGGTCGAGAAGATCACCGACCTCCAGGACCCGACGGCGAAGATGTCGAAGTCGTCGTCGAGCCCGGCCGGCATCCTCGACGTCCTGGAGCAGCCGGGGCCGCTGCGTAAGAAGATCATGCGGGCGGTCACGGACACCGGGTCTGAGGTGCTGTTCGACGAGGAGAACAAACCCGGCATCTCCAACCTGCTCCGCATCCAGTCGGCGCTGACCGGGACGCCCATCCCCGAGCTCGTCGCCCGCTACGAGGGCCAGGGCTACGGCACCTTCAAGAAGGAGGTGGCCGAGGCGGTGGTGGAGACGTTCACGCCGATCAGGGAGCGTACGGAGAAGCTGCTGTCGGACGAGGTGGAGCTCGACCGCCTGCTGGCCATCGGCGCCGAGCGCGCGTCGGCGGTGGCGCGGCAGACCATGGCCGAGGTCCGCGACAAGGTCGGCTTCCTGCCCAAGCTGTAGTTCCCCCGCCCACCGGGCCACCGGTGGCCGACGTCGCCGCGGCGCCGGGGTTTTTCGCCCCGGCCGCCCGCCTGACGACCCTGGGGCCGCGTTGGGCGCGGAGGGGAGGAGCCAGGCGGACGACCGGGGACGTCCAATCGGCCGGTGCCGACCAGGCGGAGCCCCGGGTCGGCTGAGGTGGTGGATCAGGTGGGCCAGAGTCCCGGGCGCCGGTTGTGGAGGAGCGCGGACTGGTGGGCCAGGGCCGAGGCGAGCGTGATGGCGTCGGGCCCGCCGACGCGCTCCCGCACTCCCGCCGCCAGCAGCTGCGCGGTGACCGGCCGCCGCAGCCTGGCCGTCCATCTCGCCGGGCCCGGCCCTTCCGCGAGGTGCTGGATCTCCCACGCGGGATAGGTGGTGCGCAGGGCGTCGAGTTGACGCCCGGCGAGTAATCCGTCGGTGTCGGCCTGCTCTTCGGCCGGCGTGTCGATCATCTCCGCCGCGTCTCTCTGTGCACGCGCAGGATGGCCCGCAGAGCGGCCAGGCTCGGCCTGGTGAGCCGGATCTCGCCGCGGGTGGCGGTCCACCCTGAATGATCTCGCTCGAACGCCCACCCGGGGAACTCGCGCGACGCCTCCTGCAGCAGGCGTTCCATGACGAAATCGGCACTCGGCGCTGTGGTCATGAACGCAGGGTGGCATCGACACGCCGGTGCGTGACGAACTGCGGCGACAGATCTCCATGTTCGTCGTGACCGAACTCAGAGTTCGTAACTCAGGGCCTCAGAGCCTCAGGGCAGGATGCCGTGCCGCTCGGCGAGATAGCGGGCCTCCGGCGCCCACGACGGCCGCGCCCGCCGCGCCAGCGACCGGACCATCTCTCTCAGCAGCAGCTTGTGGTCGAGCTCCTCCGGGCATTCGCGTTCGATCCGCAGCAGGTGGAGGAGGCTGGCGGCGTCGTCGCCGAGGTCCTCGCAGGCGCGCGCGACGTGCCCCAGGTGGGTGGTGCGCCGCTCGATGGACGGGGTGTGGCGCAGGTCGATGTCGTCGGCGATGCGCAGCACCGCCTCGGGGCGGCCCGTGTCGTTCTCGATGCTGGCCATGTGGATGGCGACGTTGGTGGGCCCGAAGAAGGCCAGGTCGTAGACCCCCGACCCGTCCTCGACGCGCTCCGCGAGCTGCGTGGCCGGGCCGCGTACCGTCTCTCTGGCCTCGTCGTCGTCCCCGCAGCGGGCCGCGCTGATGGCGGCGAGCAGGTGCAGCGCGCCCAGCGCCTTGATGTGGCGCTCGTCGCCGTCCCCGACGTGCGGCTCCAGGATCTCGATGCCGCGCCGCGCGACGTCGTACGCGATCTGGTGCATGTCGTCGGACAGCATCGACTGCCCCAGATTCCAGTACGACCATCCGATCATCAGCGGATCGCCGGACTCCTCGGCGAAGCGCATGGCCCGGTCGGCGGCCATGTGCGCGAGATCCACCCGCTGCAGGTGCTTGAGCACCCCCCTGGCCAGCATGTACGCGTCCGTAGCCACGCTGTAGGCGGCCGGCGTGCGCTCCAGCGCGAGGTTCTCGGCGTCGGAGACCAGCGAGGGCAGGGCGGCCATCAGCACCGAGTAGCGGCGCGTCGAGGTGAACCAGGCGTTGCGGGCCGCCGCCACGCGTTCGGAGAGCTGCTCGGCGTCGGGCGGCTCGATGTCGGGCGGCGAGGTACGGCAGGTGAACAGGGCGCGCTCGATGTCGCTGATCTGCGGGCGGCTGGGCTCGTGCGAGTCGCGCGGAGCCTCGCCTAAGAGTACGGCGGTGCGCACGCCCAGCACCTTGGCGATCTCCCGGAGCAGGGGGAGCGAGGGCGTCCGCTTGCCGTGCTCGATCAGCTCGATGTGCCTGGGGGTGCAGCCGGACTGGGTGGCCAGCGCGGTGGTGCTCATACCCCGCCGTTCGCGCTGGAGCCGGACCATCTGCCCGGTGTTGATTTCGGTCATAGGCGCGATGCCTCCTGGCTCGGTCCCGACACCCCACAGGCTAGGGCTCCGTGCGGGTGCCTGCCATGGTTTCCGCCCTGCTCAGGGGGTGCCGCGCCCTGAGTGATGGGACAGGAGACGGGCCAGCGAATCCGTAAACCGCTCACGTTCCGGTCCGGTCAAGGGCGCGAGCAGGTCTTCCTGGAGCTCCGAGATCAGCTTGTGCAGCCGCTGCAGATGCCTGCGGCCCTGGGGTGTGACGGTGACGACGTTGCGGCGGCGGTCGGCGGCGTCGGGGGTGCGCTTGACGAAGCCGCGCTCGGCCAGCTCGTTGATGACGGCGACCAGGTCGCTGCGGTAGATGCCGGTGCGCCTGCTCAGCTCCGCCTGGCTCATCGGGCCCTTCTCGCGCAGTGCCACGAGCGCCGCGTAGTGCCATTTGCGGGCGTCCGCGCGGGCGAGCCCGTCGCTCACCAGGCGGTCGGCGTGCATGGCGACCAGGGAGAGCATCCGGCTGGGCAGGAGCTGCAGCGGGGCCGGGGTCTCCTGCTCGTCCATGGGGTCCGTCATGCGGAGATCCTATCCCGTTGCGTTAGTGGGACTAACGATGTACTTTCGTTGGTGGCACTAACGTTAGTCTGACGAACGAATGGGAGAGTGGCATGCCTGAGATCGACGTGCTCGATTCGACGATGTACTACGAGGAGACGATGGACTACGAGGGCTCGACGGCCTCCGGAGGCTCCGGTGACGGCGTCACCTTCGTCTTCCTGCATGGCAACCCGGCCTCCTCGCGCCTGTGGCGGAACGTGCTGCCGGGGGTGGCGGCGCCGGGCCGGCGGCTGCTGGCGCCTGACCTGATCGGCATGGGCCGCTCGGGCAAGCCCGACAGCCCGTACCGGCTGGGCGACCACGCCCGCTACCTCGACGCCTGGTTCGACGCGCTGGGGCTGGCGGACGTCGTGCTCGTCGGGCACGACTGGGGCGGCGTGCTCGCCTTCGACCAGGCCGCGCGCCATCCGGGACGGGTGCGCGGTGTGGCCTTCCTGGAGACGTTCGTCCGCACGCTGAGCTGGGCGGAGATGGGCGAGGGGCCGCGGGCCAGGAGTGAGCTGATCCGCGGCCCGGAGGGGGAGGCGCTGGTGCTGGAGCAGAACTTCCTGGTGGAGACCGCGTTCACGGGTGGCGTGCTGACGGCTCTGAGCGAGGAGGAGAAGGCGCCGTACCTGGCTCCGTACCCGACCAGGGAGAGCCGCCGGCCGCTGCTGACGTGGGCGCGCTCCATCCCGATCGACGGCGAGCCCGCCGACGTGGCCGAGACCGTCGAGCAGTCGGGGAAGTGGCTCGCGAGCAGCGACGACGTCCCCAAGCTGCTGCTCACCTTCGACTCCGCGCCGACGCTGATGATCGGGGCGGAGCTGGCGGCCTGGTGCGGGGAGAACATCGCCGCGCTGGAGGTCGAGCACTGCGGGCCCGCCGGGCACCACGCGCCGGAGGACCGGCCGGAGGAGATCGCCGCGGCGATCTCTTCCTGGGCGGCCCGCCACGGAAACTAGCCGGCCCGGGGTGGTCGCCGGCCAAGGGGAGTCAGCGGAAGCGGCGGCGGCCCATGTGTGACATGACCTCGCGCAGCGCGTCCGCCGCCGCCCGCAGGGTCTCCTCGGGCACCCCGCCGGCCACTTCCGCATAGCCGCGGCCCGCGGCCTCCAGCCCGGCCGTGGCCATGCGGCGGCCCTCGTCCGTCAGCTGGACCCAGCGGCTGCGCGCGTCGCCCTGGTTGGCCTCGCGCTCCACGTAGCCGGCCGCCGTCAGCCGCTGGAGCACGTTGCTGATGCCGCCCGAGGTGAGGAACAGCGCCTTCGACAGCTCGCTCGGCCGCATCCGGCAGGTTGGCGGGTCCGCCCTGCTGAGCGCGGCCAGCACGTCGAACTCGGCGTACGTCAGCTCCAGCTCCGCGAGCTCGGCCTTGACCGCCTGGTCGAACTGCTGGTGCAGCCGCGTCATCCGCTTGCCCAGCTCAAGGGTGGCGATGAGGGACGGCGACAGCCCCGCCTCCGTCCAGCGAGGCACCATCGCGTCGACCTCATCCGGTTTCACCTCACCGAGGATACCGATCCAAAGATTGCTTTCTAAAAAGCTTCTCATTAAGCTTTTCACTATGACATCCACGACTCTGATCAAGAACGGCGTCGTCATCGACACCGAGCCGGAGCCCGTCGTGCTGGGCCAGGTGGACGTGCGGATCGAGGACGGCGTGCTCGCCGAGGTGGGTCCCGGCCTGACGGCGGGCCCGGGAGCGGAGGTGATCGACGCCACCGGCCGGCTCGTGCTGCCGGGGTTCGTCGACACCCACCGGCACACCTGGCAGGCGGGCATCAGGGCGGTCACGCCCGACATCACCTTCCCCGGCTACCTGCAGCGGATCATCGGCGAGCTCGCACCGCGCCACCAGGCCGCGGACGTCTATGCGGGCAACCTGGCCGGCGCGCTGGAGTGCCTGGACGCGGGCATCACGACCCTGCTCGACTGGTCCCACATCCAGCTCACCCCCGGCCACACCGACTCCGCCGTGCGGGCGCTGCGCGACTCCGGCATCAGGGGCGTGTTCGGTTACTGCTACGGCGGCGCGCCGGGCGGGCTCGACAGCGAGACCAGGCGGGTGCGCGAGCAACTCTCCGGCACGTCCGGCGACCTGGTCACGATGGCCCTCGCGGCGCTGGGCCCGGAGATCGCCGGCGAGGAGCGCGCGCTGGAGGAGTGGCGCCTGGCCGCGGAGCTGGGCCTGCCGGTGACCGCGCACCTCGGCGGGCACGGGAGCGAGAGCGCCGCGCGCGGCCTGGCGTTCCTGGAGTCGAACGGCCTGCTCCGCACCCCCACCACCTTCGTGCACGCGCTGCACTACACCGACGAGGAGTTCAAGCGCATCGCGGCGGCCGGCGGGAGCGTCTCGGTCTCGCCTGTGGACGAGATGAACCTGGCGATCGGCTACCCGGTCTCGGGACGCGCCCGGGCGGCCGGGATCCCGACCGGGCTCAGCGCCGACACCGTGGTGTGCGCGCCCGGCGACATGTTCAGCCAGATGCGCACCGCCCACCTGCTCGAACGCGGCCGCCCCGACGGCGCGGGGCTGGGCTTCAGCACGCGTGACGCGCTGCGCATGGCCACCATCGAGGGCGCGGAGGTGCTCGGGCTGGGCGATGCCGTCGGCTCGCTGCGGCCCGGCAAGCAGGCCGACCTGATCGTGCTGCGTACGGACACGCTCGGCATGGCGGCGGCCCACGACCCCATCGGCGCCGTCGTGCTGAACGCCGACACCAGCGCGGTGGAGACGGTCATGGTCGGAGGGCGTGTCGTCAAGAGCGGTGGGCAGTTGCTTCACCACGACCTGGCGACGGTCCTCGCGGCGCTGAAGGAGTCGGCGGACAACCTGGCGCGCGCGTGATCATCGCCCTGGCTCGGGGGTAGGGCACTCCCCGGGGAGAGGGTGTGGATGGCGAGTCTCACGCAGCGGATCGGGTCGGTGAAAGCCTGGGGCCGCCGCAAGGTGGGTGACTGGCGGGTGCGCAGGCTGTCGCTCGACCATCTGATCAGGGCGGTCCAGCGCTACGAGGGCCAGTCGGGCGACCGGCTGGCGGGCGCGGTCACGTACTTCGCCTTCCTGTCGTTCTTCCCGCTGGTGGCGCTGTCGTACGCGGTGCTCGGGTTCGTGGTGGCCAGCAACGACGCCGTCACGGACGCACTGCAGCAGGCGATCAACGAGCGGCTGCCGGGGATCAGCGCCCGGCTCAGCATCAAGGCCATCGGCGAGGCCAAGGAGACCGCCGGGATCATCGGCCTGCTGGGCCTGCTCTACGCCGGGCTCGGCGCGATGGACGCGCTGCGCGGGGCGTTGCGCGAGATGTCGATGACGACCAGGCCGCCGCTCAACTTCTTCCTCGGCAAGCTGCGCGACCTGGCCTCGATCATGATGATTGGGGTCACGATGATCGCGTCCGTGCTGGTCGCGGGGTTCGCCACCACGGCCACGGACAAGGTCATGAACACGGTGTTCGGCGACAATTCCCCCGCGGCCGGCCTGGGGCTCAGGATCGCGGGGCTGGCGCTCAGCGTGGGGGCCGACTGGCTGCTGTTCGTGATCCTGCTCGGGTGGGTGGCCAGGCCGACGCAGGCGTTCCGGTCGATCGCCAAGGGGGCTCTGCTCGGGGCGATCGGGTTCGGGCTGCTCAAGCAGGCGGCCACGCTGCTGCTCGGGCAGACGCTGGGCAACCCGCTCTACGGGACGTTCGCCGTCATCGTCGGGCTGCTGATCTGGATCAACTTCTCGGCCCGGCTCGTGCTCTTCGTGGCCGCCTGGACGGCCACCGCCGGGCTCTGCCCGCCGCCGTCCCCGACGCCGGTCCCTCAGCTCCCGGACGCACCGGCCGAGTCGGGCGCACCGGCCGGACGGGAGCCGGAGGTGTGACCGGCCGGGTGCCGCATCGGGGTGCCCGGCCGGGCGGGCGTCAGAGGCGTGACCTGCCGCGCCTGCGGCGGATCCCGTAGCCGAGCCAGATCAGCCCGAACAGCAGCCCGCCGCCGATCACCACCGCGCCGATCGTCCTGCTGGAGTCGGTCTGCTTCTTCGCGGCCGTGTCCAGCAGCGGCGGCTGGACGGCCGGGGTGACCTGCGTGGTCGCCGGCGCCGACGCCCCGGGCTGGGGAGCGGCCTGCGCGGCGGGCAGCGGATCCACCAGCTGGCCGACCGGCGTGGCCTTGCCCCTGACCGAGAAGCCCCAGTCGAGCAGGTCGGCCACTTCCTCCCAGAAGTAGCCCTCGTGCCGCATGATGCTCACCAGGATCGTGTGCCCGCCCCGGGTGGCCGCGCCGACGAAGCTGCCCTGCGCCTTCGAGGTCCAGCCGTTCTTGACGCCGACCATGCCCTTGTAGCGCCAGAGCAGCTTGTTGTGGTTGCTGATCTCGTAGTGGCCCCTCGGCGCGGGGAAGGTGGACGTCTTCGTGCTGATGTAGCGCTTGAACTCGGGGTTGGCCAGCCCGGCCCGGGCGATGAGCGCCAGGTCGTAGGCCGAGCTGCTCTGCCCCGGCTTGTCCAGGCCGCTGGGCGTCTTGGCCACGGTGTCGTTCGCCTGCAGCCGCTTGGCCTCGGCGTTCATGTCACGCATGGTCTGGGCGAGGCCGCCGTTCGTCTCGGCGAGTGCCATCGCCGCGTCGTTGCCCGACGACATCATCAGGGCCTTGAACAGGTCGTCGACCTTGTACGTGGCCTTGACCGAGAGCCCGACCGCGGTGCCCTCCTGGTTGCAGGCGTTCTTGCTCGGCCGGATCTTGCGGTTCTTGTCCAGCTTCGGGATGAGCGTGAGCGCGGTCAGCGTCTTCAGCGTGCTCGCGGGCAGATAGCGCCCGTGGGCGTCCTTGGCCGCGAGCACCTGGCCCGTGTCCACGTCCGCGATGACGAACGAAGTAGCCTGGGTCTTGGGCGGCTTCTTGACGCCCTCGGGTGCGACCAGGCCGCGGCTGCCCAGCGCCTCGCCGCCGACCGGCGTCGACGGTGTGGCATATGCGGTCCCGCCGGTGAGCGAGACCGAGGCGATGAGTGCCGTGACAGGCACGATTTTCGTCCACATGGCGGTCTCAGCGTAGCTCCGGGTGAATGTCCATGTGGCGACACATCCCCCGAAGATCCACCTTCGATACTAGAGAGACGGGCATGTCACGAAAGATCGCCGGATTCCTCATCATCCTCGGCGCATTCATGATCTTTGAGTGGGTCAACCTGGGGTTTAACTTGGCCGACGGCCATCCGACCGCCTTCTACGTGGTGCACGGCATCCTGATCGCGGTCAACATCGTCCTCGCCCTGGTGCTGGGCGTCATCGGCTGGCGAGGACTCCGCGCCGCCTCCGTCAGGGGCCGCAAAGGAGACGCCGGGTGAGCGCGTGCAGCTCGTCGGCCTCCTCGCGTGAGTCGCCGATCGAGGTGAAGCCCAGCTTGCCGTGATCGGGAACGGCGCCGAGCAGGTGGAAGACGTTTCCGGTCCGCCGCTCGGCGTCGAACCCGATGCCCATCCGCCCGGCCGTGCGCATGACCTCGCCGGGGGTGCGTCCGCGCAGGCAGGACGAGGCGCAGTTGTCGGTCGCGGTGTAGAACTTCGGCTGATCTCCGGCCATGAGCAGACCGGTCCCCGGATCGTACGTGGCCCCGGTGGTCAGCACCGCCGCGCCGAACGGGTGCGTGGTGCCGCCGATCCGCAGGTTGATCTCGCACAGCAGCGCCGCGTACCCGCCGTCGGCCTTCAGCGCGAAGAAGTCCATCCCGAACAGCCCGACCACGCCCCGATCCGCCAGGATGCGCGCGATCCGCGCGGCCGACGCGCCCACCTCGGCCCGGTACTCCGGCGCCGCGGGGAACGTGCAGCCCTGGTAGACGTGGTTGTTGGTGCCGCCGAGCACCTGGTCGTGCGTGGCGAGCACCTGTGCGTCCCCGCCGGGCGTGATTTGCGCCAGCGCGCTCGGGTAGTAGAGCGGGCGATGTTCGATGAATTCCTCAACCACAGCCCCCCGGCCCCTGATCTTCGTGGTGAAGCTGGTCCAGGTCTCACCGGCGGCCGAGAAGCTGGTCAGCGATCTGTCGGCCTTGGTGACGATCGCGTTGCCCAGCCCCGAATACCCGTCGTTCAGCTTGACGATCACCCGCTCGCCCGGCAGGGCCTCGATCGCCTCCTCGATCTCGATCGCCGAGTGCACGTCGCCGAAGCCGCGCGCCATGGGCACGCCGGCCTCGTGGCCGACCTCTCGGGAGCCGCTCTTGGAGCCGTAATAGGCCAAAGAGGTGGCCGGACCGTAGATGGGAACGTTGAGTAGCGAAGCCAGCTCCTCTTCGAGCTCGCTGAGGACGAATGGCACCACCCATGCGTCACCGTCGATAGCGCAGCGTAGTTGCTCGATCGCGTCGGGACGGGAGAGCAGGGTTTGGGTCAGCGGCTGGGACCAGGGGTCGTCGAGGCTGATCAGGGTGAGCCGCTTGGCCGCGTCATCCGGATCGGGCAAGAACGCGAAGTAGTAGTCGATGATGTCCGGATCGATCGGCGCGGAGGACAGGTAGATCACCTTGACCCCGGGTGCCCGGAGCGTGAGGAGCAGGAAAAGCAGCCGTTCTTCGTACGATCTGGCCGCTGTGATGCGGCGGAGCTCGTCCTGCGGCAGGGAGAGCGAGGGTACGACCACCAGGGTCCCCTCGCTCGGCTCGAAGATGCTCAACCCAGCATGCTTCTCCCCGAACGGGATATTAGTGATCATATAGCGAGTGAAACACGCATTCTTCTCAAATGCAGCCAGCGCCGGAGTGGCATGACCATGACGGAAGGTGACAGGATTCGGAATCGCTGACCACGTTTGGAAGTGGCGACATCGGGTCACTATCTAATGATCCCTTGTGACTATTTCCGGATCATGAGGACGTTCACGGACTGTGACAACCTGCAGTTCCGGGCAGGCCATCGGCTAGCTTTTGGTGTATCTGTCGGCGAGAAGACGCACGAGAGCGATAAAGTCGAAGCATCGCCATCGGGCTCACGGCCGACCGCCGTGCACCCAGGCTGCAGCGGCACTCGCGACAGACGAACGCAACGCCCGTGCTGACGATCTCGCGCACCTCGACCAGGGGGTGTGTTTTTTGATTCGCCGAGCGGCCGCTCGACCTGGGGGGCCACACGCGGGATGGACGAGTATTTACAGCGCATGAGCCGCGATCGCCAGAACGTTTGGGGCGCGCGGCATTGGGACGGGATGGTGACACATGCGGGGACGTGAGCTGCGGGGGGAACTCGACGCGTTCCTGGCGGAGACCGAGCCGGAGCTCGTGGCGTTCCGCCGCGACCTTCACATGCATCCAGAGCTGGCTTTCGCCGAATATCGCACGACACAGCGCATCGCCGACCGGCTCACGGCCGCCGGGCTGACTCCTTTGATCCTTCCTCGTGGCACCGGCGTGATCTGTGACGTGGGCAGCGGTGACGGTCCTACGGTGGCGTTGCGCGCCGATATCGACGCGCTGCCGCTGCAGGACGAGAAGGACGTGCCCTACCACTCGACGGTCGCCGGGGCCTGCCACGCGTGCGGCCACGACGTGCACACCACGGTCCTGCTCGGCACCTCGCTCTTCCTCGCCCAGCAGGCCGCGGCCGGTCTCCTGCCGGGCCGCGTACGCCTGATCTTCCAGCCCGCCGAGGAGCTGCCGGGTGGCGCGCTGGAGGTCATGGCGCAGGGCGGCATCAGCGGCGTCGACCGCATCTTCGGGCTGCACTGCGACCCGCGCGTGGACGTCGGCCAGCTCGGGCTCAGGTCCGGCCCGATCACCTCGGCCTGCGACAAGCTCGTCGTACGCGTCTCGGGCCCCGGCGGCCACACCGCCCGCCCCCACCTCACGGCCGACCTGGTCTTCGCGCTGGCCAAGATCCTCACCGAGCTGCCCGCCGCCCTGTCGCGCCGGGTGGACCCGCGCTCCTCGCTCAGCCTCGTCTGGGGCAAGGTGCAGGCCGGGTCCGCGGCCAACGCCATCCCCGACGACGGGGTCGCCGAGGGCACGGTGCGCTGCCTCGACGAGAACGCCTGGCACGCCGCTCCCGACCTGATCAAGTCCCTGCTGGAGTCGGTGGCCGGCGCCTACGGCGTGGAGGCCACGATGGACTACACCCGCGGGGTGCCGCCGGTGGTCAACGACGAGGTCAGCGTCGAGATGCTGGCCGAGGCGGCGGAGCGCGCGCTGGGCGCGGGCGCCGTGGTGCCGACGCAGCAGTCGCTCGGCGGGGAGGACTTCGCCTGGTATCTGGAGTCGATCCCCGGCGCGTTCGCCCGGCTCGGGACGCGGTCGCCCGACGGTGTCACCTACGACATCCACCAGGGGACGTTCGACGTGGACGAGAAGGCGATCTCGATGGGGGTGCGGGTGATGGCCGCCACCGCGCTGACCGCGTTGTGGGATGTCGGGCCGCTCGACTCGATCACCAGCGCCATGGCCTGACCGTCCCCTCCCGGTCCGGACCCCCGCCGTGCTTCGGCGGGGGTCTTCTTTTTTCGGGGCGGGTGCATGGTCGGCCTGGTCCCTCCGCCCTCCGCCGTACTCCGGCTGAGGTCCTGTCTCTTATACCCATCT
>NZ_VCKX01000022.1 GCF_005889725.1 Nonomuraea zeae
GCTGGACGGCGGGGGTGCGGGCGGGCGGCTGTGCCGCCTGCGGCGCCGGGACGTTCTGGCTGATGAGCTGCTGCGGGATCATGACCACCACGCCGGTTCCGCCACGGGAGGACGGGCGGAAGGAGACGATCAGCCCGTGCTTGCGGGCCAGGCAGCCGACGACCGCCAGCCCGAGCCGCGAACCGGACAGCGTCGTGAAGTCCAGCGGCTCGGCGGAGACGGCGCGTTCCGCGCGGGCCAGCGCGGCCGGGCTCATCACCAGGCCGCAGTCCTCGATCGTGATCACGATCCCGGCGCTGACCTCCTCGACGTATACGTGCACCTCTTCGGTGGGCGGGGAGAAGCTGGTGGCGTTGTCCATCAGCTCGGCCAGGGCGTGCATGACGCCCTCGGCCGCGTGGCCCGAGATCGCGAACGTGCTGGCCGAGTGCACCCGGACCCGCTGGTAGGCGCTGATCCTGCCGATCGCCCCGCGCAGGATGCTCTCCATCACGATCGGCTTGGTCCAGCGCCGGCCCGAACGCGCCCCGGTGAGCACGGCGATGCTGTCGGCCAGCCGGCCGGCCTGCGCGGTCGTGTGGTCCAGCTTCAGCAGGTCGCCGAGGGTGATCCGGTCGTGCGTGTCCTCCATCTTGCGCAGGTCGGCCAGCATGCTGGTGGCCAGCGCCTGCACCCGGCCGGCGGCGCTGGCGCACGCGGCGGTGGTGGCGGCCCGCTTGCGCTCTTCCCTGCTCACCTCGTTGACGAAGGTGTGCAGGATCTGCCGCTGGGCCTTGCCGGCCGGCCTCGGGGTCGCCATGAGCACGGACTCCGCCGAGGCTCCCTTGCGGATCAGCTCCACCGTTCCCGGCATGGTCTCCACGGCCAGCCGGGAGAGCTCCTCGTCGTTGGCCGCGAGCCGGCCGCGCAGCCGCCGGTTCTCCTGCCTGCCGTACGCCGCGAGCGTGACCGCGCCGCACACCAGGACGGCCGCGGCGCCGAGGGCCCAGGCCAGGAACACCTGGGTCGTCGCCGGGGCGGTGAGCACGGCCGTCAGCGCGGCTGCCCCGGTGACGACGACCGCGGTCGCCAGTACGACCAGGGGTTCGTCCAGCCGTGGGCCTGCCGCGCGGTGGCGAGTACGTACCGGTACTGACATCAAAAGGCTTCCTCGTCGGCGAGTCGATCACAGTCACCGCGAACGCGACGCGACGGGACCGAACGCGCAGCGACGGCCCTGTTTCGGCCGATCTCACATGATCGCGGAGCGAGTAACACCGGATCTTACGACATTTACTCACTGCGGTCACCTTGTTGCGAAATGTTCTCGCGGGTGCGGCCGGACGGCGTTTCCCGGATGTCGACACGTTGATCAACTGTCCAGTACGGTGCCACTTCCCACCCCCTCAAAGCAGAACCGGGAGTCGCTCTCAATGGCAGGTTCACTTCTTGACGGCAGAACAGCGCTGATCACGGGCGCCGGGTCGGGCATCGGAGCCGCGACGGCATCGGTGTTCGCCAGGCACGGCGCCAAGGTGGTGGTCGCCGACATCAACGAGGAAGGCGGCCGGCGCACGGTCGCCGAAGTGCGGGCCGAGGGTGGCGAGGCCGCATTCACGTGGGTGGACGTCCGGCGGGGCGACGCGGTCAAGGCCATGGTCGATTTCACGGTCGAGCGGTTCGGGCGCCTGGACTGCGCGGTCAACAACGCCGGGGTGGACACCGCGGGCGACGGCCGCTTCCACGAGGTGAGCGAGGAGTCCTGGGACACTTCGTTCGAGGTCAACCTCAAGGGCGTCTGGTGGTGCATGAAGCACGAGCTCGCCCAGATGCTGGAGCAGGGCTCGGGCACGATCGTCAACGTGGCCTCGGTGGCGGGTCTCGTCGGCATCGAGGCGCCCCTCGTCTCGCCGTACATCGCCGCGAAGCACGGCGTGGTGGGGCTGACCAAGGCGGCCGCCCTGGAATACGCCACCTCGGGCATCCGGGTCAACGCCATCTGCCCGGGGGCCGTGCGCACGCAGATGGTGGACGACCTGATCCAGCAGGGGATCATGACGCTGGAGCAGACGGCGGCCTACCACCCGATCGGGCGCTACGCGCTCCCGGCGGAGATCGGTGAGGCGATCGCCTGGCTCAGCTCCGACGCCTCGTCCTTCGTGACCGGCCTGCCGATGGCCGTCGACGGAGCCATGACGGCCCGCTGACCGCCGCCGGGCCGGAACGCCCGCGGCGAGAGCGGGAGCGGCAGGCGCGCGGCATGCGTCAGGGCACGCCCCACTTCCTGGCGAGCTCGGAATAGGAGCCGTCCCGCTTCAGCGCGGCCAGGGCCTGGTCGACGGCGGCCACGAGGCCGGGGTCGGCCTTGCTGAAACCGATGCCGAGCGGCTGCGGCGCGTCGGGGACCTGGGCCACGATCCGAAGGCCGGGAGCCTTCCGCGCGAGCCAGGCGGCCACGGGGAAGACCTTCATCACCGCGGTGATCCGGCCGGCGCCGAGGTCGCGCATGGCGTCCTCGATGCGGTCGAGGGATAGACCCCCACCTTGCCGATCTCGCCTTCGGCCCGCATCCGCAACGCGACGTCATAGTCGGTGGTCGCCGCCTGTACCCCGACCGAGGCGCCCTTCAGATCGCCGATGCCGCGGATCGCCGGGTTCCTCCGGGCGTCGGTGACGAGGCTCAGCGTCGTGGTCAGGTAAGGAGCGGACCAGGAGAGGATCTTCTCGCGGGCCGGTGTGATGGTGATGCCGCCCACGATGCAGTCGTAGCGGCCCTCCTGCGTCTCGCGAAGGATCCGCTCCCAGCGCGTGCCGACGAACTCGGGCCTGCGGCCCAGCCGGGCGGCGATCTCCTTCATCAGGTCGATCTCGAATCCGGCCTCGGCCCCGCCGGAGATGAACTCGAACGGCGGGTTGTCGAAATAGGTGCCGATGCGCAGCACCATGGGCGGCGAGGGCGCGGCGTGAAACAGGGGAGCGCAGGACACGAGCCCCAGCAACGCCAGCCCGACCGCGTATGCCCGCGGGTTCATGGCGCCACCTGCCTGCCTCGGAACGGTGTGGTGAAGCCGTCGCCGGAGGTGCGGCGCAGCCGCGCCAGGCCGGCGCGCCCGTGCGCGTTCAGTGATTGCTTCGTGGCAACAGGTTATCTCCGCAGGTGGGTGTCGCGATGGGCGGCCCTGTGGCGGGCGAGTTCGCCCTAGGAGAGCGAGGGCTCCTCGCCGGTTGGCGTCCCCCTCAGCGGGATGCCACGGAGGCTGAGCAGCACGAGCAGGGCGCAGCCCCCGGTGAGGGCGATGTCGGCGATGTTGCCGACGAACAGGCCGCCGTAGTCGATGAAGTCGACGACATGTCCCTGGGCGAAGGCGGGCGGGCGGAAGAGGCGGTCGAGCAGGTGGGTGGTGGCGCCGCCCAGCAGCGCGCCGAGCACGACGGCCCAGCCGGGCGAGCGCAACCCGCGGTTGGCGTACAGGAGGCCGGCGACCGCGACGGCGGCGGCGAGGGTGAACACCCACGTCATCCCCTCGCCGATCGAGAACGCGGCACCGGGGTTGAACACCAGCCGCAGCTGGATCAGCCCCGGGATCACCGCGATGCGCTCGCCGTCCGAGAGCGCCGAGATCGCCCAGAGCTTGGCGGCCTGGTCGGCGAGCAGCACCGCGGCGGCCAGCACGAGCGTCCACCCACCTGGCCGCAGGCCTCGTCTCGTCCCCTGCGAACCGCGTCCGACCGACACTCGTGCCCCGCAATCTGCGAATTTTTCAGCAAATCTAGCGAACCTGGGCCAGGCCCGTCATGCCCCGGGCGGGAAATCCGGCTGGGCGATCAGGCGCAGGTCGTGCCTCCCTTGTCTAGGCGCCGGTGAGCGCGGCCGGCGCGCACGGATCGGCCGCGCCCGCCCGTACGACGCCGTCCTGGACGGTGGTGCGGCCGGACCCGATGGTGTAGTCGGCGCCGTGGTTGTTGTCCCACGAGCCCGAGCCGTTGTTGAAGGTCACCTGGAACGTGGTCGCGGTGCCGAGGTCGACCGTCTTCTTCTTCCAGCCCGTGCAGGCGGCGTCCATGACGATCCCGGGCACGGCGGTCCAGGCTCCGTTGATGCCGTAGTGGATGTAGGCCGGGTTCCACCCCGTCCGGTAGAAGACCGTCGCCTGGTTGCCGGTCGGCGTGGGGGAGGGCGAGGCGGACGCGCCGGCGCGGACGGCGATCGCGCTCTTGGCCGGGACGGTGACGGTGGCCGTGCCGCCCGCGGCCACGGTCACCGAGCCGCTGCCCGCCACGTTCTGGTACGTCCCGGCGGCCAGGCCCGTGGTGAACGTGCGCGTCACGGCGGTGCCGCCGTTGTTGATCGCGACCCAGCCCTTGTCGCCCCGGCTGAAGGCGATCAGGTTGCCGCCGTCGTCGGCCCAGTTGGCGACCGAGGTGCCCGCCACCGCGTTGTGGAAGCCCACCATGCCGGTCATCTGCCGGTCGAAGCAGGTCCACCTGCCGTTGGCGCAGTCGGTGTCGGTGACGTACCCGCCGCCGGACGAGGGCGGGCCGGCCTCGCTGTCGCTCCAGGTGAAGCCCGCGTACACGCTCGGCGTGCCGTACGGCCAGGCCAGCATGAAGACGTTGGCCAGCCGGTAGGCGTCGCCGCTCTTGTAGCTGAGCGTCGAGCCGTTGCGCTCGGTGTCGTGGTTGTCGATGAACACCACGGCCTTGTCACTGGCCACCGACAGGCCCCAGCTCTGGCCGAAGCTCTGCAGGTACCTGATCTGGCCGGTGAACTGCTCGCGCAGCTTGCGGCCGTAGACGAACTCCTGCACGTCACCGATCCCGGTGTACTGGCTCGGCTGCACCGCCTCGCCCGCGCCGTAGATGACCTCCTGGTCGAAGTACGGCGAGCCGGGCAGCTTGGCCTTGATCGCGGCCAGGTCGGCGGGGCTGATGTGCTTGGCCGCGTCGATGCGGAAGCCGTCGACGCCAAGGCTGATCAGCTTGCTCAGGTACGCGGCGATCTTGGTGCGGACGGCGTCCGAGCCGGTGTCGAGGTCCGACAGCCCGACGAGCTCGCAGCCCTGCACGTTGGCGGCGTCGCCGTAGTTCGTGATCGAGCAGGTGGGCCGGTGGAAGTCGGTGGCCGAGTAGAGGCCGGGGTAGTCGTACTTGCCGAAGGTGTAGCCGCCGTAGCTGGTGCTGCCCTGGCCGGTCATGTGGTTGATGACCGCGTCCACGTGCACCTTGACGCCGGCCGCGTGGCAGGCGCGGACCATGCTCTCGAACGCGGCCTGGTCGCCGAACTTGCTGGTCAGCTCGTAGCGGGCGGGCTGGTAGACGTCCCACCAGACCGAGCCGCCCTTGGTCATCGAGTCCTCGGGCGGCGACACCTGCACCGCGCCGTACCCGGCGGGGCCGAGGACGTCGGTGCACTCCGTGGCCACCGACCGCCAGTTCCAGTTCCACAGGTTGGCGATCACGCCGACGCCGGTCGCGGCGTCGGCGGAGGTGCCGGTGAGCGCGGGGACCGTGATGGCGGCGCTCGCCAGCAGGCTTAACGCGGCCGTAATGATGGATTTGTACGGTTTCATGAGCAGGGGTCTCCAGGATGAGTGACGGGATCCCGTGGGACGGGCCGGGTGAGCCACCACCTGGCCCGTTCGTCTGTGCGGGGGCCTGTGCCGGGAGTCGGGGGTGCCGGGAGCTCGCGCGGCCTCGGCATGGTGAGCGCGTCGTCGATCGGGCGGCGTCGCCCGAGGGCGGTGCCCGTGGCCGTCGGCACCCCATGGGGGCCTCCATGGTGACGTTTCCGGGGTTGCCCCGGAAGCTACTGACTGGCGGCCCGATCTGCAATAGCTTGCAGCAATTTTCAGAAAGAATTGCAGGCGGACGCGAGCTCGACGAGGAGGAATGAACCGGCCTCTACCGTCGCCACGACCGTTACATGGTCACAGACGCTCGCATCGGAGATCCGCGCGTAGTCGCGGACGGCGGCGAACTCGGCCTCCAGGCAGCCGGACAAGAAGCCCAAGACGGTCAGCCGCGTCGGGTACTGGCTCGTCTCGTCGAGCGCGGGCGGCGGGCCGCTCATGACCGCGCCCGGCCTTCCTCCCAGGCGGCGACGGCCCAGAGGGCCGCGCCGCCCAGCACGGCTGACGCGAACGCGCCCTCGGCCTGCCCGAACGGGACGGCCGCCAGCCAGCCGGCGCCGAACGCGGCCGCCGGGACCAGCCGGCGCAGCACCCGCTCGGCGATCGTCCCGCCGGGCACGGCGCTGACCCCGCCCCGGCGCACCACCACCCCGTGCACGCACAGGAACGCCACCACGGCCACCACGCCCGCGATCAGGTAGGAGGCCTGATGGTTCCACGGGCCCTGCAGCAGGATCAGCGCCGTCGCGAAGAGCAGCCCGCGGGCCGGGGCGTACCAGGGCGGAGCCGGCGGCCGGGCCCTGGCCGCGTCGCGCGCATCGCCGGTCTGCCGCGGGGCCTCACGCGCGGCGGAGACGTCGTGGTCGGTCATCGGGCCGCCCTCTCGATCGCGAAAGTACTTCCCACTCGACATCTACTTTTGCCATCCAAAAGTAGATGAGCCGACGGAAGCGATCACTTTCGGGGGACGGAAGGCGGGCGGCCCGTTCGGCGACGACCGGCCGCTAGGCGCAGGTCTTGGTCTCCGGGGCGCAGAACTTGACCTCGGGATAGGACGCGGACGGCTTGTCCAGCAGCGGCTGGGGCTTCTTGCGTAGGTGCAGGTCGAAGAAGGAGGCGACGTACCGGCGGGTGATCTTCATGGCGCGTTCGCCGGGTATGTCGGCGCCGTCCTCGATGCCGAGCTGGTCGACCAGCACGCCGAGGTCGGTGAAGGACGTGTGCTCCGCCCCGGTCACCAGCAGCCAGCGCTTCCACCCGGTCAGCAGCTTCCAGTCACGCTCCCAGGTCGCGGCCGCGTCGCCCTGTCCCGGGGTGTAGGTGGCGGGCTTGCCCAGGAACAGGAACGGCCGCGCCAGCCCGGCCTCCGGGATCTCGACCTCCGTGGTGCCGTCGATGTCGATGCCGGCGCGGATGCGGGAGTCCGCGAGCAGCGCGGCGACGGCGCTCGCCCCTCCTGCGGAGTGGCCGGCCATCGCGATCCTGGACCGGTCGATCAGACCGGCGTGCTTCCACTTCGGCTGCGACCCGGTCAGCTCGTCGAGCACGAAGGAGACGTCGGCCGCCCGGCTCTTCGCGAGCGTCGCCCACCACGCCGGGTTCTTCTTGATCTCGCACGTGACGCAGGTGGTGACCCGCCCGTCGGGGAAGGTGGTCGCGACGTTCTCGTAGGTGTGGTCGATCGCGACGACCGCGTAGCCGCGGCTGGCGAGGTCCTCGCCCAGCGCCGTGAGCTCCGAGCGGGGCTTGCTGTGGCCGGGGGAGAGCACGACGAGGGGCAGGGAGCGCTTGCGGCCGGCCGGCTTGGCGTCGAGGAAGGCATGGGTACGCGTCTTGCTCAGGATGTCGGCCGGCACGCTGGTGATCTCGCCGTCCTTGAGGAGCAGCTCCGACTCCTTGGGCGTCATGTACGGCGCCCGCTTCCGGCCCGGCGCCTTCGCCGGATACCACAGGGAGACCATCAGCTCCCTGGCCTTCACCGAGGGAACCCAGGGGTCGGGGCGCGAGGTGTCCTTGAGATACAAGGACGTGGTGCCGACCGCCTGGGGCCCGGTCGGCTCCGGCAGGTACGGCACGGCCGCCCCGGCCGCCGAGCCTGCCGCCGCGCGGGATTGCGCGGCAGCCGGTACGGCGCAGACGGCGAGGGTGAGCAGGCCGGTCACGACCGCCAGGCCACGACGCACGATCACTCGATGCATGAGGGGTTTCCTTGTTCCTTTTCAGGTCAGCCGGTGGCGGGTCCACCGGAGGCAGAGCCAGGTCAGCAAAGCGGTGAGGAGGAGGAAGATCGCCGTCTCGATCCACTGCAGAGCCCAGAAGCGGCCGGCCGGCTGGTAGGTCACCTGCTGCCGGTAGCCCTGGGCGGCCAGCTTCGTGAAGCACTCCTCGCGGACCGTGGGGTGGAACGCCGGCTCCGCTCCCGGCCGGATCGTCAGCTCCCGTTGCGGCTGGAACATGCAGCCGGCCAGCCAGGAGGGCGGGCGGGTGACGTGCCCCGAGGCGTCGAGGGTCTCGTTGGCCAGCACCCACGCGCCGCGCGGCCCGGCCACGGCCAGGTCGGCCAGGTCGCCCGAGTCGTCGACCCCGAGCTTCGAGACGTTCGCCACCGTGATCGTGACCGTCTCCTGGGCCGCGGGGAGCACGTACGGGCGTACCGCGAAGGGCAGGGCCGCCTGGACGGCGGCATACACGACGAGGGTGGCGGCCATGGCCGGGACGGTGCGGCGCAGCAGGATCCCGGCGGCGACGCCGAGGACGAACGCGAAGGCGGCGTAGCCGACGGGCACGACCCCGCGCGCGCCGAACACCAGCGGCGAGAGCCGGGCGGCGAAGGACGCGGCGTCGGACGCCGCGCCAGGCGCGGTCAGGTCGACGAGGATGACGGCGGGCCGGCCGGCGGCGTCGACGGGACCGGCCCACCAGGTCACCGCGAGGCTGAGCAGCCCCGACGCGGCGACGGCGGCCAGGCCGGTGACGGCGAGTTTCACGGCCAGCCACCGGGTGCGGGTGACGCCCTGGTTCCACACCAGGCGATGGGTGCCGGTCTCCAGCTCTCGGGTGACCAGCGGGGCGCCCCAGAAGACGCCGATCAGCGCGGGCAGGCCGTACCCGGCGGCGAGGCAGGCGTCGTACAGGGTGTCGTCCGCGGTGGTCATCGGCCCGGCGGAGCCGAGCAGCGGCCGGCCGGCGAGCACGAGAAGGGCGGCGAGCACGGCGAGGAGGGCGAACACGGTCACGGCCTGGACGCGGAACTGCCGCCAGGTCAGCCAGATCATCGGAGCAGCTCCAAGGAGGGGCGGAGGCCGGCGGCGGGCCGGGCCAGGTACGCCAGGACGAGGTCTTCCAGGCCGATCGCGCCGACCGTCCAGGCCGGATCGAGGATCGGCCCCTCGGTCCGGACGACCAGCGTGGACTGCCGATCGGTGTGGCTGGCGGAGATGACCTCCTGGTCGGCGGGCAGCGAGGTCTCGTCGCGGCGCGGCCCGGTCAGGCGGTGGTGGGTGGCCAGGAGCTCGTCGACCTCTCCGGTCAGCCGTACCTGCGCGGCGACCAGCACGATGAGGTGGTCGCAGACGCGCTCGAGATCGGCGATCAGGTGGGAGGCCAGGACGACGCTGAGCCCGTGTTCGACGACGGTCTCCATGAGGTCGCGCAGGAACTCCCGCCGGGCGAGCGGGTCGAGGGCCGCGACCGGCTCGTCGAGGAGGAGCAGCTCGGGCCGCTTGGCGATGGCCAGCGTCAGGGCGAGCTGGGCGCGCTGCCCGCCGGACAGCTTTCCGGCCCGCCGGTCCGGGTCCAGGCCGAGGCGCTCGATCCGGTGCCGGGCCAGGGCGTCGTCCCAGCCCGCGTTGAGCCGGGCGCCGAGGCGCAGGTGCTCGGCGACGGTCAGCCCGGCGTACACGGGGGTGTCCTGGGCGACGAAGCCGACCTTCGCCAGCTGCTCCGCGCCGCTGCCGGGGACCCCGCCGCACACCTCGATCGTGCCGGACGTCGGTGCCAGCATCCCGGCGGCCAGGTTCAGCAGCGTCGACTTGCCGGCGCCGTTGGGGCCGACCAGCCCCGTCACGTGCCCGGCCGGGACGTCCAGCGTGCAGCCGGTCAGCACCCAGTCCCGGTGGTACTTCTTGCCAAGCCCCTGGGCCCGCAGAACCGAGGTCAAGCTATGTCCTCTTCTGCGGCGGCCCGAAAGGTGGTCATGAACAGCGCCTCGATGCTCTCGTCGTCGAGCCCAGCCAGGCGGGCCTTGCGCAGCCAGCGCCGCAGGTCCTGCCGCAACGGGCCGAGCGCGGACACGGACGCGCCGGTCAGCGTCGCCGTGACGAACGTGCCGACCCCGGGGCGGGCGGCGACGAGCCCGGAGTGCTCGAGCTCCCGGTAGGCCTTGAGCACGGTGTTGGGGTTGATCGCCAGCCCGGCCACCACGTCCTTCACCTTAGGGAGCTGGTCGCCCTCCGCCAGCAGGCCCAGCCGCAGCGCGTGCCGCACCTGCTGGACGAGCTGCTGGTACGGCGACAGACCTGACCTGCTGTCCAAGTGGAACTCGATCACCGACACTCCTCCATTTATCTATCTAGATAGCACTATAGAGGAATGCCCGAGCAGGCGGCAACGCGGGCCGTTGTACCTACTAGTATGTAAGATGCTGTCATGGACACGAGGGAACGTCTCATCGAGAGCACGCGCGAGCTGTTGTGGGAGCGCGGTTACGTGGGCACGAGCCCCAAGGCGATCCAGGCGCGCTCCGGGGCGGGCCAGGGCAGTATGTATCACCACTTCCACGGCAAACCCGACCTGGCGCTCGCCGCGATCAGCCGCAGTGCCGAGGAGCTGAGGGACCGGGCGGAGGCCGCGTTCACGAGCTCCGGCACCGTGTCCGAGCGGGTCGCCGCCTACCTGCGGCGGGAGCGGGAGGCGCTGAAAGGCTGCCCGGTCGGCCGCCTCACCCAGGACCCCGACGTGATGGCCGACCCGGACCTGCGCGCGCCGATCGAGGAGACCTTCGCCTGGCTCACCGGACGCCTGGCCGGGCTGCTCGCGGAGGGTCGTACGAGCGGGGAGCTCCACGCCGGGCTCGACCCCGCGGCCACGGCCACCGCGCTGGTGGCGGTGCTGCAGGGCGGCTACGTGCTGGCCCGCGCGGCCGGCTCGGCCGAGGTGTACGCCCAGGCCGTGGACGGCGCCCTCGGCCTGCTCGCCTGCCACGCCCGCCAGGAGCCGTCCCGGCCCGCATGACGATGATCACGGCCGGCGTGGCGACGCCCAGCCGGCCAGCCGCTTCCGATAGGAGAATCATGCCTTTCGTCCGCATCGACGCGTTGCGCGCCGGCCCCGACCGGCTCGACGCGCTCGGCCGGGCCGTCCACGACGCCCTGGTCGAGACCATCGGCATCCCGCCCGACGACCGCTTCCAGGTTCTGACCGGCCACGACGGCACCCGCAGCACGTTGCGTTACGACGGCTTCCCCGGCGTGCCGCGCGACGACGGCCTCGTGTACGTCGCGATCACGATGCGCTCGGGCCGCACGCCCGCGCAGAAGCAGGCCCTCTACCGGCGGATCGCGGAGCTGGCCCGCGACTACGCGGGGACCGAGCCGCGGAACGTGTTCGTCACCCTGACCGAGAACGAGCCGATCGACTGGTCGTTCGCCGACGGGGTGGCCCATTACGCCATCGCCGCGGCGCCTGATCGAATCGTTCGGTGATGCATGGCCGCGATCCGGCGCCGCGCCTCCGAGGGCCGTCAGCCCACCAGCGCGCGGTCCTGCCGGGGCGCTTCGGCGGCTCGCGTGCGCGAGCGGATGAGAGCGAGCAGCGGGCCCGCCATGGCCGTGGTGACCAGGGCCATCACCACCATCAGCGAGTACAGGTCGCGGTCGAGCACGCCCAGCCGCAGCCCGACGCTGAGGATGATCAGCTCGGTGAGCCCGCGCGTGTTCATCAGCGTGCCCAAGGTGGCCGACTCGCGGCCGTCCAGCCCGTGCAGCCGGGCCGCCGCGTACGCGCCGGTGAACTTGCCGCCCACCGCCACGAGCAGGATCAGCGCCAGCTCGACCAGTCCGGCCGTGCCCAGGGCGGACAGGTTGACGTTCAGGCCGCCCATGACGAAGAAGATGGGCAGCAGGAGCACGGCGCAGACCTGGCCCAGCCACTCGACGGTCAGGCCGCGCAGCCGCTCGGCGCCCTCGCGCGGCATGATCAGGCCGAAGAGGAACGCGCCGAAGAGGGAGTGCAGGCCGATCCACTCGGTCAGGTAGCCGGAGAGCATCAGGCCCGCCAGCACGATCGCGAACGCCTGCCCGGGCGCGGCGGTGGCCGCCAGCCGCCGCAGCAGCGGCCGTACCACCCAGAACATCACCATCAAGTACGGCACGGCCAGCGCCAGCCGCCACTGGTCCGGCGCCGCCCCGTTGATCGCCACCACCAGGGCCAGCAGCGACCAGGCGAGCACGTCGTCCACCGCAGCGCAGGTCAGCGCGAGGCCGCCGATCTTGGTGCGGTGCAGGCCGCGGTCGGTCAGGATGCGGGCGAGCACGGGGAAGGCGGTCACGGCCATCGCCGTCCCCATGAACAGCGCGAACCCCAGCCGCTGCGGGTGCGGGTGGCTCTGCAGGAGGTAGAGCGCCAGCAGCGCGCCGAGCCCCAGCGGCAGCAGCACCGAGGTGAGCGACACCGTGGTCGCCAGCCTGCCCTTGCCGCGCAGCAGCGCGTGGTCCACCTCCAGCCCGACCAGGAACATGAAGACCACGACGCCGACGTTCGCCAGGGTCTGCAGGAACGGGCGGATGTCGGTGGGGAACAGCAGCTCGGTCCCGGCCTGGCCAAGCAGGGTCGGGCCGAGCAGGATGCCGGCCAGGATCTCGCCGATCACGGGCGGCTGGCCGACCCGGGTGGCCAGCGCGCCGAACAGCCGGGTCACCACGATGATCACAGCGATCGCGAGCAGCAGGACCGCGGCCTGGTGTGAGCCCATCATCAGACCGCCTTCGTCAGCTCGGCGGCGCGGTCGATCGACTCCCAGGGGAAGCCGTCGCGGCCGAAGTGCCCGTAGGCGGCGGTCTCCGAGTAGATCGGGCGCAGCAGGTCGAGGTCGCGGATGATGGCCGCCGGGCGCAGGTCGAACACCTTCGTGATCGCCTCCTGGAGGACGGCCACGGGCACCTGCTCGGTGCCGAAGCACTCCGTGAACAGGCCGACCGGCTGGGCCTTGCCGATCGCGTACGCCACCTGCACCTCGCAGCGGTCGGCGAGCCCGGCCGCGACGACGTTCTTGGCGACCCAGCGCATGGCGTAGGCGGCCGAGCGGTCGACCTTGGACGGGTCCTTGCCCGAGAAGGCGCCGCCGCCGTGACGGGCCATGCCGCCGTAGGTGTCGATGATGATCTTGCGGCCGGTGAGGCCGGCGTCGCCCATCGGGCCGCCGATCTCGAAGCGGCCGGTCGGGTTGACCAGCAGGCGGCAGCCCTCGGTCGCGATGCCGAGGTCCGCGAGGATCGGGCCGGCGACGTGCTCGCGGATGTCGGGTGCCAGCAGGTCGTGCAGGTCGATCCCGGCGGCGTGCTGGGTGGAGACGACCACGGTGTCGAGGCGCACGGGCCGGTCGCCGTCGTACTCGATCGTGACCTGGGTCTTGCCGTCGGGGCGCAGGTACGGGACGGTGCCGTTCTTGCGCACCTCGGACAGGCGCCGCGCCAGCCGGTGCGCCAGCGCGATGGGCAGCGGCATCAGCTCGGGGGTCTCGCGGCAGGCGTAGCCGAACATCAGGCCCTGGTCGCCGGCGCCCTGCCGGTCGAGCTCGTCGCCGCCGCCCGCGCGATGCTCGACGGCGGCGGCCACGCCCTGGGCGATGTCCGGCGACTGCGCGCCGATCGACACCGACACCCCGCACGTGGCGCCGTCGAAACCCTTGTGCGAGGAGTCGTAGCCGATCTCCAGGATCTTCTGCCTGACCAGGCGCGGGACATCCACGCGGGCCTCGGTGGCGACCTCGCCCGCCACGTGCACCTGGCCGGTGGTGATCAGCGTCTCGACGGCGACGCGGCTCGCGGGGTCGGCCGCGAGCAGGGCGTCGAGCACCGCGTCGCTGATCTGGTCGGCGATCTTGTCGGGATGGCCTTCGGTGACGGACTCGGAGGTGAACAGTCGTCGTGACACGTCTTCTCCCTAGTGCTAGCGCGAACGAGGAGACCGACGGCCATCCTGCGCGTGTCGCTTCGCACCACGGTCGAGATCCGCACGAGACCCGGGTCAGCCGACGGCGCCCACCATCGAGCCGGGGAAGTCGTCGAGGTCTGAGCGGTTCTCGGTGATGGCCCGCACGATCCGCTGCGTCCGGGGACACGGCTGCACCTGCAGCTCCCGCCGCAGCGTCGCGCAGAGCGTGCGGTAGACGGTCAGCGCCTGCCACTGCCGCCCCGAGCGGTAGAGGGCCACCATGTAGCTGGTCTGCAGGCTCTCGTTCAGCGGCTGCTGCGCGCAGAGCACGGCCAGCTCGCCCAGCAGGCCCTGGTGGCGTCCGAGCCGTAGCTCGGTCTCGATCCACAGCTCGACCGCCACCATCCGGTGCTGCTCCAGCCGCATGACCTCCAGCTGCAACGGCGTCCCGGTGGGCACGTCCACGAGAGGCGCGCCCCGCCACAGTTTCAGCGCCGCCGAGAACAGCTCGGACGCCTTCTCGTCGTCGCGGCCGGCCGCCGCCTGACGGCCGGCCGCGACCAGGTGCTCGTGCTGGAAGGCGTCGACCCGGTCATCGGGGAGCAGGAGCTGGTAACCGGTGTGCCGGGTGACGAGCACGTCCTTGGCCGTGCGCTTCTGCGTGCGGCCTTGCGCCCGGTCGATGTTCCTGCGCAGCTGCAGGATGTAGGTCTGCAGCGTCGTGCTCGCCATCCGGGGCGGCCGGCCGCGCCACAACTCCTCGGCCAGGATCGCCGAGGTGACGATCTGCCCGCTGTTGAGCGCGAGCAAGGCCAGGATCTGCCTTGGCTTGCCTGCCGACGGAAGTATGGAGATGCCCGACTCGCTCGCTTCCATCGGCCCCAGAAGTTTGATTTCCATGCACGTTCCTCGTGTTTCAGGGAGTGGGCGCGAGCCTTTTACCCCTCGTCGGGCATGATGACATCGGTTTTTAATTCGAGTAATTCGACCGAGTGAATTTCCCAGCCCTTCAGATAAGGGGAGGAGGAAATCACCCGGTGGCAGAGGTTGCGGATGCCGGTGAGCGCCGCAGGCCCGTCCTGCGCTTGCAGGAAAGCGACGATCTCGATACGGGCCTGGGCGGCGAGGCGCAGGTGCTGCAGGACGCCGTCGGCCGGGGTGCTGAGCGACCAGAAGACGTCCGTGACGACGTCGACGTCCGGGAGCGCGGGATGGGGTGAGTCGGCCAGTGTGGCGGCGATCAGGAACATGGGGAGCTCCGCGGGTGCCGGGACGTCCGGGGACCCGGTCATCCCCAGTCGAAGCCGTCGTCGGTGACGCAGGGGATGCCCCAGTCGAAGCCGCAGGAGGCGATCGACGTGGTGGCGGTGGCGCCGGTCGTGGCCAGCGCGGCTTCGGCGCCGAAGATGACGCCGGCGGCGACGAGGACGACGAGAGCCTGGGTCCTGATGTTTTTCATGCCGCTCGCTCCTGTGAGGGGAAATTTTTCGCTGGAGGCCAAGGCGCCTTGGCAAATCTGATTATTAGCCGTGGGCGGCCCGGCGGCTATTGTTTGGAGACGGCACCAAGCGGCCTGGCACTATGGTGATGCGGCCGCAAAGGACAGTGGGCCGGATGACCAGTTCGGTTTCTCGGATGTCACCATCCGGCCTGGCACTTTGCTGCCACGGCGATTCGGGGCCGAGCGGCGGCAAAAGGAAGTTCGGCTTTCCCGGGTTGCCTTGCCGGGGCCGTGCATTTACTGTTTCATGGTTCTCGATAGTGGGCGGCATCCCGGGGGAAGGCGCAGGCCGATGCTGGAAGCACTAGGCTTGGAGTTGCTCACGCAGACCGTCTACCTCCTCATGCTGGACCGCCCTGACCTGGGCCTGGGGGAGCTGGCGACCGAGCTGAGCATGAGCGAGGGCCAGGTGCGCACCGCCCTGGACGAGCTCGCCGACAAGCACCTGCTGGCGCCGGTCGCCAATGCCAAGGGCAAGCTGCGCCCGGTCAGCCCGGAGGTCGGCCTGTCGGCGCTGCTGACCCGCAGCGAGCTGGAGCTGGCCGCCCGGCAGCGCCAGATCGAGGCCACCAGGGTCGCGGTCGCCACGCTGGCCGCCCGTTACGGCGGCAAGGGGAAGTACGCGCCGGAGCTCGTCCACCAGCTCATCGGCGTCGACGCGGTACGCAACCGCCTGACCGAGCTGGCGGAGTGCGCGCGCTCGGAGTGCCTGTCGTTCGTGCCCGCGGGGGCCCAGCGCCCGGACACGATCGAGTCCGGCAAACCGCTCAACGAGCAGGCGCTGGAGCGCGGCGTCCAGATCCGCACCATCTACCAGGAGAGCTTCCGCAACGACCCGGTGACGCTGCAGTACGTGCGGTGGCTGACCATGCTGGGCGCGCAGACCCGCATCGTGCCGGCGCTGCCGATGCTGATGATCATCGTGGACGCCGAGGTCGCGCTGGTCCCGCTGGACCCCAACGACGGCCGCCGCGGCGCGCTCGAACTGCGCTCCCAGGGGGCCGTGGCCGCCATGCGGGTGCTGTTCCAGCAGTTCTGGAGCGCGGCGACGCCGTGGGACGAGAAGCCCTCGGCCGACAGCCGAGGGCTATCCAGCCGGGACAGGGAGATCCTGCTGCTGCTGGCCGAGGGGCAGACCGACGAGATGATCAGCCGCAAGCTGGGGCTGTCGTTGCGGACGATCCGGCGGCTGGTGTCGGACCTGATGAAGCGCCTGAACGCGCGCAGCCGCT
Source organism: Nonomuraea zeae (assembly GCF_005889725.1). Lineage (GTDB taxonomy): Bacteria > Actinomycetota > Actinomycetes > Streptosporangiales > Streptosporangiaceae > Nonomuraea > Nonomuraea zeae. The sequence goes on from NZ_VCKX01000022.1 coordinate 16,494, forward strand.
TCGAGCTGGGCCTCCTCGTCGCCCGCAACGGGTGGTTATAGGGGGTCAAGCGGTCGGCACCAGCGTGCTCGGCTCGCGCAGCGGCTGCCACCACTCCCTGTGGTCGGCGTACCAGGCCGCCGTCTGGGCCAGGCCATCCTCGAACGACACCTGCGGCGCCCAGCCCAGCCGGCTGCGCAGCCTGTCGTCGTTCAGGCTGTAGCGCAGGTCGTGGCCCGGCCGGTCGGCCACCGCGCGCACCCGCTCCCAGTCCAGCCCGAACAGGTCGAGCAGCGCCGAGGTCAGCTCCAGGTTCGTCAGCTCGTGCCCGCTGCCGATGTTGTAGATCTCACCGGCCGCGCCGTCGGTCAGCACCAGTTGCACCGCCCGGCAGTGGTCGTCCACGTGCAGCCACTCCCGGATGTTCCAGCCGTGCCCGTAGAGCGGCACCTGCTCGCCGCACAGCAGGTTCGTCAGGAAGCGCGGGATCAGCTTCTCGACATGCTGGTAGGGGCCGTAGTTGTTGCAGCACCGGGTGATCCGCACGTCCATGCCGTAGGTGCGCCAGAACGAGCGCGCGATCAGGTCCGCACCGGCCTTGCTGGCCGCGTACGGGGAGTTCGGCAGGAGCGGGAAATCCTCCGTCCACGACCCGGTCGCGATCGAGCCGTACACCTCGTCGGTGGACACGCACACCACGCGCGGCACGCCCGTGTGCCGCGCCGCCTCCAGGACGTTGTGCGTGCCGCCCACGTTCGTGCGCACGAACTCGGCGGCCCCGTCGACCGAGCGGTCCACGTGCGACTCGGCGGCGAAGTGCACCACCGCGTCGTGGCCGGGCAGCAGGTCGCGCATGAGCTGCTGATCGCAGATGTCGCCCGTCACGAACGTCATCCGCGGATGCGAGTCCGGCAGGTTGGCCCGGTTCCCCGCGTAGGTGAGGGCGTCCACGACGGTCACGTCCGCCCCGTCGAAGCCGGGGTAGCCGCCGGTCAGCATCGTTCTGACGTAGTGGGAGCCGATGAAGCCGGCCCCGCCGGTTACCAGGATTCTCATGCCACCTCCACGGTGGAGTGGTCGCCGATGACCAGGCGACGGTGACCGTCGTCCACGGCCGAGCACACGGCGGCCTCGCGCCCGATGAGCGAGCCGTAGATGCCGCGGACGTTCTGCACCGAGACCCCGTCGAGGACGATGGAGTGCTCGATGCCGGCGTCCACGAGGGTGCACCCGCTGCCGAGGGCCGTGTAGGGCCCGATGCGCGAGCCGCGCACGACCGAGCCCGCGCCGATGACGGCGGGGCCGGTGACGATGGATTCGATGATCTGGGCGCCGGGCTCGACCACCACGTCGCCGGAGACCAGGCTGACGGCGTCCACGCTGCCGCGGACGTCGCCGCGCCGGTGTCCCATGAGCACGCGGTGGCACTCCAGCAGGTCGTCGATCTTGCCGGTGTCCTTCCAGTAGCCGTGGAACTGGGTGGCGCGGATGCGCTGCCCGTCGGCCAGCAGCCAGGCGATGGCGTCGGTGATCTCCAGCTCGCCGCGGGCGCTGGGGGAGATCGCGCGCACGGCCTGGTGGATGGCGCGGGTGAAGAAGTAGACGCCGGTCAGCGCCAGGTCGCTGCGCGGCTGGGCGGGCTTCTCGGCCAGCGCGACCACCCGGCCGTGCCCGTCGAGCTCGGCGACGCCGTACTCGCGGGGGTTGGCGACCTTGGTGAGCAGGATGTGGGCGGCCGGGCGGTATTCGGCGAACTCGGCGGCGATGCCGCTGATGCCGTCCCCGGCCAGGATGTTGTCGCCCAGGTACATGACGAAGTCGTCGTCGCCGAGGAAGTCCTGCGCGAGCTGAACGCAGTGGGCCAGGCCCAGCGGCGCGAGCTGGCGGATGTAGGTGATGCGCAGCCCCAGCGCGGAGCCGTCGCCGAGCACCGCCCGCATCTCGTCGCCGCGGTCGCCGACGATGATGCCGACCTCGGTGACGCCGATCGCGGCGATGTTCTCCAGGCAGTGGACGAGGACCGGCTTGCCGGCCACGGGGATGAGTTGTTTGGGGATGGCGTGGCTCAGTGGACGTAACCGCGTCCCTGAGCCGCCGGCCAGAACCAGAGCCTTCACGTGCGTACCTTCCGTTAGATCGTCACCAGGAGCGCAGGAGCCCCCGCGCGTCGTAGTGGGTCACCTCCGCCGGCGGCGGCGTGAGTACGGCGAGGGCGGCCCGGTAGCCCTCCTCGCGTGGTTTGAGGTCGATCACATGGGCGTTGCCGGTGAGCTCCGGCCGCCCGGGGTAGGCCAGCACCTGGCCTCTGTCGTCGAACTCCACGGCGTTCATCGGCATGCGCAGCCCGTCTCCGGTCGATTTCAGCACCGCCTCCTTGCGCGTCCAGGCCTGGAAGAACACCTGGGTCTGCTCGTCGTGCGTGAGTGTTCGGAAACCGTCCAGCTCGCGGGCGCTGAGCACCCGGCGGGCCAGCTTGTGCGAGCGGGCCGGGTCGACGCGCTCCACGTCCACCCCCATGGGCGTGGACGTGGACAGCCCGATCATGACCAGGTCCGCCGAGTGCGAGACCGCCACCTCCAGGTCGTGCTGGCGCAGCCGGGGCCTCCCGTGCGGCAGGTGGCAGTCCGGGCAGTCGCGGTTGAAGCGCAGCTCGCCCGGGCTGCAACTGAGCGTGCGGGCGGCGGCCAGCCGCATCAGCGCGGCGCCCACGGTGAAACGGGCCCGGTCCTCCGGCCGCCGGTAGCCGGAACGCCGTTGCAGCTCCACGTCCTCCAGCAGGCTGAGCAGGCCCGCGTGCTGATCGCTGGGCCGCGCCCACCAGATCTCGCACCGCGCGGGGCCCGCGTGGTCGGCTGGAGCGGTGTTGACCGGCACGATGGCGCTCAACTTTCGATAGCGGTGAGGAGGGATTCCAGGTCGTCGAGGAGCCGGTCTACGGGGGGCAGAGCGTGCATGCGACGCTGGATGCCCCGGGCCGCCGCCCGGTAGGACGGCGTGGTCAGCACCTCGTGCACGGCGGCGCCGAGCCCGTCGGCCGCGGCCAGCGGGACGGTGCGCGACAGGCCGAGCCGTTCGCAGCGCTCCGCGTTGTGCCGGTGGTCGTCGAGCACCGGCAGCGCGACCATGGGCACGCCCGCGTGCAGGGCCTCCTTGATGCTGTTCAGCCCGCCGTGGGTGATGAACAGGTCGCAACTCTCCAGCATGAGCGCCTGGTCGACGAAGTCCACCAGGAGCACGTTGTCCGGGGCGGCGTACTGGCCGGGGTCGGCGCCCGCGCCCACGGCCAGCACCGTGGTGCGGCCGAGCGAGCCGAGCGCCTCGATGGCCCGGTCCACGAACCCCCGCGAGCCGGGCAGGCTGTAGACCACCGTGCCGAAGCCGGCGAAGATCACCGGCTCGGCCGGGTCCAGCTCGGCGAACCAGGCCGGCAGCGCGCTGCCGCGCGGCTGGGTGTTGACGTGCCGGTAGCAGCGGGTCCGGGGCAGGATCAGCTCCGAGGCGCCGAACGCGGGCGGCAGGAAGCTCGCGGTGAAGTGCCGGTACAGCGCGTCGCCATCCGGGTCGGGCGGCAGGCCCAGCTCCGCGCGGCCCTGCTCCAGGATCGGGCCCAGCCGCGCGCCGGTGACGCCGTCGAGGCCGCCGAAGGAGATGATCGGCACGTGCGGGACGCCGAGCGCCTCGGCGGCCAGGTAGCCGCCCAGCTCGTCGAGCTCGCGGACGACGAGGTCGGGCTTCCAGCCGGAAGACAGGATGTCGGCGGCCGTCCCGCGGGCCACGTGCCCGGCGTAGGCCCGGGTCAGCGGCTCGCCCAGCGCGCGGAACGTCTCGGCCGCTTCGGCGAAGCCCTGATCGGCGTAGCCGTCCGGGAGCATGCGGTAGACCTCGTAGCGCCAGTCGTAGCCGCCGGTCAGATGGTCCAGGCCGAAGCTGCGGAGCTCGGCCGCCATGCAGGCGGGGGCGCAGACGGCCACCGTGTGGCCGCGGTGCTTCGCCGCCTGGGCGACGGGGACGAGCGGGCGCAGGTGCCCGCTGGCCGGGTGCGTGGTGAACAGGATGCGGGCCATCAGGCACCCGCCAGTTCGGCCAGCCGGTCCACGACCTCGGCGGCCGGCGGCTGGTCGGCCATCTCCTGCGCCAGCTTGGCGGCCGCGTCCCGGTAGCCGGGGTCGTCCAGGAGCAGCCGGGCCTCGGCGCCGAGCCGGTCCGGCGGGCAGTCGCCGGCGAACACCTGCCGTGCCGCGCCCGCGTCGGCGACCCGGCGGGCGTTGAAGACGTGATCGCTGAATCTGGGCACCATGAGCTGGGGCACGCCGGCCGCCAGCGCGCTCATCACCGCTCCGCCGCCGCCCTGGTGGATCAGCAGGTCGCAGGTCGGCAGGACGAGGTGCAGCGCCAGCCGGTCAACGACGCGCAGGCGGCCACCGGCGTCACCCGCGCCCGGCTCGCCGATCGCGATGATCTCCACGTCGGGGTCGTCGAGCGTTCGCAGCACGCCCGGCAGCAGGCGGTCCTGCCCGCCGCCCCAGCTCGCCACCGCGCTGCTGCCCAGCACGCACACCCGCCTGCGCCCGTGCGCCCCCATTCCCGATGGAGGCTGCCCTGGTGGGTGCTGCCCCGGTGGGCGCTGCTCCGGTGGGCGGGCCAGCCAGTCCGGCACCAGGGCGGGCCCGTTGTACGGCACGTGCCGCATGGTCAGCCGCCGCACCGGCGCGGGCACCTGCAAGGACGGCGGGCACGGGTCCACGGTGACCGCGCCCAGCGTCTCCACGCCGTCGAGACCCAGCTCGGCGCAGAACCCGGCCAGCGCCTCGTCCTCGAACTCCCGGGTGCGGAAGGTGTAGTCCATGCCCCAGATGTGGCGCACGGCCGGCACGCCCAGCACGGCGGCGGTCAGCGGGCCCGCGTACGTGGTCGGGTCGAAGACCACCAGGTCGGGCCGCCAGCCGCGGGCGAACCGCAGCGTGTCGGCGGTCATCGCCTCGGCGAGCTTCTTGTAGGTGATGACGTTGCCCACGCCCCAGGCCCGGGTCTCCTCCCATTCGACCGGCCGGTTCTGCCGTACCAGCCAGGAGAAGTACCGCGCGGCCAGGGCCCCGACGTCCAGGTCGTGGCCCACGCTGACGGACGGCAGCCCGGCCGCGGCGACGACGTCCGCCAAGGCCGGCTGGCTGGCCACCACCACCTCATGACCGCTCGCGCGCATCGCCCAGCCCAGCTGGACGCATGGATAGAAGTGCGACGGCCAAGCCCAAGTGACGAACAGGACGCGCATCTGCCACTTCCCCTCGCGGTTGTAGTCCTCTGCCGCGGCCCCGCCGCCACGGGGGCAGGACGGCGGGGCCGGACACCTGGCCACGTTCACCCGGTCGCTTCGAGGAGTGGTCAAGGGACACTGATGGCGGCTCGAGTTGTACTCGAGTCAGGTGGCCCACGATCGATCCCGTGCATGACAACGGAGGGCTGCCATGAACACCGACAACGCCGCCGACGCGCTGCTACACGTGATCGCATCCGTCCTGGAGCGCCCGGCCGAGGAGATCGCCGCGCGTCTCGACGAGAGCTTCGTGGGGCTGGGCGCCACGTCGCTCGATGCCATGGAGGTCGTCGACCGTGCGGAGGAAGAGCTCCGTCTCAGCATAGAGATGGGGCAGCTGCTGGGGCTCGCGCCGCTGTCCAACGTCCTGGCGGCCTGCCTTCCGGTGGCGCCGCCCGCGCCCGCCGCGCCCGGGGGACGGCAGGGTGTGCTGCCCGAGCAGGAGGGCTTTCTCAGCGCGGAACGGCTGCTCGGCACGGCCATCAACCAGGTGAGCAGCGCCGAGCTGATCGGGCCGGTGTCGCTCGAGCGGCTGGCCGCGTCGGTACGGTGGCTCGTCGCCCGGCACGAGGCCCTGCGCAGCGTGTTCACCGAGACCCCGGAGGGCTACGTCAGGCACGTCCTGCCCGCCGACGCCGCGCAGGACGCGGCGATCGTCCATCTCGACGCGCCCGCCGCGAGCGACGGCGACCCGATCCGGGCCGTGCACGCCCGGCTGACCGGCGGAACCGGCGGGCCGCTGGAGGCCGGCCGGCCTCCGGTCGCGTTCGTGCTGACCAGGCTGGCCGAACAGCGCCACCTGCTCTCGCTCGTGATCAGTCGCGCGCTCGCCGACGGCTGGTCGGCCGGCCTGCTCTGGCAGGAGCTGATCGCCCACTACCAGGGCGACGCCGACCCCAGGCCCGCGCCCGGCCTCGACGGGCTCACGCGGCGCTGGCAGGACCTGCTCGGCAGCGGCCGGCTCGACGAGCTGACCAGGGCCAGGGTGGGACAGCTCGCGGACTACCCGACGATCGTCGAGCTGCCCGCCGACCGGCCCCGGCCGGCGGACTTCGACTTCCGCGGCGACCGGCTGGAGTTCGCCCTCGACGAGGAGACGCGCGCCGGGGTCGAGCGGATCGCCACCCGCGCCAGGATCACCCACACCGGCGTGCTGCTGGCCGCCTGGCAACTCGTCGTCGCCAGGCGCTGCGGGCTGAGCAAGTTCATGATCGGCGTCGGGGTCTCCCGCCGCGCGCAGGCGTCCGGGCTGCAGGTCATCGCGCCCTGCGTCAGCCTCGTGCCCGTACGGTGCGAGATCACCGACGAGGAGCCGGTCGAACGCTACCTGGAGCGCACCGCCGCCGCCGTCGCCGAGGGCGCCACCTACGTGGACGTGCCCATCAGCGACATCAGCAGAGGCATCCCCGGCGGGCGGGCCATGGCCGACCGGCGGCGCACGCCGCTCATGCAGGTCACCTTCCTGTCGCAGGAGGTGTTCCTGCCCGACGAGCAGCAGGCCGGCGAGGTGCTGGTGCGCTACCACGACGCGTTCTCGGGCATGATCGCCGCCGACGCCGGGCTGAGCGTGCTGCGCTGGGGGGAGACGCCCCGGCTGGCCCTGGACTACGCGACGTCCGTGTTCGGCGCGGACGAGGCGCGCGGGCTGGCCGAGTCGTTCCACGCCACGCTGCGCGAGCTGAGCAGGGAGTACTACCGGCCGCTCGCCGGGGTGCGGACCGTCTCGGGCGGGCAGCGGCGGCAGCTCAGCCGGTGGCGCGAGGGCGGGCCGGTGGACTCCCACGGCGGGCTCTGGCAGCTCTTCGAGCAGCGGGCCCGCACGCAGCCGGACTCGGCCGCCGTGCGCGACGGGGATCGCGAGCTCTCGTACGGGCGGCTGCTGCTGGACGCCGAGACCTGCTCGGCCCGGCTGGCGGCGCGCGGCGTGCGGGCGAACGATCTCGTGCTGGTCGCGCTGCCCCGTCCCGTGGACGAGATCGTGGCGGTGCTGGCCGTGGTGCGGCTGGGCGCGGCGTTCGTCCTCACCGCCCCCTCGTCGGCCGCCCTGCTCGCCACCGACCTCCGCCCGGCGGCGGTCGTCAGCACCCCGTCCGGCCTCCCCGCGCCGGACGGCCACCGGCAGCCGTCCGGCGCCGTCCCCACGCCCGCGCCCGCCGATCCTGAGCGGGTGGCCTGCGCGATCGTCACCGATGAGGCGCACAACGGCGTGCGCCTGCCGCATCGGGCGATCATCGCGCTCGTGCGCGGGGACGGCGCCGTCCGGCGGAACGACCGCGTCGCCCGCCGGTCCCCGCCCGGCAGCGCCGCCGCGGTCTGGGAGATCTTCGCCCCGCTGGCGGCGGGTGCGACGATCCAGCTGGCCGGCGACCCGGGTCCCACCTGCATGGTGGTGACGGCACCGGCGTTCGCCGAGCCGGCGGCGTTCGACGGGGTGCGTCAGGTCGTGGTCGCGGGGGAGCCGCCCGCGCCCGCCGCCGTACGGGCCGTGCTCGGACGCCACCCCAAGCTCGCCATCTCCACCTGGTACGGCCCCCACGGCCACCCCGTCGTCACCCTCGGCCCCGAGCCCGCCCCGCTGGGCCGCCCCGTCCGGGGCAGCGGGATCGTGCTGCTCGACGAGAGCGGCGGCCTGGTGCCGCCCGGCGCGGTGGGCGAGCTGTGCTCCGTGGGCGACGGAGTCCCCGTGGACTGCCTCGGCGGCGCGGTCGCGACCAAGGCCGCCTTCGGCCGCCACCAGGGCCTGCGCTACCACCGCTCAGGAACGCTGGCCCGCTGGGCCGCCTCAGGGCGGCTGCACCTGCTCGGCCCGCGCGAGGAGCAGGTCGTGGTGCACGGACACCGGATCGATCTCGGCGAGATCCGCGACCGCCTGCGCGCCTGCCCCGGGGTCGCCGAGGCGGTCGTGGGCGCGGTGGACGGAGACCGGCTGATGGCCGCCGTCATCCTGGCCGACCCGCACGCGACCGGCCCGTCCGACCCGATCGACGTCCTGGCCGGCTTCGCCGCCACCGGGCTGCCTCGCTACATGCTGCCCTCGCTGTGGGCGATCGTCCCGGCGATTCCCATGACCCCGTCCGGCCGGTACGACCTGCGCACCCTGGCGCCGCTGGCCGTCTCCCGTGACCAAATCCGCTGACCAAGGGTAGGACCATGAGCTCGATGCTGCGGGGGCCGGATCCGGCCCGTGACGACGTCCGGCGTCTCGACCAGTGGGTCGGCCACTGGGCCGGGCACACACCCGAGGCGACCGCGCTGATCTGGCGCGGCGCCGCCATCACCTATCAGGAGCTGGACCGGGAGGCCGCCGCGGTGGCCGCCGGGCTGGCCGCGGCCGGGGTCGGCGGCGGGGACATCGTGGTCGTGCGGATCCCGCGCGGGCCACGCCTGGTCCAGGCGCTGCTGGCCGTGCTGAAGTGCGGGGCCGCCTACGCGGCGGTCGACCCCGAATGGCCGGCCGCCCGGATCGCGCAGCTCCTGGCGCGGACGCGGGCCCGCTGGCTCCTCCACGACGACGGCGAGGCCCTGCCGCAGGACGCCGTCCCGCTGGACCTGGAAGAGCTGCGCGCGAAGGGGACCGGCCACCCGGTCCCGGACCCGGGCGGCGACGCCGGCGACCCGTGCTGCGTGTTCCTCACCTCCGGCAGCACGGGCACGCCCAAGGCGTCGATGGCCGCGCACCAGGCGATCGTCCGGATCGCGCTCGACCCGATGCTCGCCTTCGACCAGGCCAGCACGATGCTGCAGACCGCGCCCTGCCCCTGGGACGCCTTCGCCATGGAGCTGTGGTGCCCGCTCGTACGGGGCGGCACGTCGGTGCTGTTCGACGGCCGGCACGTCTCGCCGCAGGACGTGCGCGAGGCGGTCACGGCCGGGGTGGACACGCTGTTCCTGACCACCGCGCTGTTCAACGTCGTGGTCGACAACGACCCCGGGGCCTTCGCCGGGCTCCGCCTGCTGATGGTGGGCGGCGAGCGGGCCACCCCCGAGTACTTCACCCGCTGCCGGGCCGCCAACCCCGGGCTCCGGCTGCTGCACGTGTACGGGCCGGTCGAGAGCTGCGTCTACACGACCGGTTACCCCGTGGAGTCCGTCGTGGACGACGTCCCGATCGGATGGCCGATGGCGGGCACCACCGTCCACCTGCTCGACGACGAGCTGCGCCCGGTGCCGCCCGGCGGCACGGGCGAGATCGCGGTGGCCGGGCAGGGCCTGTCCAGCGGCTACGTCAACGACGCGGAGGCCACCGCCGCCGCCTTCCCCGTGCTGGACCTGGACGGCGGCCCGGTGCGGGTCTACCTCACCGGAGACCGCGGGCGGCTGGACCCCGAGCACGGGCTGATCTTCGCCGGCCGCAAGGACCGGCAGGTCAAGATCCGCGGGGTGCGGGTGGAGCCGGCCGAGGTGGAGGCGGTCATCAGCCGGCTGACCGGGTCCGGGCAGGTGGCGGTCGCGCCGCTGCCGCACGGGGAGCCGGTCAAGACGCACCTGCTGGCCTGCTTCGTGGACGGCCGCCTGTCGGCGGAGGAGCTCAAGCGGGAGCTGCGCGACGCCCTGCCGGCGGGGATGCTGCCCGACCAGGTGCTCAAGCTCGCCGAGCTGCCGCTGAACGCCAACGGCAAGGTGGACCACGCGGAGCTGGCCCGCATCGCCGAACGGCACCGCGCCGAGCAGGTCGCCGGCCTGGAACGGCGCGATCCCCAGGAGCCCGCGCCCGGCCGCCCGGCCGCCGCGGAGCCGGACCTGGCGCTGGTGCACGACGTCGTCGCGCTCGCCCAGGAGCTCCTGGAGGTACGCCTCGGCCCCGGCGACAACATCTTCGACCTGGGCGCGACCTCGATCACCGCCATCCAGCTCGCCTACCGGGTCAGCCGCCGCCACTCCGTCAAGCTCAACGCCATGGAGGTCATGCAGGCCGGCACCCCGCTGGCCGTGGCCGCCGCCGTCCAGGCCGCGACCGCGGGCACGGTCGAGCGGGCCGGCCAGCCCTCGGCCGAACGCTGGCTGGCCGGGCTGCCGGTGCCGCAGTGGCGGTTCTGGTACCTGGAGATGATGAACCCGGGCTCCGACGACACCCGGTGCCCCCTGGAGTTCCGGCTGCGGGGGCCCGTCAACGTCGAGGCGCTGGCCGGCGCGCTGCGCGCGGTGGTCGGATGGCACGAGGCGCTGCGCACCCGGCTGGTGCGGGTGGGGGCGCGGGACGTGCGGGCCGACGTGGTGGCCGCCAAGCACGTGCCCGACCTGCTGACCGTCAGCCCGCCCTGCCCGGAGCACGTGGCCGGGCCGAAGGTGCTGGAGTTCCTGTCGCGGCCGTTCGACCTCCAGGCGGACCTGCCCATCCGGGCCCTGCTGATGCCGGTGTCGGCCGAGGAGCGCATCCTGGCCATCTCGGTGCACCACACGGCCTTCGACGGCTGGTCGGCCGGGCTGCTCTGCCGGGACCTGTCGAACGCCTACCGCGCGCTGGCGGCCGGGCGGCTGCTGCCGTATCGGAGCCCGTCCAGGTTCGCCGACAGCTGGCTCGACCAGGACCTGAACGAGACCGAGCGGGACCGCGCCGACCTCGCGGCCTGGGGGCGGCAGCTCGTCGGCGTGCCCGACCTGCCACTGGTCCCGGCGGGGGAGCTGGCGGCGCTGGGTCCCGTGCGCGAGGTGTGGATCGACGTGCCGCAGGCGTTGCGGTCGGCGGCCGAACAGGCGGCGGCGCCGTACGGCGGGACGGTGCAGCCGGTGCTGCTCGCGGCCTGGGCGCGGGCGCTGCGCCGCTTCTCCGGCGCGGCGGACTTCGCCATCGGCATCCCCGTCACCGGCCGCACCACCCCGGCGGCGCAGGAGGTGATCGGCTGCTTCGCCTCGGCCGTGGCGATCCGCTTCGGCGAGGGCTACGGCTGCGACCTCGCCGACGACCTGGCGCTGGCCGCCGCCCAGATGACCCAGGCGATGCGCTTCCAGTTCACGCCGATGGAACGGCTGCTGCGCGAGGACACGCCCCGGGACCGCACCCGCAACCCGTTCTGCCAGGCCGGGTTCGTGGTCCAGAACAACCTCCTGCCCGTGCTGGACCTCGGCGGCGTGGAGTGCGCCGAGCGGCGGCACCAGCGCACCCAGTCGGCCTTCGAGGTCACGCTGGAGCTGTGGTACGGGTCCACGCTCGACGTGCGGCTGTGGTACCGGGACGACGTGATCTCGGCGGCTGGCGCGCAGGAGCTGGCCGCGCTGTGGCGCGCCGAGCTGGAGACGCTGATCACGGTGGGCGCGCGATGAACACTCAGGACCGCGCGCAGCAGGACCACGCGAAGAAGGGCCAGGACCGCGCGACGCAGGCCCGGGAGCTCGCGTACGAGGTGCACGGCCGGCCCGGCGGGCCCCGTGTCGCGCTGGTGCCCGGGCAGGGCATGCAGCGCGTGATGTGGGAGCTGACTGTGGTGCCCGCGCTGGTGGAGGCCGGACTCCAGGTGCTCTGCTACGACCAGCGCGGCGTCGGCGACTCGCCCGCGCCGGACGGGCCGTACTCGGTGCCGGAGCTGGCCGGGGATCTGGCCGGGCTGCTGGACCGGCTCGGCTGGGAGCGGGTCGCGCTGGCCGGGGTGTCGCTGGGCGGGATGGTCATCGAACACCTGGCCGTCAACCGGCCCGACCTCGTCGGCCGGGCCGCGCTGGTCGCCTCGACCTCCGTCCCGACCTCGTTCCAGCAGGCCTACGCCGAGGCCAGGTCGTCGGTGCGCAACGACCCGGTCAGCCTGCTGCTCGAACTCCTCATCACCGTCCCGCCCGCCGACCTGCTGGCCGACACCCCGGCCGCGCGGACGAGCCTGTCGTTCATGCGCAGGCGGGGCCCGTACACCGCGGGCTTCCACGGCCAGGGCCAGGCAGGCGACGACTGGCTGCTGCGCCGGGACCGTGAGGAGCAGTGGCGCCGCATCGCGGCCCCCTGCCTGCTGGTGGCCTTCGAGCACGACCTGCTGTTCCCGCCTCACGCCGTACGGGAGGCCGCCGGGCGGATCCCGGACGCCCGCTTCCACCTCGTGCCCGGCGTCGCCCACGCCGACGCCCTCGTCAGGGCCGCCGACGAGATCGGCGCGCTGCTGCGGGACTTCCTGCGCGCATAGCCCCGGACCAGGCATCTTCGATCGACTCCCGACCAGCTGAGGTCACCATTCAGGTGCAGGCCAGAGGAGGCCACAGGAATGTCCCATCGCAAGCTCATCGTCGCCCGACTGAACGCCGAGCGAACCGAGCCCGTCGCTCGACTGTTCGCCGAGTCCGACCGCAGCGACCTGCCTGCCATGCTCGGCGTGACCCGGCGCACCCTGTTCACCTTCCACGACCTGTACTTCCACCTGGTGGAGACCGAGCAGGACGTGGCGGGCCCGCTCTCCGAGGTCCGCAACCACCCCCTGTACCGCTCGATCGACGAGGGCCTGGCCGCGTACGTGCGTCCCTACCACCCGAGCTGGCGGGGGCCCGCCGACGCCATGGCCACCCCCTTCTACGAGTGGCGGCGGCCGTGAACCGACCCACCCAAGGAGCACACATGACCAAGCCCGCCAAGGTACGGCTGCGCGACGTCGCGCCCAACCGCCGCCGCGGTGGCGACATCAGGGTCGTGCTCGGCCCGAAGACCAGCGCGGCCACCACCGGTTTCCTCGGCGTCCTGACACTGGAGCCCGGCGAGCACGTCTCGGAGCACTACCACCCGTACTCGGAGGAGTTCCTGTACGTCGTCAGCGGCCACGTCTCGGTCGCGGTGGACGGCGAGACGGTCCCGGTCTCGTCCGGTGAGGGCCTGCTGGTGCCGATCAACGCCCGCCACCGCGTCGTCAACGCCGGTGACGAGCCGGCGCAGGTGGTCTTCCACCTGTGCCCGCTGGCGCCCGAGCCGCACCTGGGCCACGTCGACACCGAGGAGCTGCCCAACCCGGAGGCGCCGCACCCCGAGATCGTGGGGGCGTGATGGGCGCCCGCAAGGCCGTCATCACCGGCATCGGCGTGGTCGCGCCCGGCGGCATCGGCCGGGTCGCCTTCTGGGACCTGCTCACCGCGGGCCGCACCGCCACCCGCCCGCTGACGCTGTTCGACGCCACCCGGTTCCGCTCCAGGATCGCCGCCGAGTGCGAGTTCGACCCGATCGCGGCCGGCCTGACCGCGGAGGAAGCCGAGACCAAGGACCGCGCCTGCCAGTTCGCGCTGGTCAGCGCGGACGAGGCGATGGCCGACAGCGGCCTGGACTTCCAGGCGCTGGCCCCGGAGCGCCTCGGCGTGGTGGTGGGCAGCGCGGTCGGCTGCACCATGCGCCTGGAAGAGGGGTACCTGGTGGTCAGCCAGGGCGGCGAGCAGTGGCTGGTGGACGAGTCGCAGGCTCCCCCCGGCCTCTACGACTACCTCGTGCCCAGCAGCATCGCCAGGGACGTGGCCTGGCGCTGCGGCGCCGAGGGCCCGGTCTCGATGATCTCGACCGGCTGCACCTCCGGCCTGGACGCCGTGGGCCACGCCGCCCAGCTCATCGAGGACGGCAGCGCCGACGTCATCGTCGCGGGCGCCACCGACGCCCCCATCTCGCCGATCAGCGTGGCCTGCTTCGACGCCATCAAGGCCACCTCGCCCAACAACGGCGATCCCGAGCACGCCTCGCGCCCGTTCGACCGGCGCCGTGACGGGTTCGTCATCGGCGAAGGGGCGGCGATCTTCGTCCTGGAGGAGGCGGAGGCGGCCGCCAGGCGCGGCGCGCACGTCTACAGCGAGATCGCCGGCTTCGCCAGCCGCGGCAACGCCTTCCACATGACCGGGCTGCGCCCGGACGGCCGCGAGATGGCCGAGGCGATCACGGTCGCGCTGCGCCGGGCCGGGCTCGCCCCCGAGGACGTGGACTACATCAACGCGCACGGCTCCGGCACCAAGCAGAACGACCGGCACGAGACGGCCGCTTTCAAGGCCGGCCTCGGGCAGCGCGCCCACGAGGTGCCGGTCAGCTCCATCAAGTCGATGGTCGGCCACTCGCTGGGCGCGATCGGCTCCATAGAGATCGCCGCCTGCGCCCTGGCGGTCGAGCACGGCATGGTCCCGCCCACCGCCAACCTCGAACAGGACGACGCCGCCTGCGATCTCGACTACGTCCCGAAGAAGGCCAGGAAGCACCAGGTGGACGTGGCCCTCACGGTCGGCAGCGGCTTCGGCGGCTTCCAGAGCGCGATGGTGCTGCGGCGAGCGGAGCGGCAGGAGACATGAGCACACGAGCCCTGATCACCGGTCTCGGCATCGTGGCGCCCACGGGCGTCGGCACGGAGACCTACTGGCACGCCACACTCAACGGGAAGAGCGGCATCGACCGCATCCGCGCCTTCGACGCCTCGGCCTACTCGACCACGCTGGCCGGCAACGTCGACTCCTTCGCCGCGGCCGAGTACGTGCCGGGCCGCCTCATCGTGCAGACCGACCGCTGGACCCAGCTCGGCCTGGCCGCCGCGGCCATGGCGCTGCGCGACGCCGGCGTGGACCCGAAGGCGCTGCCCGAGTACGGCCTCGGCGTGATCACCGCGGCCTCCTCCGGGGGCAACGAGTTCGGCCAGCGCGAGATCGAGCAGCTGTGGACCCGGGGCCCGGGCGCGGTCGGCGTGTACCAGTCGATCGCCTGGTTCTACGCCGCGTCCACCGGCCAGATCTCGATCCACGAGCGGGCCAAGGGCCGCTGCGGCGTCATCGTCGCTGAGCAGGCGGGCGGGCTGGACGTGCTCGGGCACAGCCGCCGGGTGCTGCGCGAGGACGGCGGCGTGCTGATCTCCGGCGGCACCGAGGCGCCGCTGTCGCCGTACGCGCTGGTCTGCCAGACGCGCAGCGGCCGGCTGTCGACCGCGGGCAACCCCGAGGAGTGCTACCTGCCCTTCGACCGGCGCGCCGCGGGCTTCGTGCCAGGTGAGGGCGGCGCGATGCTGATCGTGGAGAGCGCGGAGTCGGCCCGCGAGCGCGGGGCGCGCACACCGTACGGGGAGATCGCCGGCTACGCGGCCACCTTCGACCCGCGCCCCGGCAGCGGCCGGCCGCCCGCGCTGTGCCGCGCCATCACGCTGGCGCTGGCCGACGCCAGGCTCGGCCCGGAGGACGTGGACGTGGTGTTCGCCGACGCCGCCGCCGACCCCGAGCTGGACCGCATCGAGGCCGACGCGCTGGCCTCGGTGTTCGGCCCGCACGGCGTGCCGGTCACCGCGCCCAAGACCATGACCGGCCGCCTGTACGCCGGCGGCGCCGCCCTCGACGCGGCCACCGCGCTGCTCTCCATGCGCGACTCGGTCATCCCGCCCACCGTCGGCACCGCCAGGCCGGACCCGGCCTACGGGCTCGACCTGGTGTGCGGCACGCCGCGGCAGGCCCGCGTGCGCACCGCGCTGGTCCTGGCGCGCGGCGCAGGCGGGTTCAACGCCGCCCTGGTCCTGACGGCTCCGTGAGGAGGAGAGGAAAATGACGCAGTTCACGCTGGCGGACCTCAAGGAGTGCATGCTCCTGGCGGTCGGCTACGACGACTCGGTCGACCTGGACCGCGAGATCCTGGACGAGCCGATGGGCGAGCTCGGGTTCGACTCGCTGGCCGTGATGAACGTGGCCAGGGAGATCGAGCGCAAGTACGGCATCACCGTGCCCGACGACTCGCTCGACGAGACCATGGCGACCCCGCGCAAGACCCTCGCCTACGTCGAGGGGCTGCTGTCCGAGGAGGTCTCGGCATGAGCGGGCACACCGACAACCGGATCGTCATCGACGCCCCGATCGACCTGGTCTGGGAGCTGACGAACGACGTGGCGAACTGGCCGCGGCTGTTCACCGAGTACGCCTCCGCGGAGATCCTGCACCGCGAGGGCCACACCGTGCGCTTCCGGCTCACCATGCACCCGGACGAGCAGGGCCAGGTGTGGAGCTGGGTGTCGGAGCGCACCGCGGACCCGGCCACCCGCACGGTCCGGGCGCGCCGGGTGGAGACCGGGCCGTTCGAGTACATGCTGATCCGCTGGGAGTACACGCAGGTGGCCGGCGGGGTGCAGATGCGCTGGATCCAGAACTTCGGCATGAAGCCGAGCGCCCCGGTCGACGACGAGCAGATGACCGCGCGCATCAACCGCAACAGCGTGCGGGAGATGGGCCGCATCAAGAGCCTCGTCGAGCAGGAGGCCGCCGCGCGGAGCCTGGTGCGATGAGCGTCGTCGCCGTCCTGGCGGCGGTGCTCAACGGGATCGCCGCCGGGATCATGCTGTCCACCGTGATCGGCATCGCGCCGATGATGCTGGCCCTGCCGTACGGCCGCTACGTCCAGCTCGTGCAGTTCCTGTGGCCGCGCTACGACCCGATCATGCCCGTCACCAACGGCGCCACCCTGGTGCTGGACGTGCTGCTGGCCACGGCGCTGGCCGAGCCCGGCCCGGCGCGGCTGGGCTACGGAGCGGCGGCGGTGCTCCAGGCGGCCGTCATGGGCATCTCGATCACCCGCAACGTGCCGGTGAACCGCATGGTCAAGGGCCTGGACCCGGAGCAGCGGCCCGGCGACTGGGCGGACATCGACCCGCGCCGCCGCTGGCGGGCCTGGAACACCGTGCGGACCTCGCTCGCGCTGCTGGCCTTCGTCGTCAACGTGATCACCACCGCGCAAGCGGCCTGAGTAAGGAAGCTCACCATGATCTCACTGTCAGGCAAGAAAGTCCTGGTCACCGGGGGCTCCCGGGGCATCGGGCGGGGCATCACGCTGGCCCTGGCCCGGGCCGGGGCCGACGTGCTGGCCTGCTACCGCAGCACGGGAGAGCACGTCGACTCGCTGGCCAGGGAGCTCAAGACGGTGCCCGGCGACCACCACCTGGTCAGGGCCGACGTGAGCAGCGCCGAGGAGATCGGCCGGCTCATCGAGGAGTGCCGCACCCGGCTCGGCCGCCTGGACGTGGTCGTGCACAACGCGGGCGTCATCAGCCACATCCCGTTCGGCGAGCTGCCGGCGGAGGAGTGGCACCGGGTGCTGGACACCAACCTGACCGCGGCGTACCTGATCACGCAGGGGGCGCTGCCGCTGTTCGGCGAGAGCGCCTCGGTGATCACCATCGGGTCGCGGTCGGCCGGCGTGGGCATCCCGCTGCGCGCCCACTACACCGCCGCCAAGGCCGGGCTGGTCGGCCTGTGCCGGTCCCTGGCCAAGGAGCTGGGGCCGCGCGGCGTCCGGGTGAACGTGATCGCGCCCGGCGTGATCGCCACCGAGGCCGAGCTGCCGCCCGAGGTCGTGGCGCGCTACGAGGGCCTGACCGCCGTGCGCAGGCTCGGCCGGGTCGAGGAGATCGCGGGCGCGGTGCTGTTCCTGGCCAGCGACCTGTCCTCCTACGTCACCGGCGAGACGCTCAACGTGGACGGGGGGATCTGAGATGGCGTTCCGCGTGCTGCTCAGGATGGAGCTGGTGCCGGGCCGGGAGGCGGAGTTCGAGCGGGCGTGGCTGGCGGGCGCCGACGTGATCACCGGCCAGCCCGCCAACCTCGGGCAGTGGCTGTCCAGGAGCGAGGACGAGCAGGGCGTCTACTACATCGTCAGCGACTGGACCGACGAGGCCCGCTTCCGCGAGTACGAGCTGAGCGACCAGCACCTGGAGCACCGCAAGAAGCTGCACCCCTACCGGGTCGCGGGCTCCATGACCACGATGACCGTGCTGCACTCGCTCGCCGGGGCGGCACGATGACCGGCGAGGTCCGCGTCCTGCTCTACGCCACCGCGCCGGCCGGCCGGGCGGACACCGTCGAGCGCGCCTACCACGAGATCAGCGGGCGGCTCGACGGCACGCCGGGCCTGCTCGGCAACGAGCTGCTCGGCGACGTGCGCCGCCCCGGCGACTTCGTGGTGCTGAGCAGGTGGACGAGCCTGGGCGCCTTCCGCCGCTGGGAGGAGGGCGACCAGCACCGGGGCGCCACCTCGCCGCTGCGCCCGCTGCAGGATCGCGGGCGCGGGGAGACGTTCGGCGTCTACGAGGTGCTCGCCTCCTACGGCCGGCAGGAGTGAGCCATGGGCGAGGTGAGGGCACCCGCCCGCCCGGTGGCGCTGGTCGCCGGCGGCACCGGGTATCTGGGCAGGTTCGTCTGCGTCGGGCTGCGTGAGGCGGGCTTCGACGTGATCGCCGTGGCGCGGCGGCCCGCCGCCGCCCCGGCCGGCTGCCGCCTCTACCTGGCCGACCTGGCCGCCAACTCCGCGGGCGAGCTGGCCGGATTCCTGGCCCGGGTACGGCCCCGCGTCGTGGTCAACGCGGCCGGCGCGTTGTGGGAGGTCTCCGAGACGGAGATGACCCACTCCAACCAGGAACTGGTCGCCCGGCTGGTGGCCGGGGTCGGCGCGGTGGGCGGCCGGGTCCGGCTGGTCCAGCTCGGCTCCGTCTACGAGTACGGCGCCCAGCCGGGCGGTTACGCGCTGCTCGACGAGACGACCGCCGAGCTCCCGATCACCCCGTACGCCCGCTCCAAGCTGGCGGGCAGCCGGCTCGTCGTGGGCGCGATCGAGGCGCGGCAGCTCGACGGCGTGGTGCTGCGGGTCAGCACCGTGCTCGGGCCGAACGCGCCGGTCGCCAGCTTCTTCGGCGGCCTGGCCGCGCAGCTCGCCCGGCGTCCGGCGACGGTGGAGCTGCCGGAGCTGAGCGACGAGCGCGACTTCGTGGACGTGCGGGACGTGGTCTCCGCGGTGGTCAAGGCCGCCCGCATCTCGGCCACGCCACCCGTGCTGAACATCGCCAACGGCCGGCTGACGCCGGTCAAGACCCTGGTCGACGAGCTGATCAAGGTCAGCGGGGTGCCCGTGCGGCGGGTGACGCGGCCGTACCGGGGGCTGCGCCGCGACGCCGACGCGGGGCGGCAGTACGTCGACATCGGCGCCGCGCGCCGGGCCCTGCGCTGGATCCCGCAGCACAAACCGATCGACTCGATCCGCGGGCTCTGGCGAAGCGTGAGTGAGACACCAGTGCTTCACTGACGCCGCCCGGCACAGTTCACCCTGAATCCACTCGGAATGGAGGGCATCGGCCGTGGCTGATCAGGTCAAGCAGATCCTCATGGAGCACGTCCGCAAACTCCATCTTGAGCGGGCGGCGGCGGAACCGGGCTTCGTGCCCGGCACGACACTCATCCAGACCTCCGGCGCGGTCCTCGACGAGGACGACCGCGCCGCGCTGGTCGAGCAGGCCGTGGAGATGCGCATCGCCTCGGGAGCGACCGCGCTGCGCTTCGAGCGGCTGTTCGCCAGGACACTCGGGCTGCGCAAGGCGCACCTGACCAACTCGGGCTCCTCGGCCAACCTGCTGGCCGTCGCCACGCTCAGCGCGCCGGAGCTGGAGGACCGGCGGCTGCGGCCGGGCGACGAGGTGATCACCGTGGCGGCCAGCTTCCCGACCACGGTCAACCCGATCCTGCAGCACGGGCTGGTGCCCGTCTTCGTGGACGTGGAGCTGGGGACGTACAACACCACGCTGGAGCGGGTCGAGGCGGCGCTGACGCCCAGAACCCGGGCGATCATGATCGCGCACACGCTCGGCAACCCCTTCCCCGTGGCGGAGATCGCCGACTTCGCCGACGCGCACGGCCTGTTCCTGGTCGAGGACAACTGCGACGCCGTCCTGTCGACCTACCAGGGCAGGAACACCGGCACCTTCGGCGACCTGGCGACCGTCAGCTTCTACCCGGCGCACCACATCACGATGGGGGAGGGCGGGTGCCTGCTGACCGACAACCTGGCGCTGGCCCGCATCGCCGAGTCGATGCGCGACTGGGGCCGCGACTGCTGGTGCGAGCCCGGCGAGGACAACCGGTGCCTCAAGCGCTTCAGCCACGACATGGGCGCGCTGCCGGTCGGCTACGACCACAAGTACATCTTCTCCCACGTCGGCTACAACTTGAAGACCACCGACATCCAGGCCGGACTCGGGCTGACCCAGCTCGGCAAGCTGCCCGCGTTCGTGGCGGCGCGGCGGCGCAACTGGCAGCGGCTGCGTGACGGCCTCGACGGGCTGCCCGGCCTGCTGCTGCCGCACGCCACGCCGGGGAGCGAGCCGAGCTGGTTCGGCTTCGTCGTCACCGTCGAGCCGGAAGCGCCGTTCACCAGGCGGCAGCTCGTGGACTTCCTGGAGTCGCGGCGGATCGCCACCCGGCTGCTGTTCGCGGGCAACCTCACCCGGCAGCCGGCCTACCAGGGGCAGCCGCATCGGGTGGTGGGCGAGCTGACCAACAGCGACGTCATCACCGAGCAGACGTTCTGGATCGGGGTGTACCCGGGGATCACGGCCGAGATGATCGACTACGTGATCGCCTCGTTCAAGGAGTTCGTGCAGGGCAAGGGCTGATCTTCCCGGAGTGGAAGCAAGGGGAAGGCCGCGGGAGGTCCGCGGCCTTTCCCCTTTTTTTTGCCGCTTTTCCCATCTTTTTCTGCTTTTTTCAGGACTTGAGCGTGACTTGAGTTCGATTCGAGTGGCACGCGAGTTGCGTATTGGAGCATTCGTGTATCAACCCAAACGGTCTCCATTGATGCTGGCGGTGGGCCTGTGAAACGCATTTTGGAGGATCTGGCCGGATTCGGCGGGGCGCCGGCCTTCGAAAGCCCTCTCAAGGTGGGAGCGCCGAACATCGGCGACCGCCGGCGGTTCTCCGCCCGCCTCGACGCCGCCTTCGACCGGGGCTGGCTGTCCAACGGCGGGCCGCTGGTGGAGGAGTTCGAACGGCGCGTCGCCAGGACGGCCGGGACCCCGTACGCGATGGCGACCTGCAACGCGACCGCCGCCCTGCAGCTCGTGCTGCGCGCGGCCGGGCTGACCGGCGAGGTGATCGTGCCCTCGCTGACGTTCGCCGCCACCGCGCACGCGGTCAGCTGGGTGGGCCTGACCCCGGTCTTCTGCGACGTGGACCCCGGCACCGGGCAGATCGCCCCCGACCACGTCGAGTCCCTGATCGGGCCGCGCACCAGCGGCATCCTCGCCGTCCACCTGTGGGGGCGGGCCGCGCCGGCCGAGCGCCTGGAGGCCATCGCCAGGCGGCACGGGCTCGCGCTGTTCTTCGACGCCTCCCACGCCTTCGCCTGCACCGCCGCCGGCGGCCGGCCGGTGGGCAGCCTGGGCGACGCCGAGGTGTTCAGCTTCCACTCCACCAAGTTCGTCAACGCCTTCGAGGGCGGCGCGATCACGACCGGCAGCGAGGCGCTCGCCCGCCGCCTGGGCGCGCTCAGGAACTTCGGCCTCACCGGCGAGAACGACGTGTCCTGGGTCGGCATCAACGCCAAGATGAGCGAGGCGTCGGGCGCGATGGGCCTGACCTCGCTCGACAGCGTCGGGGAGTTCGTCGCCCGCAACCTGGCCAACTACCGCCACTACCAGGCGTGGCTGGCCGACGTGGACGGGATCCGGCTGATCCCGTTCGACGAGCGCGAGCGCAACAACTACCAGTACGTCATCGTCGAGGTCGACGAGGAGCGGGCCGGCGTCGGCAGGGACAGCCTGCGTCACCTGCTGCACCAGGAGAACGTGCTGGCCCAGCGCTACTTCACACCGGGCTGCCACCAGATGGCGCCCTACCGCGGAACGGCCGGGCTGCCCGGCACCGAGCACCTGTCCGCGCGGGTGCTCGCGCTGCCCACGGGGATGGGCGTCACCCAGGAGCAGGTCGCCGAGATCTGCCAGATCATCCGGCTGGTGGTGGTCAACAGCCAGGCCATCTCCGCGCGCGAGCCGGTGGAGGCCGGTGCGCGGTGAAGGTCTCGGTACTGGGGGCATTGAAGGCGACGTACAAGGGCGTGGACGTGACACCGAGCGCGCCCAAGCTGCGGATCGTCCTGGCACTGCTGGCGCTGCGCCGCGGCCGGGTGGTCACGACCGGCACGCTCATCGAGGAGCTGTGGGGCGCCAATCCGCCCGTCAGCGCCCTCGCCACCCTGCAGACGTACATCTACCAGATCCGGCGCACGCTGACCGCGGTCGACCGCTGCGGCGACGTCGTGCTGGAGACCAAGCCGCTCGGCTACGTCCTGCACCTCGACACGCACGCCCTGGACAAGGACGTCTTCGACGAGCTGGCCGACCGGGCCAGGGTGCAGCTCGCCGCGGGGGAGACCCGGCCCGCGCTGGAGCTGCTCAACCAGGCGCTGGACATGTGCGCCGCCGGCCCGCTGGTGGACGTGGACCTGGGCTCGGTGCTCAGCGCCCAGGTCAACCAGGTGGCCGAGGACATCCTGCAGACGCTGGAGATGCGGGTCGAGGCCCGGCTCCAGCTCCGGCTGCACCGCGAGCTGATCTCCGAGCTGAAGATGCTCATCGCCGAGCACCCCTTCCACGAGGGTTTCCACGCCAAGCTGATGATCAGCCTCCAGCGCTCGGGGCGCCGCTCCGAGGCGCTGGAGGTCTACCAGACGCTGCGCCGCAACCTGCGCGAGGAGCTGGGCATCGAGCCCTCGCCGGGGCTGCGCAACCTGCAACGCGACCTGCTCAACGCCGAGCTGGCCCCGTCCTCCGAGTCGCCGGCGCCGGCCAAGCGGGCCTCCTTCGTCACCCCGGCCCAGCTCCCGCCGGACATCGCGGACTTCGTCGGCCGGGACGACCTGGTCAAGACCCTGTCCACGATGCTCACCGACACCCCGCAGAACACCGCGCTGCGATTACTGTCCGTCACCGGCGTGACCGGGGTGGGCAAGACGACCCTGGCCACGCGGGTGGCACACCGCATCAGGGTGCACTTCCCCGACGGGCAGCTCTTCGCCGACCTGGGCGGCAGCAGGACCACCGCGAGCGACCCGTTCGACGTGCTCGGCGCGTTCCTCCAGGCCATCGGGCTGGACACGCGACAGCTCCCGGCCACGCAGGAGGAACGCACCCAGCTCTTCCGCAGCCGCACCGCCGAGTGCAAGCTGTTCATCCTGCTCGACGACGCGCTGTCGGCGGCCCAGGTGCGGCCCATCCTGCCGGGCGGCGCCCGGTGCGCGGTGCTCGTCACCGGCTCCAACGGGCTGTCCTCGCTGGCCGGCGCCCGCATGGAGGCGGAGACGCTCAGCCTCGACGAGAGCCTGCGCATGCTCGGCTCCATCGTCGGCCGGAGCCGGGTGGAGGCCGAGACGGACGCGGCCCGCGCCATCGTCCGGGCCTGCGGACGGCTGCCGCTGGCCATCCGCACGGCCGGCGCCAAGCTCGGCACCAACCCCAAGTACCCGCTGCGCAAGCTCGCCGAGCGGCTGACCGACCGGCGCAGGCTGCTGACCGAGCTGCGGTTCGGCGGGTTCGACATCGCGGCCCGGCTGGCGCCCGGCTACCTGCGCCTGGACCCCCGTGGCCGGCAGGCCCTGGGCCTGCTGGCCGCCCGCCAGAGCGTGGGGCTGACCGCCCCCCAGATCGCCGGCCTGATCGGCGCGCAGCTGACGGAGGCGGAAGCGCTCATCGAGCAGCTGGTCGAGCTGCGCTTCCTGCGTCCCGTGTGGTCGCAGGACGGCCAGGAGGAGAGCGCGTTCGAGCTGCCCGAGCTGGTCGTCTCCTACGTGCTCACCCAGTCGGGAGACCTGTCGTGACCGCGGCCGGCCTGCCTGACTTCCCCATGCGGCGCTCCTGCCCGCTCCACCCGCCCCCGGACTACGCCCGGCTGCGGCGCGAGGAGCCGGTCTCCCGCGTCCGGCTGCCCGGCGGCGCGAGCGCCTGGGTGGTGGCCCGCTACGCCGACGTGCGCCGCATCCTCACCGATCCCCGGATCAGCGCCGACCGGGCCAAGCCCGGTTACCCGTTCCTGACCGCCGACGCCGAGTTCCTCCGCCAGGTCAGGGTGTTCGTCGGCATGGACCCGCCGGAGCACGGGCCGTACCGGCGCATGTTCATCCCCGAGTTCACCACCAGGCGGGTACGCGGGCTGGCCCCCGACATCCGCAAGAGCGTGCACGAGTGCCTGGACGCGATGGCCGCGGGGCCCAGACCCGCCGACCTGGTCACCGCGCTGGCCCTGCCGGTGCCGACCCTGGCGATCAGCAAGCTGCTCGGCGTCCCCGACGCGGACTACCCCCGCTTCGCCACGCTGACCGCCACGCTCATGGCCGAGCCGGACCCGGAGCTGCGCCCCCAGGGCGAGGCCGGCTTCCGCGAGCTGGTCGGCTACCTGAGCGGGCTCGTCGCCACCGCCCGCAGGAGCCCGGGCGACGACCTGATCGGGCGCGTGGCCTCGACCCACGTCGAGTCCGGCGCGCTGAGCGAGTTCCAGCTCGTGTTCATCGCCCTGCTGCTGCTGTTCGCCGGCTACGAGACCACCGCGAACATGATCACGCTGGGCGTGGTCACGCTGCTGGCGCATCCCGACCAGCTCGCCCTGCTGCACGCCGACCTGTCGCTGGTGCCGCAGGCCGTCGAGGAGCTGCTGCGCTACCTGTCGGTCGCCGAGCTGGCGACCTGCCGGACCGCCGTGGCCGATCTGGAGATCGGCGGCGTGCGGATCAGGGCGGGGGAAGGCGTGATCCCGCTGGCCGCCTCGGCTGACCGCGACGAGAGCGCGTTCGCCCACCCCGACCGTTTCGACATTCTCCGCACAGAGAGCCGGCACCTGGCCTTCGGCCACGGTCCGCACCAGTGCCTGGGCGCCAACCTGGCCCGCCTGGAGCTGACCGTCGTCTTCACCGAGCTGCTGCGCCGCTTCCCCACGCTGCGGCTGGCGGCGCCGATGGCGGAGATCCCGTTCAAGTACGACGCCAACCTGTTCGGGGCCTACCGGCTGCCGGTGACCTGGTGAGATCGCGAGGAGGCAGGAATGCGGGTGCGCGTGGATCAGCAACGCTGCATCGGATCCGGGCAGTGCGTCCTGGTCGAGCCCGGCGTGTTCGACCAGTGCGAGGACGAGGGGTACGTGCTGCTGCTGGCCGAGCGGCCGGACGAGGTGCGGCGGGCCGCGGTCCGGCGGGCCGCCACCGGATGCCCGGTCGGCGCGATCAGCGTGCTGGACGACTGACCCTTGCCCGAATCCACCCCTTGAGTGATCCTCTAGCCATTCTCGAGTGCTCGTTGATGGGCTGGCCGGATCGGCGTTGTCGACAGGAGAGCTGGACGTGAGCTACGTAGTGGCGTTGTCGAAGATCGGGCTCGGCGAGGTGCCGCTGGTGGGCCGCAAGGCGGCCGTGCTCGGCGAGCTGCTCGCGGCCGGTTTCCCGGTGCCCGACGGCTTCGCGGTGACCACGGGCGCGCTGGCCGCCGCGATCGGCGACGGCGCGTGGACGCCGGAGACCCCGTTGCCCCCCGGCCTGGCCGGGGAGCTGGCGGGCGCGCTGGAGCGGATCGGCGGCGGCCCCGTCGCGGTGCGCTCTTCGGGCGTGGCGGAGGACCTGGCCGGCATGTCGTACGCAGGGCAGTACGAGTCGGTGCTCGGCGTACGCGGGCCCGAGGCGGTCGGCGCGGCGGTGCGCACCTGCTGGGCCTCCGGCTTCTCCGAGCGGGTCAGGGCCTACCACGGCGAGGCCGGCCCGGCCCAGGTCGGCGTGCTGGTGCAGCGGATGGTGGACGCCCGCGCGGCCGGCGCCGCCTTCAGCGTCAACCCGGTGAGCGGCGCGGACGAGATCGTGATCAGCGCCGTCCGCGGGCTGGGCGAGCGGCTCATGTCGGGCGAGGTCACCGCCGACGAGTGGGTGGTGCGCGACCTGCGCGAGCCCGGCGGCGAGCGGCAGAGCTCGGGCGGCCAGCAGGCGATCACGGCCGGCGAGGCCCGCGAGATCGCCTCCCTGGCCGCGCGGGTGGCCGCGCACGCCGGCGGCCCCCAGGACATCGAGTGGGTGATCGACCAGGACGACCGGCTCTGGCTGGTGCAGGCGCGCCCGATCACCGGGCTGCCCGACCGTCCGGTCCCGCAGGTCCCCATCGCCATCGACGTCCCGCCCGGCTTCTCCACCCGCGACCGCAACAGCGACCGGCCCTGGGTGCCGCTCCAGCAGTCGATCTTCATGCCGATCTTCAGTGACTGCGCCAGGCACGTGTTCGCCTTCAACACCGGCGTCGTGCCCTCCGCCCACGCGATCGGCGGCTGGACGTACGTCACCACGCCACCCGACACCATCGAGGAGCTGGTGGGCCGGGTCGAGAAGATCGCGGTGGCCGTCGAGCAGGGCGAGCCCGAACGGCTGATCCACCGGTGGAACGACGAGATCAAGCCGGCCGCCGCGGCCGCGCTGGCGGAGCTGCGCCAGGTCGAGCTGCGCACGCTGACGGACGCGCAGCTGACCGCGCACCTGCGCCGCCTGCTGACGATCTTCACCGAGCTGCACGAGGTGTACTTCCGGCTCACCGGCGCGGCCGTCTACCTGTTCGGACGGCTCGGCGTGGCCTGCGCCGAGCTGCTGGGCTGGGACGCCGCCCAGACCCTGCGCCTGCGCGGCGGCCTGAGCGGCGACCACGTGCCGGCCCACACCGGGCTGGGCGCGCTGGCCCGGTTGGCCGCCGCCGACCCCGGCGCCCGGGCGCGGGTCGAGGCCGGGGAGATCCCCGGCGGCCCGTTCGCCGCCGCCTTCGCGGACTACGTGCAGGGGTACGGGCACCGCACGATCGGGTTCACGCTGACCGACCCGACCCTGGCCGAGCAGCCCGACATGCTGCTCAACCTGGTCCGCGCCCAGCTCGACGACCCCTACGACCTCGACGCCGAACGCGCCAGGCTGGCCGGGCGACGCGCGGGCGCGCTGGAGGAGGCCAGGGCCGCGCTGAGCGGGGCCGGCCGCGAGCGGTTCGAGCACGCCCTGGCCGGCAGCGACCTGGGCAGCCCGGTACGCGACGAGAAGGTGTTCTACGCCGTCTCCGCCTGGGCGCTGCTGCGCTACGTCGCGCTCGACCTGGGCGCCAGGCTGGTCGCGGCCGGCGTGGTCAGGCAGGCCGACGACGTGTTCTACCTCGGTCACGACGACGCGCTGGCCGCCCTGGGCGACCGCCGCCCCCGGCACGAGCAGGTGCTGCGCGGCCGGGGCGAGCACGCCTGGGCGCTGGCCCACCCCGGCCCGCCCAGCTACGGCCCGCCGCCCGCGCCCATGGCGCCCAAGCCCGGCATGACCCCGCCGTCCGCGCAGGCCGAGCACGTGATGCAGGTCATGCAGTGGTCGATGCGGCTGTTCGGCGGCCCGGGCGGCCCCTCGGGCCCCGACGCCGCCCCCGGGGAGCTGCGCGGCGTGGCCGCTTCGGCGGGCCGCTACACCGGCCCCGCCCGCGTGATCACCTCCGTGACCGAGTTCGGCAAGCTCCGCCGCGGCGACGT
This sequence comes from Nonomuraea zeae, assembly GCF_005889725.1. Lineage (GTDB taxonomy): Bacteria > Actinomycetota > Actinomycetes > Streptosporangiales > Streptosporangiaceae > Nonomuraea > Nonomuraea zeae. The sequence continues at coordinate 44,008 of NZ_VCKX01000022.1, forward strand.
CCTGGTGTGCCCCGAGACGACCGCCCAGTGGGCGGTGCTGTTCCCCAGCGTGGGCGCGCTGGTCACCGACCGCGGCAGCCTGCTGTCGCATCCGGCGATCATCGCCCGCGAGTACGGCGTGCCCGCCGTCGTGGCGACCGGCAGCGCCACCACCACCTTCACCGACGACCAGTTGCTCACCGTCGACGGCAGCACCGGTCTGGTGCGGGCGGCCGATGCGAAAGGACCCGGCTCATGAGCGACCCACGCCGGATCGACGTGCACCACCACGCGATCCCGCCCAAGAAGGCCAAGCTGATGCGCGAGGCGGGCGCGCCCTTCGCCATTCCCTGGTCCCTGGAGGAGACGCAGGAGGTGATGGGGGTCAACGGCATCGAGTTCGCGCTGATCTCCAACGCCATCCCCGACTTCTCGCCCACCTCGGGCGCGGCCGCCCGGCTCAACCGCGGCTCCAACGAGTCCATCGCCGAGCTGGTCGCCGACCACCCGGACCGGTTCGGGCTGCTGGCCGCGCTGCCGATGCCGTACGTGGACCTGGCCCTGGCCGAGCTGGCGCACGCCTACGACGTGCTGGGCGCCGACGGCGTGGTCCTGGTGCCGCACGCCGGCTCGCAGTACCTGGGCGACCCGCTCTACGACGTGCTGTTCGAGGAGCTGAACCGGCGGCGCGCGGTCGTGCTCGTGCACCCGATGGCGCTGCCGGCCGTGGAGCACGTCTCGGTGCCGTACGTGCTGGCCGACTTCCTCCTTGACACCACGCGCGGCGCGCTTAACCTGATCATGTCGGGCGCGCTCGACCGCTACCCGGACATCTCGTTCATCCTGTCCCACGGTGGCGGGTTTCTGCCATACGCGGCCTTCCGCGCCGAAGTGCTCGGCGCGGCGTTCTTCGGGCTGGACCGGGCCCGGGTTCGCGACGGGCTGCGCCGCTTCTACTACGACACCGCGCTGACCGGCTCCTCCGCGTTGCCCAGCCTCCTGGAGACCGTGACGCCCGACCGCATCGTGTTCGGCACCGACTGGTCGGCCATCCCGGCCGGCCTGGTCGCCGAGTGCGTGCAGGACCTCGAATCCCCGCGCCTGGGCCTGGCCGGCGCCGACCGGGCGCTGATCGACCGGGGCAACGCGCTCGGGCTGTTCCCGGGCGTGGCCCAGCGTCTGGCCGTCCGCGTTTGACGACTTGGAGAGCACAGTGGGTCTCAGCGTGATCATCGCCGGCGCCGGAATCGGCGGGCTCAGCCTGGCCCAAGGGCTGCGCAAGCGCGGCGTCGGCGTCACCGTCTTCGAGCGCGACAACGACCTCGGGCCCTGGTGGCAGGGGTTCAGGCTGCGCATCGACCGCCACGGCCGGGGCGCGCTGGCCTCCTGCCTGCCCGCCGACCTGTACGACCTGACCCAGGCCACCGCGAACAAGCTCTACACCCCGCGCGGCGTCACCTACGACTACCTGCTCAACGAGACCGCCTCGGTGCGGCCGGCCGGCGTGCCGCTCGACCCGGCCGCCGCGGCCACCGTGGCCGACCGGCGCACGCTGCGCGAGATCCTCTTCACCGGCCTGGGCGACGCCGTCCGGTTCGGCGAGCCGGTCGTCGGCTACGAGCACGTCGGAGACCAGGTGCAGGTGGAGCTGGCCGACGGCGGCACCGCCACCGCGGACGTGCTGGTCGCGGCCGACGGCGTGGAGTCGGCCGTACGCCGGCGGCGGCTCCCGGACGCCGAGCTGCTCGACCTCGGGACCCGCGCCATCTACGGCCACATGCTGCTGACCGAGGAGGTGCTGGAGTGGCTGCCGCCCGGCCTGATCGGCGGCGCCCGCCCGGTGCTCGGCCCGGAGAGCCGGACCCTGGTGGTCGGCTCGTTCCAGCCGCAGATGCCCGCCGCCGAGGCGGTCGCCCAGTTCGCCCCGCACGCCGCGCTGCAGAGCGTGCCCGACTACCTCAAGTGGACGCTGGTCGTCCCCGCCGCGTCCCGCGTCGCGCCGCGCAACGGCGACCCGGAGAAGCTGCACGCCACCGCGCTCAAGCTGCTCGACGGCTGGCATCCGGTGCTGCGCCGGGTGGTGGCCGAGTCGCGGGTCGAGGCCACGTTCGCGCTGTCCATCCGGGCCATGTCGCCCACCCCCGAATGGCCGTCCGACAACGTCACCGTGCTGGGCGACTGCATCCACGCCATGACCCCGGTCGGCGGGTTCGGCGCGAACACCGCGCTGCGCGACGCCGCCGCGCTGGCCGCCGCCCTGGCCGAGGCGGACGCCGGCCGCCGGGAGCTGGTCGAGGCGATCAACCGCTACGAGAACGAGATGCGCGACTACGCCTACGAAGCCATCAGCCGCTCACTGTGGGGTGCGGAATTGATGTTCCGCATCCCGTCCCGCTCGGATCCTGAAGGGGCTCGCGCATGAACGACGGAATCGGGGCACGGATTCGCCCCTTACTCCCGCTGGCCATCGACGTGGTGGTGCCGGTCGTCCTGTACCTCCTGCTCAAACGGGCCGGCCTGAACGACTTCTGGGCGCTGACCCTGGCCGGCCTGGCCACCGGCGTCGCCGTCGCGGTCAACACGATCCGCCGCCGCAAGATGGACTGGATCGGCCTCCTGGTCGTGCTGGAGATCATCCTGTCCGTGGTGCTGCTGTTCGTCTCCGACGACCCGCGCGTCGTGGCGATCAAACCGTCCTTCTACACGGCGCTGGCCGGGATCTTCCTCGGCGTGACCTGCTTCGTCGGCAAGCCGGTGATCTACCAGACCGCCCGTCCGCTGGCCACCAGGGGCGACCCGCGGCGCGAGGCCGCCTACGAGCGGGCCTGGGAGACCTCGCTCTCCTTCCGCCGCCGCCAGCGCCTGATGACCGGCACGTTCGCCGCCTTCCTGCTGATCGAGTCGGTGCTGCGGGTGATCGTCGTCTACTCCTTCACGCCCGCCGAGATCGAGGAGTCGTTCCTGATCTCGCAGCTGCCCGGCATCGTCCTGTTCGCGGCCGTGCTGGTGTCGTTCCGGCTGCAGGTGCCGGTGCTGCGCCGGATCGTCAACGGCATCCAGGAGCAGCTGCCGCCGGACGCCGCGCCGGAGAACGGCACGCCGTCGGCCACCGGGAAACGGTGAGCCCGGTGTCCCCGCGCCTGCGTGCCGCGCTGCCGCTGCTGCTCGACATGGCGGCCCCGGTGATCAGCTTCTTCCTGCTGCACTTCCTGCTGGGCTTCAGCCCCGTGCTCGCCCTGACGGTCGGCGCCGTGGTCGCCGGGCTGCGGACGGTCTACCGCAGCGTGCGGGAGCGCCGCATCAGCGCGTTCCCGCTGATGATGCTGCTGGTGCTGGCCGCCACGCTGGCGCTGGTGTTCGTGACCGGTGACGCCCGGCTGCTGCTGGCCAAGGGCGCGGTCATCCCGGCGCTCGGCGGCGCGTACGGGATCGCCACCACGTTCTTCGGCCGGACCGTGCTGAACGACGTGGTCGCCCCCTTCGTCACCAAGGGCGACGAGCGGCTCGGCGCGGGCTGGGAGGAGTGCTGGCGCGAGGACGCCGCCTTCGCCCGGCGGCTGCGGCTGCTCAACCTGCTGTGGGGGATCGGCTTCCTGACCAGCGCGGTCGTGCGGGTCGTGGTCATCTACAACGTGCCGCTCGACGTGGCCGTGGTGGCCGGGCAGGCGCCGACGCTGGCCGCCCTGGCGATCCTCGTCCTGATCACCCGGCCGCTCAGCGCGCCCCTGCTCGCGGCGCTGCGGCGGCGGGCCGCGCCCGTCCCGGAGGCCGTCCCGACATGACGTCGCCCACGGGAACGATGAGCGAGGCGGAACGGGAGGTCGTCGCCGACCGGGCGGCGGGCGGCGGGGGCTGGGTGCGGCGGCTGTGGCCGTACGTGCGCGACCAGCGCCGCCTGCTGGCCCTGGCCTTCGGCGCGGCGGCGCTGAGCGCGGTGCTCTCGTCGGCCGTGCCCCTGCTCCAGCAGCGGCTGCTCGACCAGGCGATCTCCGCCCGCGACGCGCCTCCGGGGCCGTGGCTGGCCCTGTTCCTCGGCCTGTCCGTCACCGCCTTCGCGGCGCGCCGGCTCTGCCTGGTGCTCCAGGCCAAGGTCATCACCCGCGTGCAGTACCGGCTGCGCGACGCCGTCCACGACCGGGCGCAGCGGCTCGGCCCGCGCTCCCGCGGCGGCCTGTCGACCGGGCAGATCATCTCGCGGGTGAACTCCGACACCGGATCGCTGGTGCGCGTGCTCGGGATGGCGCCGCAGATCTCCGGGGCGGTGCTGTTCACCGTGTTCGGGTTCGCGATGATGCTGACGATCTCGCCACTGCTGGCGCTCTGCGCCGCGCTGGCCGTGCCCGGCATGATCCTCGTCACCCGGTGGATGCGCGGCGACCTCACCCGCGCCACCGCGCTGGCCCAGCAATGTGCCGGCGAGCTCACCCACGCCGTGGACCAGGCGCTGACCGGCGTACGCGTGATCAAGGCGTTCGGGCAGGAGGCGCAGGAGCTGGCCCGGGTCGGGGCCGGCTCCGGCGAGCTGTACGAGGCGCGGATGCGGGCCGTGCGGCTCCAGGCGCGCGGGCAGGCCCTGCTGGCCGCGATCCCGGTGTTCGGCCAGGGCGCGATGCTGCTGCTCGGCGGCTGGCTGGCGATCCGGCACGAGATCACCGTGGGCGGGTTCCTGGCGTTCACGTCCTATCTGGCGATGCTGGTCAGCCCGGCGAACCTGATCGCCGGCGCGGTCATCCTCGCCCACCGCGCGCGGGCCTCCGCCGGCCGGATCTTCGAGGTGCTGGACGCGGTGCCCGCCGTCGTCGACCGCCCCGGCGCCCGGCCGCTGCCCGCGGGGCCCGGGGAGCTGGTCTTCGACCGGGTGGTCTTCGGCTACCCCGGGTCGGCGCCGCTGCTCGACGGGTTCAGCCTGCGGCTGGCCCCGGGAGAGACGGTGGCGCTGGTGGGCGGGTCCGGCTCCGGCAAGTCCACCGCCGGGCTGCTGCCCGCGCGCTTCCACGACGTCCTGAGCGGTGCCGTACGCCTGGACGGGCACGACGTCGCCGAGGTCGCCCTGGCCTCGCTGCGGTCCCGGATCGGCATGGCCTTCGAGGACCCCTTCCTGTTCTCCGGCACGATCCGCGAGAACATCACCTACGGCCGCCCGGACGCGACCGCCGCCGAGCTGGCCGCCGCCTCGGCCGCGGCCGGCCTGCACGACTTCGTGGCGGAGCTCCCCGGCGGGTACGACACGCCGGTCGGCGAGCACGGGACCGGGCTGTCCGGCGGGCAGCGGCAGCGGGTGGCGCTGGCCCGCGCCCTGCTGACCCGGCCGCGGGTGCTCGTCCTCGACGACGTCACCAGCGCGCTGGACCCGGTGCTCGAACGCGACCTCGTGACCGCCCTGCGGGAGGCGACGCGAGGGCGTACGACGCTGCTCATCACCCGCCGGCTGGCGGCGCTGGCGCTGGCGGACCGCGTCGCGCTGCTGGAGGGCGGCCGGGTGGTGGAGGAGGGGCGGCACGAGGAGCTGTGGGCGAGATCGGAGCGCTACCGCGCCGTCCTGTCCGAGGACTCCCCGTCCACCGGCCCGGCCCTCGCGTATCCGGCCGGCTCGGCTCCTGCGCATTCGGCTGTCTCGGCCGCCGTCGACTCGGGCCAGTTCCTCCCCACGGACGCGCAGACCCCGCAGCTCATGCCTTCGCTGGACGCGGGCGCGCCGCAGCTCGTGCCTCCGGCCGACGGGGGAGCCCCGCAGCGTGTGCCTCCGCCTGGCAGGGGCAGGCCGGTGGCAGACCCGCCGGGCCTTCCTCCTCTCCACCCCGGCAGATTCAGGGCGCGGGAACTGCTGACGGGGCAGTGGCGCGGGCTGCTGGCCGTGCTCGGGCTGGTGGCGCTGGGCGCCGTCACCGGGTCGGCCGGCCCGTACCTGGCCAAGGACGGCATCGACGAGGGCATGCTCAGCGGCTCGGCCACCGCGCTGTTCACCGCGTGCGCCGCGTTCGTCGCCGTCGCCACCGCCGGATACCTCGTCACCTGGGCGGTGCTGGTGGTCGCGGGACGGGTCGGGCAACGGCTGGTCCACACGCTCAGGATGCGCGTGTGGCGGCACGTGCAGGGCCTGCCCCTGGACGCCTACGAGCGCCGCCGCGGCGCCGACCTGCTCACCACCGTCGTCACCGACGTGGACACCCTCTCCGAGGTGTTCTCCACCGGCCTGGCCAGCATGGTGGTCGCCGGGTTCACCTCGGTGGCCGCGCTCGGCGTCATGGCCACGCTGGACGTACGGCTGGCCGGCGTGGCGCTCGCCGTGCTCGTCCCGCTGCTCGTGGTCGTGCTCCTGTGCGGGCGGCTGTCCACCGTCCACTACCGGCGGGCCCGCGAGCACACCGCGGACGTGGCCGCGCACCTGGAGCAGAGCCTGGCCGGGGTCAGGGAGTCGCAGGCCTTCGGCCAGCAGGACCGCAGGCAGGCCGCCTTCAGCCAGGCCGCCGGCGACTACGCCAGGGCGCGCCTGGCCACCCAGAGGCTGATCGCCACCTACTTCCCGCTGCTCGACCTGCTCGCCGAGGCGGGCACCGCGCTCCTGCTGGTGATCGGCGCGCCGCTGGTGGCGGCGGGGGAGCTGGCGCCGGGCGAGCTGGTGGCGTTCGTGCTCTACCTGGCGCTGCTGTTCGCGCCGATCCAGCAGGCGTTCGGCTTCTTCGACTCCTGGCAGCAGGCCCGGGTCTCGCTCGACCGCATCGGCGCCCTGCTGGCCGAGCCGGCGAGCGCCGCCGGGACCCGTGCCCTGCCGGGCCCGCGCGAGTGCCTGGAGCTGGCCGGGGTCGGCTTCCGGTACCAGAACGCGCCGCAAGACGTGCTGACCGGCGTCGACCTGACCGTGCGCGCCGGCGAGACGGTGGCGCTGGTCGGGGCCTCGGGCGCGGGCAAGTCGACGCTGGTGAAGCTGATCGCCGGGTTCCACCGGCCCACGTCGGGCTCGATCCGGCTCGACGGCCGCGACCTGCCGGCCGGGCACCGGGCCCATCTCGGGTACGTCCCCCAGGAGCCGTTCCTGTTCGCCAGGACCGTACGCGAGAACATCGCCTACGGCCGGCCGGAGGCCACCGACGCCGAGGTGACCCGGGCCGCCACCGAGGCAGGCGTGCACGAGACGATCCTGCGGCTGCCCGGCGGCTACGACCACCTGCTTCCCGGCTCGCTGTCCACCGGGCAGCGCCAGCTCGTCTGCCTGGCCAGGGCACTGCTGGTCGAGCCCGCCCTGCTCGTCCTGGACGAGGCGGCCGCCAACGCCGACCCGGAGGCGGCCGAGGCGATCCGGCGCGCCGCCGACCGGCACACCACCGTCATGATCACCCACCGCCTGTCCGGGGCGCAGGACGCCGACCGGGTGGCGGTGCTGGCGGGGGGACGGCTCGTGGAGGTGGGCACGCACGCCGACCTGCTGGCCGCGGAGGGACAGTACGCGGCGATGTGGCGCACGACCAGGGAAGACTGACCGGCTCAGGGCACGAGCAAGGTCCAGGCGGGCTGGCCGCTCCAGCGAGCGCAGTGGAACACGGCAACTGGCACCCGCCCGGAAGCGCCGAGGAGTCCCCGGAAGAACTGGGGGACGGGAGCCGCCCGGATCAGAGGTGGGTGGCGGCGGCGGTGCGCAGGGAGTCGTGGTAGTCCACGCACGACTGGTAGCTGGGGAGCAGGCCGCGTTCCAGCGCCTCCTGCAGCGTCGGCGCGGCGGCGTCGTGGCCCGACACGATCGGCGGCTCCGGCAGCGCGAACGGCAGTCCCAGCTCCGGGTCCAGCGGATGCACGGTGATCACGTCCTGCGGCCGGTACGGCTGCGAGCACTGGTACTGCACGCACGTGTCGTCCGTCAGCGCCATAAAGGCGTGCCCGAGCCCTTCGCCCAGGTACACGCTGGCCCGGGCGCGCTGGTCGAGCACGGTCAGCGCGTGCTGCCCGAAGGTGGGCGAGCCGACCCGCAGGTCCACCACGGCGTCGAGCACCGTGCCCCGAACGCAGGTGACGATCTTCGCCAGCCCCGGCGGGACCGCCGCGCCGTGGACGCCGCGCACCACCCGCCGCCGCGAGACCGAGAAGTTGCTCTGTACGACCCGCAGCGGATGCCCCAGCGCCTCCGCCAGGACCTCCTCCCGGTACGCCTCGTAGAACAGGCCGCGCTCGTCGTCGAACCGCTCCGCGGTGATCAGCAGGGCGTCAGGGATCGCGAGCCGGCGTACGTGCATGCTGCGGGTGGAAACCTCTCGAACGGCCATGCCCGCGAGGTTAGGCGGCCCGGCTAGAGACCGGTTCGAGTCCCGGTCGGAGCGGCCGTCCTCAAGGCGGGAACCAGTGCCCGTCCTCAAGGCGGGAACCGGAGGGCGGCAGGAGCGGGCTGCCATGGATCCGCGAGCGGTTCTCGACCGGCCGGGCCGACGATCGCACTGTCGTCCCGCCCGCCACCGGCATGGATGGATGGAACCGTCATGAGCCACGCCACCTTGACCCGGCACCTCCCGTCCTCCCTGGAGGCCGCCCGCCGGTTCGCCCGCTCCGCGCAGGTCACCGAGAGCTGGGTGACCAGCAACGCCCAGGTCGACGCCTGGCTGGCCGAGCAGCACCGGTCGAACCCCTTCCACGTGGCCAGGATCCCGTTCTCCCGGCTGCGCGGCTGGCGCTTCCGCCCGGACACCGGCAACCTGGCCCACGACAGCGGACGCTTCTTCAGCGTCGAGGGCCTGCACGTACGCACCGACTTCGAGACCGGCGGCAGCTGGTCGCAGCCCATCATCAACCAGCCCGAGATCGGCATCCTCGGCATCCTGGCCAAGGAGTTCGACGGCGTCCTGCACCTGCTCATGCAGGCCAAGATGGAGCCCGGCAACATCAACGGGATCCAGCTCTCCCCGACCGTGCAGGCCACCAGGAGCAACTACATCGGCGTGCACGGCGGCCGGCCGATCGACTACCTCGAGTTCTTCACCGACCGCTCCCGCGCCGAGGTCGTCGTGGACGTGCTGCAGTCGGAGCAGGGCTCCTGGTTCCTGCGCAAGCGCAACAGGAACATGGTCGTGGAGGTCACCGGCGACGTTCCCGAGCACCCGGACTTCCGCTGGCTGACGCTCGGCCAGGTCGACCGCCTGATGCGGGTGGACAACATGATCAACATGGACGCCCGGTCCGTGCTGTCCTGCCTGCCCCGCGTGCCCGAGACCGGCGGCGCCGCCGACGACCACCAGGCCATGCTGCGGGCCTCGTTCGCGCCCGACGCCTGGTCGCTGCACCCCGACGCGGTGATCCTGCAGTGGCTGACCGAGCTGAAGGCCCGCCACGAGCTGGTGCAGCACCAGGACGGGCTGAACACCGTCAAGGGCTGGTACCGCGACGAGCACCGCATCGCGCACGAGAGCGGCAAGTACTTCACCGTGATGGCCGCCGAGGTGCAGGCCGGCAACCGGGAGGTGCCCGCCTGGACGCAGCCGCTGGTCGAGCCGGTCGAGCGGGGCGTCACCGCGTTCTTCACCCGGCCCATCGGCGGCGTGCTGCACCTGCTGGTCCACGCCCGCGCCGAGGCCGGGTCCCGTGACGTGGTCGAGCTGGCCCCCACCGTGCAGTTCGAGCCGGTCAACTACGCCGACCTGCCGCCCGGCCAGGGCCCCCGCTTCCGGGCCGAGGCGCTGTCCGCGCCCGCCGCCCAGATCAGGTACGACGTGATCCAGTCGGAGGAGGGCGGCCGCTTCCACTGCGCGGAGACCCGCAACCTGATCGTCGACGTCGGCGGGAGCTTCCCGCTGGAGGTGCCGCCCGAGTTCGTCTGGATGACGCCGCGGCAGATCACGTCACTGCTGCGGCACAGCTACTACCTCGGCATCCAGGCACGCAGCCTCTTCGCCGGCCTCCAGTCGATCTCATGAGGACCGCGCTGCTGCGGACGCCGGCGGTGGGCGTGCGGCCGATCCGGATGGCCGTGCTGGGCGCGGCCGACATCGCCCGCCGCCGCATGCTCCCCGCCATGGCGAGCGTCCCCGAGATCGAGCCGGTCGTCGTGGCCAGCCGCGACCCGGACCGGGCCGCCGCACTGGCCGGCGAGTACGGGCTGGGCGCCGAGCGGAGCTACGAGGCCGTCCTGCGGCGCGACGACCTGGACGCCGTCTACCTCCCGCTGCCCAACGCCCTGCACTTCCCCTGGGCCGAACGCGCACTCGAAGCGGGCCTGCACGTGCTGGTGGAGAAGCCGCTCACCACGTCCCGCGACCACACCGCCCGCCTCCAGCTCCTGGCGGGCGGACGCGGCCTGGTGCTGATGGAGGCGATGATGTTCGTCTGCCACCGCCAGCACGAGCAGGTGCGCGCGCTGATGGCCGGGCTCGGCACGCCGCTGGCGTTCGCCGCGGCCTTCACCGTCCCGCCCCGCCCCGGTGCGGACATCCGCTACCGGCCCGACCTCGGCGGCGGCGCGCTGCTGGACACGGGGGTCTACCCGCTCAGGGCCGCCCAGCACCTGCTGGGGCCCGACCTGCGGGTGGCGGCCGCCGTGTTGCGGCACGACCGGGCCCTCGGCGTGGACGTGGGCGGCGAGGCCCTGCTGCTCTCCCCGGACGGGGTGACCGCCCACCTGGAGTTCGGGCTGGACCGGCCGTACCGGTGCAGGTACGAGATCAGCGGCACGGCCGGCCGGCTGCTGCTCGACCGCGCGTTCACCCCGCCGCCCGGCCTGGCTCCGACGGCCCTGCTGACCGACCCGGCAGGGGCGGTCACAAAGTTGCCGCTGGCGGCCGACGACCAGTTCGCCGCCCTGCTGCGCCGCTTCGCCCGCGCGGTGCGCGCGGGCCGGGCCCCGGCCGAGGACGTCGAGGCGTCGCTGGCCCAGGCCCGGCTCCTGCACGATCTCCGCGAAGCGGCCCGCCGGGTCACGGTATGAGAGGAGAGATCCTGTGAAACGGGCTGTCATCCTTGGCGGGACCGGGTTCGTGGGCCGGCACGTGAGCCGGGCCTTCACCGACGCGGGCTGGGAAACCGTCACCGTCGGCAGGTCCGCCGCCGCGGACCTCCGGCTCGATCTCGTCGCCGCCGCCCTTGACACCGTCGCCGGGGCCTTCGCGGGCGCGGAGGTCGTGGTCAACGCGGCCGGCAGCTACTGGGGGCTGGGGGAGGAGCAGATGCGGGTCTCGCTCGTCACGCTGACCGAGCGGGTGCTCGCCGCCCGGCCGCCGCGCCTGGTCCAGCTGGGCACCGTGCTGGAGTACGGGCCGCTGCCGCCCGGCCGCTGCGTGACCGAGAACGACCCGATCGACCCGGTTGGCGGCTACGGCCGCACCAAGTACGCCGCCACCAAGGCCGTGCTCGACTCCGGCGTGGAGGCCGTGGTGCTGCGGGTGACCAACTCGGTGGGGCCTGGCGCGCATCCTTCCAGCCTGCTGGGAAAGGTGGCGTACGCGCTGCTCGAAGCCGTCAGGGCCGGCCGGCCCGCCCGGCTGGAGCTGGCGCCGCTGCGCGCGGTGCGGGACTACCTGGACGTTCGGGATCTGGCCGAGGCGGTGGTGGCCGCCGCCGGCGCCGCGCCCGGCGTGGTCAACATCGGCACCGGGCGGGCCGTGCCGATCCGGTCGCTGGTGAACGGGCTGATCGAGGTCAGCGGGGTCGCGGCGGAGATCGTCGAGCGGGAGCCACCGGCGACCTCGCAGGTCTCGCCGGGCGCGATCGCCGAGTGGCTCCAGGTCGATCCGTCCACGGCTCGCGACGTCCTGGGCTGGACGGCCCGCCGCGACCTGGAGCAGGCCCTGGGCGACTTCTGGCGTTCGCTCAACTGAGCACCTGGATCCCTGTCTCCGGCCGGGCGCACAACCGGGCGCACAACCGGGCGCACAACCAGGCACGCAACCGGGCGCACAAAGGTGATCCCCCGCCGCGGCGGGGGATCACCCTTTCGTGCGTCACAGCGGGATGTTGCCGTGCAGCCCCCGCCGCCCCGGGGCCGCGGCCAGCGCGCGGGCCAGCATCAGCCGGGTACGGGCCGGATCGATGATCTCGTCCACCACCCCGATCTCCCGGGCCTTCCCCACGCCGCCGGCCAGCTCCACGTGCTCGGCCACCAGCCGCGCCCGCAACTCCTCGCGTTCCGCGTCGAGCGCGGCGGCCAGCTTGCGGCGGTGCAGCAGGTTGACCGCCGCCTCCGCGCCCATCACCGCCACCTCGGCGGTCGGCCAGGCGTACACGGCCGTGGCGCCCAGGGCCCGGGAGTTCATCGCGATGTACGCGCCCCCGTACGACTTCCTGATGACCAGCGTCACCCGCGGCACCGTGGCCTCGGCGAAGGCGTGCAGGAGCTTGGCCCCCCGGCGCACCACGCCGCCCCACTCCTGGCTGACCCCCGGCAGGTAGCCGGGCACGTCCACCAGCACCGCCAGCGGCACGCCCAGCGCATCGCACATGCGCACGAACCGGGCGGTCTTCTCGGCCGAATGGGAGTCCAGGCAGCCCGCTAGCCGCAGCGGGTTGTTGGCGATGAGGCCGATGGTGCGGCCGGCGAGCCGGCCGAGCGAGGTGACCATGTTCGGTGCGAACTTGGCCTGCAGCTCGACCTGGCTGCCCGGGTCGAGCACCTTGGCCACCAGCGGCTTGATGTCGTAGGCGCGGTTCGGCTGGCCCGGCAGGATGCCCTTGAGCTCGGGCTGGGGGGCCAGCCCGGCGATCAGGAAACGGCCCTGGTTCCCGAGCAGCGCCGTCAGGTGGCGGGCCAGGGCGATGGCCTCGTCCTCGCCGGGCGCGGTCACGTGCGCGACGCCCGAGCGCCGGCCGTGGGTGTCGGGGCCGCCCAGCTTCTCCATGTCGACGACCTCGCCGGTGACGCTGCGGACGATGTCCGGGCCGGTGACGAAGATCCGGCCCGTGTCGCTCATCACGACCAGGTCGGTCAGCGCCGGCCCGTACGCCGCGCCGCCCGCGGCCGGCCCCAGCACCACGGAGATCTGCGGCACCTTGCCCGAGGCCCGGACCATGGCGGCGAAGACCCGGCCGACGGCGTCCAGCGCCACCACGCCCTCGGCCAGCCGGGCGCCACCGGAGTGCCAGAGGCCGACGACCGGCACCCGGTCCCGTACGGCACGGTCGATGGCGTCGACGATGTGGCGGCAGCCCTCCTCGCCCATGGCGCCGCCCATGCTCCTGGCGTCCGTGGCGAACACGATCACCGGGACGCCCGCGACGGTGCCGCGGCCCCAGAGAGCGCCGGAGTCGTCGGCGTCGTGCGCGAGGATCAGCGAGCCCCGGTCGGTGAAGTCGCCCAGCCGCACCAGAGGGTCGCGGCGGTCGATGGCGGCCGATGGGGCCGGTGCGGTGATGGTCACGCGGGATCAGCCCTTTCAGGTCAGGAGGCGGGAACGCAGGGCGGCCACGGTCGGCGCGTCGATGCCGAGACCGGTGCACAGATAGCCGCGGAACGAGCCGAAGGAGGTCTTGGCCTGCTCGACGGCGGCGTCGAGGTACTCGGTCCAGGCGTAGGTGACGCCGAAGGTCAGGTTGCTGAGCAGGAACTCCTCGTTGATCTTGGCGCGCGGCACGTCGAGCAGGTGCATGAGTAGCGCGATCAGATAGCCGGTGCGGTAGGTGCCGGAGTTGCAGTGCACGTAGAGCGGCGTGCTGCCGGTGGCCGCGATCTTGCGGAGCGTGGCGCCCAGGGACTGCCTGGCCTGCGCGCTGGTCACGTACTCGCGGAACTCGTTCAGCACGTACGGGTCCGGGTTCTGGGTGTCGATCTCGGGCGGCATCGGGTTGGCCGCGTCGTCGCCGATCGGGGCGCTGAAGAGCTGCACGCCCGGCGGCAGGCGGTCCACCCGGCCGCCCGCCAGCTCCCGGTTGCTGAGCAGGTTGACGTCCCAGGCCAGGCCGAGCGTGGCGAGCTGGGTCAGGCCGGTGTCGGTGACGTGGGCCAGGTAGCTGCCGCGCCAGATCCGGCCCCGCTTGATAGCCCGGCCCTGCCGGTTGGTGTACCAGCCGATGTCGCGGATGTTGAACGCGCCCTCCACGTCGAAGAAGTGCTCGCGCGGGTCCTCTGCCGTGGCGCGGGCGCGGCTCGGCGGCAGCAGGGCCGCGCCCAGGAATCCGACGCCGGCGGCGGTCAGGACGCTGCGGCGGCTGGGGGTCTCGATCATGGGGTGGGCCTTTCTGGCGAGGCCGGTTTGCGGCCGATCACGAGGGTGTCGGTGGTGCCAAGGGGGCGGACTTCGGTGTCGGCGCAGCCGGCGGCGGCCAGCCAGCTCAGGCACTCGCGGGAGGTGTACTCGGAGCCGCCCTCGGTGACGAGCAGCATGTTGAGGCTGATCAGGATGCGGGCCAGGTCGGACGGCTCCTCGGGCAGCATCGCGTCGTAGATCAGCAGCGCGCCGCCGGGCTCGACCGCCCGGTATGCCTTGGCGATCAGCTCGGCCCGCTGTTCCGGCGACCAGTTGTGCAGCACGTGCCCGAGGATCACGATCTCGCCGGGCGGCAGCTCGTCGGCGAAGAAGTCGCCGGCCAGGAACCAGGCCCGGTCGGCCACGCCCAGCCGCTCGGCGTGCTCGGCGTGCGGCCCGGCCAGCGGCGGCAGGTCGAACACCCCCGCCTCCAGGTGCGGGTAGGCCCGCATGAGCAGCCCGGCCAGGTTGCCCCGGCAGCCGCCGACGTCCAGCACCCGCCGGTGCCCGGCCCAGTCGAACTGCTCGATGAGGTGCGGCGCGACCAGGCTGTTGGCCGAGTCCATCATGCGCAGGTACTGCTCGCGCTGCGTCGGGTCGGCCAGCATGCGCAGGAACGCGCCCTCGTCGGCCGCCCCCGCGGTCTGCGGCGCGCCGGTGGTGAGCGCCTCGGTCAGCCGGCCCCACGCCGGATAGAGCATGTGGTTGGCCCGGTACAGGAAGCCGCCCACGTAGTCGGGCTTGCCCGGCACCAGCGTGGCCGAGGCCGACTGCGTGTTGCGGTAGCGGCCGGCGTCCAGCTCCAGCAGGCCGAGCAGCACCAGGCCGTGCAGGAAGTCGCGGGCGGCCCGCGGATGCAGGCCGATCCTGGCGACGATCTCACCCTGGCTGGAGGGGCCGTGCTCCTCCAGGTCGCTGAACAGCCCGAGCTCACCGGCGGTGAGCAGCAGCTTCGCATGGCAGAACGCGTTGCTGAGGCGCTTGACGTCGATCGGAGACGGCCCGAGGACGACCCGGGATGACTGACTCATGAATCGCTCCTTCTCGAAGGGGGATGCCGGGCGGTCAACCGGCCAGGACCACGGCGCACACGTTGGCCAGGCAGGCCAGCAGGGCCAGGCACGTACGGGCCAGATGCCAGGCCCGCCAGCGCCGCCGCGGATCGCGCCAGTCGGCGGGCAGGCTCGACGGCGCCAGCCGCTTGACCGCGCGGTTGATCGGCACGTTCCCGAACTGGGAGATCACCGACACCCCGGCCTGCAGCCCCGCCGCCACGGCGAACAGCGCCCGGTACGGCGAGCCCGCGGTGAACGCAAGCACCACGTCGGCGGCCGTGCAGGTGAGCACCAGCGGCGGCATCACCCGGTCGAAGTGCCGGCCGATCAGCTGGTGGACCTCGACGTACCCGGCCGGCGGCATGGCCAGGAACGCCGGGACCACGCTGAGTGCGACCGCGAACAGCACGCCGGCCAGCAGCCCGCTGCCGACCAGCACCAACACGCTCAGGACAACGGTCATGCCAGGCAGGATCCGGTGCGGGGCTGAAGCCCCGCTCAACAGCGGCTGGCGGGCCCGGCCGGACGTCCTAAGAGCCCTGGAGCGGCCCTCTAGCCGCGAGGGCGAGAGTCTGCGCAGCGAGTCCGGGCCCGCCGATGGCGGCGGCTGAGATCGGAGGATTCATGACATCGAGCCTCGCGGCTGAGCAGCAGTCGCCGACGGGTCCCACGTTCGGATCGGGCGGTCCGCAGCATCACCTGCTGACCGTGCTGGCCGGAAAGATGATCTCCGCGACGGTCTGCACGCTGGCGCAGGTCGGCGTGGCCGACCACCTGGCCGACGGCCCGCGGCCGGTCGCCGAGCTGGCCGCGGCCACCCAGACCGATCCGGGCATGCTCTACCGGTTCCTGCGGGCCGCCGCCTCGGTCGGGATCTTCGCCGAGCTGCCGGACGGCCGCTTCGAGCTCACCGGCACCGGCGAGTACCTGCGCAGCGACGTGCCGGGCTCGCTGCGCCACCTGGCGTGGCTGTACGGCGAGGAGAGCATCTGGAACTGCTTCGGCTACGCGGTCGAGACCCTGCGCACGGGCGAGCCGGCCGGCCCCAAGGTGCGCGACGGCAAGGGCTGGTTCGAGTACATGGAGGAGCGGCCCGTCGTCGCCGAGGTCTTCCACCGGGCGATGACCGGCACCAGCAACATGGCCGCCCAGGTCGCCGACTCCTACGACTTCAGCCGCTTCTCCTTCATCGCCGACATCGGCGGCGGCCAGGGCCGGCTGCTGGCGGCCATCCTCGGCAAGAACCCCGGCGCCCGCGGCCTGCTGTTCGACCAGGCGTCCGCGATCGACGGCGCGGCCGAGGTGCTGGCCAAGCACGACGTCGCCGACCGGGCCGAGCTGGTGGTCGGCGACTTCTTCGTGGAGATCACTCCCGGGCCGGACGCGTACCTGCTCAAGGCGATCCTGCACGACTGGGACGACGACGACTGCGTCGCGATCCTGCGCAACATCCGCACCGCGCTCGGCGACAAGAGCGAGGGCCGGGTCTTCATCGTCGAGGCCGTCGTGCCCGACGGCAACGACTGGCACTTCAGCAAGGCCATGGACATCGCGATGGGCGTCAGCCTCGGCAGCAAGGAGCGCAACCTGCGCGACTGGCGCGAGCTGCTGGCCGCCTCCGGCTTCGAGCTGGTCGACACCACCAAGACCATGCCGCCGCACTGGATCATCGAGGCCCGCCCGATCTGAGGAAGGCGCTGCCATGCCGAGCTACTCCTACCCCTTCGCCTGGCCGTCCCCGACGGAGCAGCCCAAGGAGTTCGCGGACCTGCACTCCGAGCCCGTCGTCCGGGTCACGCTGCCCAGCGGCGACGAGGCCCTGCTGCTGACCCGCTACGACGACATCCGCCAGGTGCTGGCCGACCCCCGGGTGAGCAAGAACCGCAACCGCCCCGACGTGGCCAGGATGACCGCCAAGAAGGTCAAGGTCTTCCAGCGCCAGGTGGACATGGACCCGCCCGGTCACACCCGGATGCGCCGCCTGATCGGCAAGGCGTTCACCGCCCACCGCATCGAACGCCTGCGCCCGCGCATCGAGCAGATCACCGGGGAGCTGCTGGACGAGCTGGCCGGGCGGAGCGGCCCGGTGGACCTGAACCAGGCGTTCTCTTACCCGCTGACGATCCGGATCATCTGCGAGCTGCTCGGCGTGCCCGAGCAGGAGCGGGCCCACTTCGGCGACACCAGCTCCCCGCCCTGGGAGTACATGCGCGCGCTGATCGCCCGCAAGCGAGAGGATCCGGACGACGAGCTGATCAGCGCGCTGATCAAGGTCAGCGACGAGGACGACGGCCGGCTGAGCGAGGAGGAGCTGCACTGGTGGTCCACGCTCCTGCTGCTGGCCGGCTACGAGACGACGGCCAGCCAGCTCTCCGGCTGCGTGGTGCTGCTGCTGTCGCGCCCGGAGCAGCTCGCGCTGCTGCGCGAGGACGAGACGCGGATGCCGGCCGCGGTGGAGGAGCTGCTGCGCTGCCAGATCGTCGGCTCGTCGCTGTCGATGCTGCGCTACGTCACCGAGGACATCGAGGTCGCCGGGATGACGATCCCCAAGGGGTCGAGCGTCATCCCGGCGCTCGAAGCCGGCAACCACGACCCGTCCGCGTTCGGCTGCCCGGCCGAGCTGGACCTGACCCGCGAGGGCCGCACCCAGCTCACCTTCAGCACCGGCCAGCACTACTGCGTGGGCGCGCCGCTGGCCAGGGCGGTGCTGCAGATCGGGCTGTCCGGGCTGCTGCGCCGCTTCCCCGGGCTGCGCCTGGCCACGCCCGTCGCCGAGCTGGAACGCCAGCACGACGCCTTCTTCCAGGGCTTCACGGAGGTGCCCGTTGTCTGGTGACGAGCGGGACGAGGCCCGCCGGCCCGAGGGCGAGGCGCGCTGCCCCTACCCGTTTCCGCGCCCGTCGGCCCTGGAGGTGCCGTACGAGCTGGCGGAGATCCGCGAACGTCCGGTGGTTCCGATCACGCTGCCCAGCGGCGACGGCGCGCTGCTCGTGACCCGGTACGCCGACGTGCGGCGGCTGCTGCTCGACGAGCGGCTCAGCCGCAACCTCGGCCGCCCCGGCGCCGCCCGGATCGCCAAGAACAACCGCATGTTCCAGGACCCCAGGATCGACCCGGACCCGCCCGCGCACACCCGGGTGCGCCGCCTGGTCATGCGCGCCTTCACCCCTGCCCGGGTCGAGGCGCTGCGCCCGTACATCCACTCCGTGGTGGACGAGCTGCTGACCCGCATGGCGCGGCACGACGGGGCCGCCGACCTGAACGAGGCGCTCGCCTTCCCGCTGCCGATCCGGGTCATCTGCCGCCTGCTCGGCGTCCCCGAGCGGGACACGGCGCTGTTCCGCGACTGGACCGACCACTTCCTGTCGGTCAGCCGGTTCCCGCCCGAGGAGATCAAGGCCGCGATGGCGGACATGAACCGCTACATCGGCGAGCTGATCGCCGCCAAGCGGGCCGAACCCGGCGACGACCTGGTCAGCGCCCTGATCCAGGTACGCGACCAGGAGGACGGCCGGCTCGCCGAGCACGAGCTGCACTGGTGGTGCCGGCTGCTGCTGCTCGTCGGCTACGAGACCACCGCGACCCAGCTCGGCGGCGGCGTCGCCCTGCTGCTGTCGCACCCGGAGCAGCTCGCGCTGCTGCGCGCCGATTACGGCCGCGTCCCGGCGGCGGTGGAGGAGTGCCTGCGCTGGAAGCTGGTCGGCTCGTCGGTGTCGATGCTGCGCTACGCGATCGACGACATCGAGATGGACGGCTACACGATCCCGAAGGGCGCCAGCGTGATCCCGGCCGTGGACTCGGCCAACCAGGACGCGACGGCCTTCGACCGGCCCGGCGAGTTCGACATCACCAGAGAGGACGTGGGCGGGCACCTGACCTTCAGCGTCGGCCCGCACTTCTGCGTGGGCGCCGCGCTGGCCAGGACCCAGCTCCAGATCGCCACCGAGAGCCTGCTGCGCCGATTCCCCCGCCTGCGGCTGGCCGTCCCGGCCAAGGACCTGCGCCGGCACGAGGGATCGCTGCTGGAGGCGTTCACCGAGATCCCGGTCACCTGGTGAGGAGGCAGAACGGCATGCGCGTGCTCGTCACCTGCTGGGCCTGGTCGTCGCACTACCTGCCGCTGGTCCCCGTCCTGTGGGCGCTGCGGGCCGCCGGGCACGAGGTATGCGTCGCCAGCCAGCCCGCGATGGCCGGGGTGGTCACCGACTCCGGCGCGGTGTTCGTACCGGCCGGTCCCGACGTGGACCACGAGCGGCTGCGCGCCGAGCGGATGGACGGCCTGCGCCACGACCGCGTCCCGGCCGCCCCGCCGCCCGGCGTGTCCGCGGGCGAGCACTGGCGGCCCGGCCAGCGGGAGAAGGTGGCGCGGGTGTTCGGCGTGTTCGCCGCCAGGGCCGACCTCATGGTGGACGACACGCTGGAGTTCGCCCGCCGCTGGCGGCCGGACCTCGTGCTGTTCGAGCCGACCAGCTACGCGGGACCGCTGGTCGCCGCCCTGCTGGGCGTGCCCGCCGTACGGCACATCCACGGCGTGGACCTCACCTACCAGGCGCACGAGCTCGTCCCCGAGGTGCTGGCCCCCACGACCGCCCGGCTCGGCCTGGGCGACTGCCGCATCCTGGGCGACCTGACCGTGGACCCGTGCCCGCCCAGCATGCAGATCCCGGCCCGGGTCGAGCGGGCGAGGGTCGGCTACGTGCCGTACAACGGGCGGGCCGTGCTGCCCGACTGGTTGTGGGAGCCGCCGTCCCGGCCGCGCGTCTGCCTGACCTGGGGGGCGACCACGACCAGCCTCGGCGGGGCCGCCGCCTTCCTGCTGCCCGCCGTGGTCTCCGCGCTGTCCGAGCTGGACGTGGAGCTGGTCGTCGCCGTCGGCCGCCAGGACCGTGAGCAGCTCGGCCAGGTGCCCCCGGGCGTCCGCGTCACCAGCGGGGTCGCCCTGCACCAGCTCCTGCCCACCTGCTCGGCGCTGGTGCACCAGGGCGGCTTCGGCAGCACGCTGACGGGTGTCTACTACGGCGTCCCGCAGCTCGTCCTGCCGCAGCTCGTGGACCAGATCTTCGCCGCCGACCGGCTCGCCGCCACCGGCGCGGGCACCTGCCTGCCCCGCGACCAGGTGAACGCCGCGACGCTGCGGGATCGCGTACGCGACCTGCTGGCCTCCGGCCGGCCCGCCGCCGAACGGCTGCGCGCGGAGCTGCGGGCCCAGCCCACGCCCAACGACGTCGTCCCGGTCCTGGAACGCCTGGCCGCCTAGAGGAGAGACCCCGATGAGCAGACCCACCACCGCCACCCCACCGCGTACGAGCGCCGAGCGCCGGGCCGACGTCCTCCAGGCGCTGGCCGGCGAGCGGCACGTCTGGCTGGCCACGGCGGGTGCGGAAGGGCCGCACCTGGTGCCGCTGGCGTTCGCCTGGGACGGCACCGACGTGATCATGATGACCAAGCGCGGCAACCGCACGGTGACGAACCTGCGCAGGACCGGTCGCGCCCGCGCCGCGCTGGGCACCGCCCGGGACGTGGTGCTCATCGACGGCCCCGTCACGCTGGCCGAGCCCGCCGACCTGCCCGACCGGGTCCGCGCCCTGTTCGGCCGCCTGCCCCTGAACCCGGACCAGGTGCCCGGCGTGATCGCCCTGTGCCTGCGCCCGGAGCGCGTCAGCGCCTGGCGCGACCTGTCCGAGATCCCCGCCAGAACGGTCATGTCCGGCGGTCACTGGCTCGACTGATCCCGCGGCGACCGCCTCCGGGCCCCGGCTGCCGGGCCCCGGAGGCGCACCCATGCTCAGCCGCGGCCCAGGCGCAGGGCCTCCTCCGCCACCCGCAACGTCTCCAGATGGCCATCGACCGAGCCCGCCAGCGAGGTCAGCCCCAGCGTCGTGACGCCGGCCGCCGCGTAGTCGCCCATCCGCAGCGCGATCCGCTTGGCATCGCCCACCAGAGACGTCTGGTCGATGAACTCCCACGGCACCGCCCGCGCCGCCCCCGCCACCGCCGGGTCACTGCGGCGGGCCGGCTTCGACGTGGTCTCCTGGGCCGGCAACCACTGCATGGACTGGGGCGCCGAGGGGTTCTTCGACACGATCGGGGCGCTGGCGGGCGAGGACATCACCGTGCTCGGCGTCGGCCCCGACATCGTCGCGGCCCGCGAGCCGCGCGTCGTGGAGCGGGCCGGGACGCGGATCGCGTTCCTGGCGTACTGCAGCATCCTGCCCGCCGACTACTGGGCGACCGAACGGCGGCCGGGCTGCGCGCCGATGCGCGCCCACACCGTGTACGAGCCCACCGAGCCCGACCAGCCCGGCACCCCGTGCCGGGTGATCACCTACCCGCACCGCGACGACCTGGCGGCGCTCGTCACGGACGTCCGGCGGGCGCGCGAGCAGGCGGACGTGGTCGTGCTCTCCCTGCACTGGGGCATCCACTTCGTCCCCGCCGTGCTGGCCGACTACCAGCGCGACGTCGCGCACGCGGCGATCGACGCGGGCGCGGACCTCATCCTCGGCCACCACGCCCACATACTCAAGGGCGTCGAGGTCTTCCGGGGCAAGGCGATCTTCTACAGCCTGGGCAACTTCGCCATGGACCTGCCGATGACCGCCGAGCACGCCGCCAGCAAGGGATTCAGGGAGTTGCTGAAGCTCCACCCGGGGTGGGAGCCCGACCTCGGCAGCACCTACAACTTCCCGCACGACTCCCGCAAGACGGTCGCGGTGCGCTGCCGGATCTCCCGGCACGGCATCGGCGAGGTGGCCGTCCTGCCCGCCTACATCGACCGCTCGTCCCGCCCCGAGTTCCTGGACCGCGCCGACCCCCGCTTCGCCGAGGTGGCCGCGTACCTCCGGGACGTCGGCGCGGACCAGGGCCTCAGCACGCACCTCGATCCGGACGGAAACGCCCTGATCGTCCGAACGGAGGAATCATGATCTCTCGGCTACGGTTCGCGGCTGCCGCCGGGTGCGCCGCCCTGCTGCTGGCGTCCGGCTGCGGCTCCGGAGAGCCCGGCGGGGGCGCGCCCGTGCCCGCCGGCGCCTCCCCCGCCCTGCGCACGCTGATCGAGGCGGCCCAGAAGGAGGGCGAGCTGGTCTGGTACAGCGTGCCCGCGGAGAACATCGCCAAGGCCGTCTCCGACGACTTCGCCAAGAAGTACGGCGTCAAGGTCAAGTTCATCCGGCTGACCTCCAGCGACCTGGCCCAGCGGTTCGCCGCCGAGGCCGAGAGCGGCAAGCCGGCCGCCGACCTGTTCGTGGGCTCCTACACGCCGTTCGTGCCGCAGGCCCTGGAGAAGGGCTGGACGGTCAAGCTCGCCGAGGCGAACATCCCGGACTTTCCGGGCGGCTTCCCGAAGGAGTACCTGCTGCCCGACGCCGGGACCGCGGTGATCCAGATCCAGCCCACCGGCATCGCCGTGAACACCCAGCAGGGCGGCGACGCGATCAAGGACTGGCAGGATCTCCTCGACCCGAAGTGGAAGGGCAAGATCATCCTGGTGGACCCGCGGACGTCGGCCGCGTACACGCCGTTCTGGAATCTCATCGTCAAGGAGCACGGCGAGGAGTGCCTCACCAAGCTCAAGGAGCAGCAGCCGGTGGTGGCCTCCGGAGCCGCGCCGGCGACGCAGCAGCTCGCGGCCGGTGAGGCGGCGATCGTCATGCCGGGCGTGCAGTCCATCGCCGACGACCTCACGCGCAAGGGCGCGCCCGTCGGCTTCGTGCAGCCGCCGGCCTCGACGGGGCCGGAGATCGTGCCGGGCCTGGCCGCCAAGGCCGCGCACCCGAACGCGGCGCGGCTGTTCGTCCACTACCTGATGAGCGCCGAGGGCAACAAGAAGCTCAACGCGGTCCCCGGCTCGGGCTCGCCGCTCGACCCGGCCACGCTCCCCGCCCGCTACACCTTCAACCGGGAGCTGTCCGGCACGCCCGCCGAGCGCATCACCACCCTGCTGGGCCTGACGTGATCGCCCGGCTGCGCGGGCTCACCCCCTTCCAGGTCGCCGGGACGCTGCTGGCACTGGGGCTCGGCGCGCTGGCGGTCTATCCGCTCGCCCTGGTGGTGGTCCGGCCGTTCGTCACCGGCGGCCGGATCGACCTGGCGCCGATCCGCGACACGCTCGCGCAGCCCGACCTCGCCACCCTGCTCTGGCACACCGCCGTCGTGGTGGGCGGGAGCGGGGTGGCGGCGATGCTGATCGGCTCGGCGCTGGCCTGGGTGAACGAGCGGACCGACGCCCGCATGGGGCTGCTCACCGACGTGGTGCCGCTGGTGCCGTTCCTGCTGCCGCCGATCGCGGGCGCGATCGGCTGGTCGCTGCTGGGCTCGGAGCGTTCGGGCTATCTCAACCAGCTCCTGCGCCCGCTGCTCGGCCTCGGCGGCGCCGAGGGCCCGATCGACATCCACTCCTGGTACGGCCTGATCTTCGTCTACACGATCTACCAGGTCCCGTACGTCTTCATGATCGTCTCGGCGGGCCTGCGGAACACCGACGCCGCCATGGAGGAACAGTCGCGGGTGAGCGGCGCGGGCCCGTGGCGCACCCTGCGCCGCGTCTCGCTGCCCGCCGTGCGGCCGAGCCTGGGCGCGGCGGCGCTGCTCATGGTGTGGACCGGGTTCGGGCTGTTCTCCATCCCGGCGATCCTCGCGCCGCAGGCCCACCTCGACATCCTGTCGGTACGGGTCGTGCAGCTGCTGTCGTTCACCTACCCGCCGGAGACCGGCGTGGCGGTGAGCCTCAACCTCGTCGTCATGCTGGTCGTCACCCTCGTCTGGTACGCCCAGACCCGGCTGCTGCGCAGCTCCCGCACCGCCGGCCTCGGCGGCAAGGGCGCCCGCCCGCGCCCGCTGCGGCTGGGCCGCCGGCGGGGCCCGGTGCGGGCGGCGCTGGTCGCGTACCTGACGCTGACGTCGGTGCTGCCGCTCGGCGCGCTGCTCCTGGTGTCACTGACCGGCTTCTGGAGCGGCACGGTCGACTGGGCGCGGCTCAACCTCGACGCGGTGGTCCGCACGCTGACGGACACGGCCACCCAGGAGGCGCTGGTCAACAGCCTCGTGCTGGGCGCGGTGTGCGCGACGATCGGCGTGCTGGCGGCGGCCGTGGTGTCGGTGCTGGTCAGGAGGTCGGGGCGAGGCACGGGGCTGCTGGTGGACGCCGCCATCAAGTTCCCGCCGACCCTGTCGCACCTGGTCATCGCGGTCGGGTTCGTGCTGGCGTTCAGCGGCGCTCCGTTCCAGCTTGGCGGCACGCTGTGGATCCTCGTGCTGGCGTACGTGTCGCTGCACATGCCGCAGGCCACCACCGCGTCGGACGCGGCGGCCGGCCAGGTCGGGCCCGAGCTCACCGACGCCTCCCGGATCAGCGGCGCGAGCCAGGCGCGCACCTTCCGCCGGATCACGCTGCCGCTGATGGCTCCCGGCCTGCTGGCCGGTTGGGCGCTGCTGTTCGTCACCATCGCCGGGGACATCAGCGCCTCCGCGATCCTGGCCGGCACCGACAACGAGGTGGTGGGCTTCCGCATCCTCGAGGTGTTCGCGAACGGCGACTACGCCATGCTCGGCGCCATCTCGATCCTGCTGACGCTGGCCACGTCGCTGGTGGTGCTGCCGGTCACCTGGTACGCGCGCCGGCGCGGCGCCTCCCCTCTGTCCCGAACCCACTTTTGAGGTCCCCCATGCAAGCGATGGACGTAAAGACTGTTCCCGAGCGGGCCTCCACAACGCCCGTCGTCCGCCTCGACGGCGTGCGCAAGGAGTTCCGGCGGGCCGACCGCACGCTCGCCGCGGCCGTGGACGGCGTGTCCCTGGAGGTGGCGCCGGCCGAGATCCTCGTGCTGCTGGGGCCGAGCGGCTGCGGGAAGACGACGCTGCTGCGCTCGATCGCGGGCCTGGAACGGCCGGACGAGGGGCTGGTGGAGATCGGCGGCCGGGCCGTCTTCGACGCGGCGCGCGGCTTGGACGTGCCGCCCGAGCGGCGCGGCCTGAGCATGATGTTCCAGTCGTACGCGCTGTGGCCGCACATGTCCGTGTTCGACAACGTGGCCTATCCGCTGCTGAGCCGGCGCGGCGGCCGGCCGGCCAGGGACGAGGTGGCCGCCCGCGTGGGGCAGGCGCTGGATCTGGTGGGCATCGGGGAGCTGGCCCGGCAGCACCCGGGCGAGATGAGCGGCGGCCAGCAGCAGCGGGTGGCGCTGGCCCGGGCGCTGGTGGCCGGTGACGGGCTGATCCTGTTCGACGAGCCGCTGTCCAACGTGGACGCCAAGGTACGCGAGCGGCTGCGGGCCGAGCTGCTGGCCATGCAGCGCAGGCTCGGCTTCGCCGCCGTGTACGTCACGCACGACCAGACCGAGGCGATGGAGCTGGCGACCCGGATCGCCGTCATGCGCGCCGGGCGGGTCGAGCAGCTCGGCCCGCCCCGCGAGATCTACGACCGGCCCGCCACCCGGTACGTCGCCGGCTTCGTCGGCATCGCCAACGAGATCCCCGGTGAGGTGGCCGGCGTGGACGGCGGGCGGGCCGTGCTGCGTACCCCGTACGGGCCGCTGGAGGGGGCGGCCGGGCCCGGGCTGGTGGAGGGCGCGCCCGGCGTGGCGGTCTGGCGGCCGGAGCACGGCCGGATGAGCGGGCAGGAGCCGGACGGGCCGAACCGGTGGCGGGCGAGCCTGCGGCTGTCCATGTTCGCCGGCTCGCACATCGAGCACCACCTCGACGCCGAGGGCATCGCCTGCCGCCTGTGGTCGGACGGCTCGGAGACCGGCGGCGACGAGGTGTGGCTCAGCGTGGCCCCGGACCGGCTGCTGGTGCTGCCCGCGTGAGCGCCCGCGGCAGGACGGTGTCCTCCAGCCAGCGGCCGATGCGCCCGGCGACCGCGTCGCCGTCGTAGGTGCGGGCGTCGACGTTGTCGGCCTCGATCTCGATGACCGGGAACCCCGCCGACTCCAGCGCCCGCGCGGTGAAGTAGCTGCCGCGCGGGTCATCGGAGACCAGGTGCACCACGCCGTCGATGCCGTGCAGCCGGGCCTCCTTGACGTACCACTCGCTGGACCAGGGCGGGGTGTAGAGCTGGTCGGTGAAGGCGGCGAAGCGGGCGGCGAGCGCCCGCATGGGGTCGTCGCCGTACCGGAGGTAGCCGTCGGCGGCGATGGCCAGGTACATCGACCAGACGAAGACGGCGCCGTACTCGTCCTGGAAGCGCTGGTAGAAGCCCATGTCGTACCAGAGGCCGCGGCCGATCCACATCAGCCGCGCCCGCTCCCCCGGGCAGGCCGCGTCCCCGGCGTCCACCCGCTCGCGGACCTCCTCGTGGAAGCGGCGCGCGGCGTCGCGGGCCCATTCGGTGCCGCGGTGCCACTGCGGCAGCATGACGCCGGGGATGCCGTCGGCGACGGAGATCGGGGCGGGACGGGTGCGGGCGACCAGGTCGCGCGTCTTCCTGTTCCACTCCTCCTGCTCGTTGACCAGGGCCATCACCTCGCGGAAGCGCGACTCGCGGAACCGCCTGCCGGTGGTGGTCTCCAGGAACCTGACGAGGCCCTCCAGCTCGGCGGTGAGCAGGTCGAGCCGGGCCGGGCCGATGGCCTCCTCCCAGCGGTGCGGCATGAGCTCCCACCAGTTGGCCGGCACCTCGTTCTCGGCGGCGCTCTCCAGCGGGTAGAAGGTGACGCCGGGCTCGCGGCCCCAGATGTCGAAGATCTTGCGGGTGACGTCGCCGGAGGCGTCGCCGACCACGATGCTCGGCTTCGGCAGGCCGCCCCACGGGCCGGACTCCGGGTCGGGGTCGAACGCCGAGCCGAGCGTGACCGCGTTGTACTGCTCGGAGTAGTCGGGGAGACCGCGCCGCCGCAGCAGCTCCAGGTAGTGGCCGGAGCGCTGCTTGGCGGCCACGACCGACGCCCACCACTGGCTGACCACGTACGGGATGTCCATCGCGCGGAAGATCTCGTGCGGCACGTCGGCGTTGACCACGGCCAGCGGCTCCCCCGCGGCCACCCGCGCGCGCAGGTCCGCGAACCATTCGCGCTGGTGCCTGCCCGCCTCCGCGGCCGAGGCCAGCTTCTTCACACTGAGCATGCGTCGTCCTTCCGCAGGGCGGCCAGGTCGGCCTGCCCGTAGTCCTGCCGGTCCAGCAGCACGGCGGGGATGCCGACGGCGGCCCGCTGCGCCGGGAAGTCCCAGGCGGGAGCGTCGTCGCAGGTCCTGGCATAGGCGACGAACAGCTCGGCCCGGCAGCGGCGCACGGCCTCGGCCGCGTGGGCGGCGCGCTCGGCGGCCGTGGCGCGATGGGCGGTCGGGCCGTGCTCGTGGTAGTGCTCGGCGAGCGCATCCAGGCTGCCCGCGCCGACGTGCCGCCCGGCCTGCGGGTCGCCGAAGGAGTGGTCCTCGCCGACGATGACGTGGCCGTCGGCTTCGATCGCCTCGTACACGTGGGGTGTGTCGTGGTCGGAGCCGCTGAGGAAGACCCGTCGCCCGTGGTGCTCGGGCAGGCGGCCGGCCTGGGCCAGCAGCTCGCCGAGCCGGGCGACGTGCTCGGCGACGGGGAGCGCGGCGTTGGCGGCGGCGAGGAACTGTCGGCCGGTCAGCCGCGCGGGCACGGCCCGGCGCAGCTCCGCCACGGCCGCGAGCAGGCGGCGGCGCTCGTCGTGCGCCCGCACCGCGGCGGCCACGTCGAGCGGGCGGCCGCTCCACGCCGCCAGCCGGGCGGCGAACTCGCCGATCCGGCGGCGGTTGTAGCGGGCGGTGGTCCGGTGCGGCAGGTGCAGGACGTCCACCAGGTACGCCTCCGGCACGCCCGCGCCCGGCTCGACGCGGCGCAGCTCGCGCAAGGCGTAGAAGAGCCGCAGCGACGCCTCGCAGTCGTGCCCGATCACGACCCGGTCGAGGTCGCCGAACGTGCCGGTGAGCAGGCGGGTGAGGATCGAGCGGGCCGCCGGGTCCACGCCGCGGCCGAGGTAGCGGTCGCCGAGCGTGGCCGGCTCGCCGGGGTCGCCGACGAGACGCAGCGCGTGGAAGCCGGCGGCGGTCAGCAGCTCGACGGGCACGTCGGCGCCGACATAGCCGACGACCGGCCCGCCGCCGACCGGCCCCCCGCCGGCTGAACCGCCGTCGCCGGGTCCGACGCCGATTGAAGCGCCGTCGCCGGGTGGGGCCTGCTCTCTGGGTTGCGGGTACGCCTCCTCCAGCGCGGCCAGGGCGGGGATCATGTCAGATCACCCCGTCCTCGGCCAGCGCCTTCAGCTCGTCGTCGGAGTAGCCGAGCAGCCCGCCGTACACCTCGGCGTTGTGCTCGCCCAGCGCGGGCGCGGGCCCGTCGAGCGCGGCCCCGGCGGCCGAGAAGCGGATCGGGACCCCGGTCCCCACGAGACCGGCCACGTCCCCGTGGCGCGGGTGCTCCAGCGGCACGACCTCGGCCCGCTCCAGCACGAGCGGGTCGCGTACGGCGGCGACCGGCTCGCGGACCTCGGCGGCGGGCACCCCGTGCCGGGCGAGCAGGTCGAGCACCTCGGCCAGCGGCCGGTCCGCCGCCCACGCCGCGATCATGCCGTGCAGCTCGTCCGCGCCGGAGACGCGCGCGTCGCGGGTGGCGAAGCGCGGGTCGGCGGCCAGCGCGGGGCTGTCCATGGCGGCGAACAGGCCACGGGCGAAGGCGTCGGTCGGCCCGCACAGCGCGAACCAGCCGTCCGCGGCCGGGAAGGTCCCGAACGGCGCCAGCCGGGGCACGGTCGTCCCCGTACGGGCCGGCAGGCCGAGCTGTTCGTAGGCGTCGAACGGCTCGCAGGCCACCAGCGAGGTGAGCGCGCCCAGCATGGACACGTCCACGTGCTGCCCGCGCCCGGTGGCGTCGGCCTGGATGACGGCGGCCAGCGTGCCGATCACCGCGTACAGCGGCGCGACCAGGTCGCCCACGGGCAGCCCGAACCGGACGGGCGGCTCGCCGGGCGCGCCCGCGGTCATCATCACGCCGCTGAGCGCCTGCACGATGGTGTCCATCGCCTTGCCGGAGCCCGGCCCGCCCTGCGCCCCGAATCCGCTGATGGACGTGCACACGATGCGCGGGTTGATCGCGCTCGCCCAGTCGTGGCCGATGCCGAGCCGCGCCATGACGCCCGCGCTGTAGTTGTCGACCATGACGTCTGACTCTCGCACCAGCCCGGCCAGCAGGTCCCTGGCCTTCGCGTGCTTGAGGTTGAGGGTGACGCTGCGCTTGCCGCGGCCGCGCAGCAGCATCGACACCGACATGTCGTCCGGCTCGCGCCGGACCGCGGTGAGCCCGTCCGCGCCGACGTAGGGCGAGTTGTTGCGGGAGCTGTCGCCGCCGGTCAGCGGGTTCTCCACCTTGATGACGCGGGCGCCGAGCCCGGCCAGCAGCAGGGTCGCGTACGGGCCGGCCAGCGCGGTCGTCAGGTCGATGACGGTGCGCCCCGTGAGCGGGCCGTCAGCCACGCAGCACCACCTCGTCGCCCTCCCAGCCGAACTCCGCGGCCAGGCCGGCGCGGCGGGTGATGTCCTCGACGTACGCCGCCACCCGCCGCCCCTCCGCGCCGTCGCCGAGCGGCACCGGCCGGCCCGCGTCGTCGATCCAGCAGGGCACGAACCCGGCCGACACCAGGCCGTCGCGATCGAAGCGGCACGTGGCGATGGCGGTGTTCCTGCTCTCGGGGTGGAAGGGGTAGTACGGCATGTCGGGGTCGGGGGCGAAGCCGTACAGCTCCTTGCGGCGGCGGGACCACTGCATCCGCTCCTCCTGGGCCCGCTCGCCGGCGTCGCCCGCGGCGGGGGTCAGGGCATGGGTGACGGTGACGAAGTTGCCGAGGCCGTGATAGATGGGCCGGCCCCGGTACATCTCCACGCCGCGCATGATGTGGGCGTGGTGGGCGAACACGGCGTGCGCGCCGGCGTCGATCGCGGCGCGGGCGACGGGCTTCTCGTACATGGCCAGCGCGGCCGGGGTGTGGCCGACGCCCTTGTGCAGCGACACCAGCACGATGTCCGCCTCGGCGGCCAGCGCGGCCACGTCGGCGGCCATGCGCTCCAGGTGGGCGGGGTCGGCGAAGGTGTAGACGGCCGGCGGGCCGCCCGGGCTGGCGTGGTCGAGCTCGTAGTGGGTGAGGACCTTGACGTACGCGCAGCCCGGCTTGCGGGAGGTGGCCCAGGACTCGCGCGGGCCGACGCAGTTGTAGCTGAGCACGCCGACGCGCAGCCCGCCGCGCTCGACCACGGCGGGCCTGCGGGCCTCGTCGAGGGTCAGGCCGGCGCCGGCGGTGACCAGGCCGGCCTCGGCCGCGTACTTGAGCGTGTCGGCCACGCCCTGGTCGCCGACGTCGTAGACGTGGTTGCCGGCGAGCGTCACCACGTGGAAGCCGGCCTCGGCGATCGCGGCCAGCGCGGCGGGATCGGCGGGCGGGGCGGGCACGTCGGTGCTGACCTGCGCCGTCGAGGTGCTGTGGGGCACCTCGACGTGGCCGATCACCACGTCGCCGCGGCTCAGCGTGTTTCTGGCGGGGGCGAAGAACGACGCCGGGTCCGGCTCGTCCACCACCAGGTCGCCGACGGCCATCACGGTCAGAGCGGTCATTGGGCGTTCTCCTCTTCCAGCACCCGTTCCTGGGAGAAGCGCGACAGGAACGCGCGCAGGCGCGGTGACTCGGGACGGTCGAAGATCTCCTCGGGCGTGCCGATCCCGGCCACGCGCCCGTGCTCCATGAAGACGCAGCGGCCGGCCACCTCGCGGGCGAAGCTCATCTCGTGCGTCACGATGATCATGGTCATGCCGCCGGCGGCCAGGTCGCGCACGACGCTCAGGACCTCGTCAACCAGCTCGGGGTCCAGCGCGCTGGTCGGCTCGTCGAACAGCATGATCCGGGGGTCGGTGGCCAGGGCGCGGGCGATGGCGACGCGCTGCTGCTGGCCGCCGGACAGCTGCCGCGGGTGGGCCTGTGCCTTGTCCGCGAGCCCCACGCGCTCCAGCAGCCGCAGCGCCTCCGCCCGCGCCTGCTCGGGCGTGCGGCCGTGCACCGCGACCTGCGCCTCGGTGAGGTTGCGCAGCACGCTCCAGTGCGCGAACAGGTTGAACTGCTGGAAGACCATGCCCATGCGGCCGCGCTGGGTGGCCACCCGCCGCTCGGGCAGGGGCCGCAGGTGGCCGCGGTGGAACTCGTGGCCGAGCAGCTCGCCGTCGAGGTACATGGCGCCGCCGTCGATGCCTTCGAGCTGCTGGACGCACCTGACCAGGGTGGACTTGCCGGATCCGGACGGGCCGATCACGGTGACGACCTCGCCCTCGTGCACGTCCAGGCTGACGCCGTCGAGCGCGACGTGGTCGCCGAAGCGTTTGCGCACGTCGTGGATGCGCAGGACCGGTGTGACGGTCACCGCTGCCCCTTTCCGAAGTGCCGCTCCAGGCGCCGCTGTCCGAGCGACAGGACGGTGACCACCGCCAGGTACCAGGCGCAGGCGACGATCAGCAGCGGCACGATCTGGTAGGTCCGGTTGTAGATGACCTGCACCGAATAGAGCAGGTCGGCCATGGCGATCACGCTGACCAGCGAGGTGCCTTTGAGCAGGCTGATGAACTGGCTGCCGGTGGGCGGGATGATCACCCGCATGGCCTGCGGCAGCACGACCTTGACGAAGCTCTGACCGGGCGTGAAGCCCATCGCGCGGGCCGCGTCGCGCTGGCCGCCGTCCACGGCGAGGATCCCGGCCCGGACGATCTCGGCCATGTACGCGGCCTCGTGCAGCGTGAGGCCGAGGATCGCGGCGGTCAGCGAGCTGATCACCGAGTTGGTCGGCCACGACGCGAAGGTGGGGCCGAACGGCACGCCCAGCGAGATGCGCGGCAGCAGGTAGCCCAGGTTGAACCAGAAGATCAGCTGGACCAGCGGCGGGATGCCGCGGAAGACCGCGACGTACACGCCGCAGGCCCAGGCCACCGGCTTGAAGCCGCTCAGCCGGCCGGCCGCCAGCAGCACGCCGAGCCCGCTGCCCAGCGTCATGGCGATGACGGTGAGCAGCAGCGACATGCCGAGACCGGCGAGGATGTTGGGGTCGAGCAGGTATTCGGCGGCCACCGGCCACTCGAAGCGCGGGTTGGTGACGAGGAACCAGGCGAGCTGGGCGGCGAGCACGAGCAGCACCGCGCCGGCCAGCCAGCGCAGCGGGCGCACGCGGGGGCGGGCGGTCGCCACGTCGGCCGGCTCGCCCATGTCACCCGCGCCGGCCACGGTCGTCGCCGGGGCGATCGGGGTCACTGCGCCGCCGCCGTGTTGAGCTTGGGCTCGTCCACGGCCACGTTCTGGAGGCCGTACTTGTCGACGATCCGCTGGTACTCGCCGTTCTTGAAGATCTCCTTGAACGCCTCCAGCATGACCGGGCCCAGGCCGCCGGACTTGGGCACCAGCATCGCGAGCTGGTCGATGCCGGCGCCCTGCTCGTCGGACTGCGTCACGTAGGTGAAGGCGTCCTTCTCCTTGCTCATCGCGTCGATCGCGGCGCTCTCGGTCATGCCGGCGGCGTCGGCGCGGCCGGACTTGGCGGCCAGGATCGTGCCGTTGGTGTCGGCGAGCCCGATGAAGGTGAGCGCTGGCCTGCCCTGCTTGGTGCACCAGTCGCTCAGGCGCTTGGCCTGCTCCTCCACGACGCTGCCCGCGGTGCCGGCGATGCGCTTGCCGCACAGGTCGCCGGAGTCCTTGACCGCCGACGAGGTGGCCTTGGGAACGAGGTAGGAGGTGCGGCTGACCATCCACACGATGGCGTCGAACTGCTTCTCGCGCTCGGCGGTGTCCTTGACCGGGCCGTTGAAGGCGTCGTACCGGGAGGCCAGCATGCCGGAGAGCGCGGCCGGCAGTCCGTTGACGATCGAGATCTCGCCGCGCACCCCGAGCACCTTGGCGAGGGCGTCCTGCAACTCCTTGTCGATGCCGGTGACGGTCTTGCCGTCGTTGGCCACGATCCGGTAGGGAGGGTGGGAATCCCCGGCGAATCGGATGACGCCCGCATCTTTGACGGCATCGGGTAGGCGCTCGTACAGGGCCGTTCCGCCGCCCGCTCCCGTCGTCCCGCCGCCGTTTCCGCCGCAGGCTGCGACGCCGGCGAGGGTCAGGGCCGCGGCGGCCGCGAGGGTGGTCCTTGGCAATCTCATGGTGGTCCTCCCGCGACCCGGATCATGCTGCAACTAGCGTTGCGATCGTCCGCATTAATGTCACAGCTTCGACTGCACGTCTGTCAAGAGTTCCCGGTGCGGAGAAGGAAACGGGGCGCGCGGAGCATGACGGCGCGCGGCCACGCCAGACCGCGCCCTCACCCGATGCCGGGCGGGGCGGCGCGGTCGGCGGGCGAGCGGCGCGGGCGGCGCGGACGGCGCGGACGGCGGGCGGGCAGGGCTGATGAGGGAGGGAG
>NZ_VCKX01000230.1 GCF_005889725.1 Nonomuraea zeae
GGGAAGGGGCCCGAGGCGGGCAAGGGGCCGGCGAAAGAGCCCGGCTGCGGGACAGGGGCGGCTCGCGGGGTCAGGGTGATGCGCAGGCGCGCGGCGACGGCGATGACCGTGGCGACGATGCCGAGCACGCCGAGGATCACCCCCGTGAGGGCCGCGACGGCCGCACCACGGCCGAAATCGGCCACTCTGAAGGCGAAGTCGTACTGCAGGCCTGCGAGCGTCTCTGTGGAGCGCTCAGGCCCTCCCCGGGTGAGCGCCAGGCCGAGGGAGAACGTCTGGAGCCCCGCCGCCACCGTGGCCAGCGCGACGAGCGCCCCCACGGCGAACATGGCCGGCACGGGCCGGCCGCCGCGCAGCGCGGGCAGGAAGGCGATCATCGCCAGCGCGCAGACCACCCCGAACGTGGCCGCGGCGACGATCAGCCGGAGCGTTCCAGGCGCGGTCGCGGGCTCGACCAGCCCCTCGGCCAGTGCGGCCGGGCCCGACGCGTTGGGCATCAGCCCGCGCAGCCAGGCCGCCGCCACCCCCACCGGCGAGAACGTGACGATGGCCAGCGACAGCGCGATCCGCCCCGCCCGTCTGGGCCAGGTGCCCGCCCGGTCGAGCGCCAGAGCCAGCAGCGGCGCCACCACGAGGGCGACGAGCAGCGGCATCAGGGTCAGCGAGAGCGTGAACCACAGCGCCCGCCAGACGTGCGCGTCTCCCAGCAACTCGGCGTAGTTGGCGGTCCCCGCGTAGCTGACCTTCCGCAGCACGCCGCCGCTCTGGAAGCTGAGCCAGATCGTCTGGCCCGTCGGCAGCACCAGCGTGATGAGGGTGCCGAGCAGCGCCGGTACGGCCAGCAGCCAGCCGAGTGCGGGAGAGGGCGACTGAGACGGGGTGGGGGAAGTCACGTCGCCCGACCCTACGCTGCCACGGTGCCACCGCGCATCCGCGCCCCCACGCACGGATGCATACGGGCGCGGCCCGATGCGCACGGGGCGCCCCGGCGCGAACCACGGCTCCCGCCGCCGGAGAACCGGCCCAAACAAACCAGCCCGGCGAGCCGGCGCAGCAGGCCGGCTCGCCGGACCCGGCTCAGTCCAGCGCCGCCAGCACGTCGTCCGAGACGTCGAAGTTGGCCCAGACGTTCTGCACGTCGTCGCTGTCCTCCAGCGCGTCGATGAGGCGGAAGACCTTCTTGGCCCCGTCCTCGTCGAGCGGCACGCTCATGGTCGGCAGGAAGCTGGACTCGGCCGAGTCGTAGTCGATCCCGGAGTCCTGGAGCGCCTTGCGCACCGGCACCAGGTCACCGGCCTCGGAGACGACCTCGAAGGAGTCGCCCAGGTCGTTGACCTCCTCGGCGCCCGCGTCGAGCACGGCCATCAGCACGGTGTCCTCGTCGAGCCCGTCCTTGGGCACGAGCACGACGCCCTTGCGGTTGAACATGTAGGACACCGAGCCCGGGTCGGCCAGCGAGCCGCCGTTGCGGGTCAGCGCGACGCGCACCTCGGAGGCGGCGCGGTTGCGGTTGTCGGTGAGGCACTCGATGAGCACCGCGACGCCGCCGGGCGCGTAGCCCTCGTACATGATGGTCTGCCAGTCGGCGCCGCCGGCCTCCAGGCCGCCGCCGCGCTTGCGGGCCCGCTCGATGTTGTCGTTGGGCACGGAGTTCTTCTTCGCCTTGAAGATGGCGTCGAAGAGGGTCGGGTTGGCGTCCGGGTCAGGGCCACCGGTCCGGGCCGCCACCTCGATGTTCTTGATGAGCTTCGCGAACAGCTTGCCGCGCTTGGCGTCGAGCGCGGCCTTCTTGTGCTTCGTCGTCGCCCATTTGGAGTGGCCGGACATTACCTAGAGCTCCCTCAGCATGTCTACGAAGTAACGGTGCACGCGCGTGTCCCCGGTCAGCTCGGGGTGGAACGACGTCGCGAGCAACGGCCCTTGACGGACCGCGACGATCCTATCCCCAGGCTCGCACCTGCCCAGCACTTCGACATCGCCGCCGATGGATTCGACCCACGGCGCGCGGATGAACACGGCGTGCACGCGGTCTCCCGCGAAGTCCAGATCGGACTCGAACGAGTCGATCTGGCGGCCGAAGGCGTTGCGCCTGACCACCATGTCGATGCCGCCGATGGTCTGCTGCCCGGCCGCGCCGTCCTCGATCCGGTCGGCCAGCATGATCATGCCGGCGCAGGAGCCGTAGGCGGGCATGCCCTCCTTGATCCGCATCCGCAGCGGCTGGAGCATGTCGAAGGTCTCCGCGAGCTTCCACATCGTGGTGGACTCCCCGCCGGGGATGACCAGGCCGTCGACCGCGTCCAGCTCGGCGGGCCTGCGCACGGCGGTGGCCGACGCGCCCGCCTCCTGAAGCATGCGCACATGCTCGCGCACATCTCCTTGGAGGGCGAGTACACCGATCGTGGGCACAGTCGATCCTTCCGTCCGGTTGCGGGTTCAGACAATTCAACACCAGGATGGCCCTGGATCTTCCTACAGGGCCACCTCGATGTAGACGGGCTTGTGGTCGGAGAGGGTCACGCGGCGCTGGACGTGGCAGCGCCGTACGGTGCCCTTGGGCGCGAACAGGTAGTCGAGCTTGCGGCCCGCGCGGGTCCAGCCGCCGGTTCGCCGCGCGCCGCGCTGGTCGCACTCCTGGTAGGCCCGGTAGGCGGGGGCGACGGCGCGGCGGCCGGCGGCGCTGCCGTAGCCGCTGTCGGGCGGGGCCACGTTGAGGTCGCCGCCGACGATCGTGCGGTGTCCGGGCTTGGCGGCGATCTCCAGGAGCCGGGCGATCTGCCTGGTCCGGTAGGGGGCGCCGGGCTGACGGTCGTCGTAGGCGGCGCCCGAGGACAGGTGGGTGCCGCAGGCGTGGACCTTCCGCGCCGGGATGGTGGCGCAGATGACGGCGCGGCCGACGTACCAGGGCGGGGCCGGCAGCGGCCGGATCTCGAACGTGGCCGCGTCGCCCGCCACCGCGACCGCGATGCTCTGCGCGCCGCGCGGGCGGCCGAGCCGGTCGGGGTGGCACGCGTACGGCTTGCCGTCGGCGCCGGTCAGGCCCCAGGACCCGACGCTCCAGCTCCGGCCGGTACGGCGCTCCAGCCAGAGTTCGAGCGTGCCGGTCGCGCCCGTGCAGAACTCCTGGAGGAAGATCACATCGGGTTTGACCGGCTCGCTGAGCGCGTACCTGCCGATGTTCTCCGCCAGCTCCAGCGCGCTCGCGCGGTAGAAGCGGCAGTCGGAGTTGGTGCCCGTGCACACGTTCCAGGTCATGACGGAGAACGGCTTCGCCGGCGA
Organism: Nonomuraea zeae; assembly: GCF_005889725.1. Lineage (GTDB taxonomy): Bacteria > Actinomycetota > Actinomycetes > Streptosporangiales > Streptosporangiaceae > Nonomuraea > Nonomuraea zeae. The sequence continues at coordinate 3,280 of NZ_VCKX01000230.1, forward strand.
CTGCTGGGCGGACGGGGCCGCGAGGAGCCCCGCGACCAGGAGCAGCACCTGTCCCACCATGGCCGGTAATCCAACCATATGAGGGTCAGCCGGCGGGCGCCGTCGCGACGTCGTGGACGGTGTGGTCCTCGTCCACGCGGGACAGGGCGAGCAGGTGGTGGCGCCTGGTGTACAGGACGGCCATGCCGACGAGGCAGCAGGCCGCGCCCAGCGCGTACGGCACGGGGACGCCGATCTCCTCCCCGAGCTTGGTGGCGATGAACGGGGCCAGCGCGCCGCCCATCCAGCGCACGAAGTTGTATCCCGCGGAGGCGACGGGCCTGGGCGCGTCGGAGACCTCCATGGCCGACTCCGTGAACACCGTGTTGTTCAGGCCGATGGGGATGCCGGACAGGACGGTGAAGACGATGATCCCCGCGTGGAACCCCCCGGCCGCCGAGAACGCGATGCCGAGCTGCAGCACGGCCAGCAGGGCCAGCGCCAGGTGCAGCACGTTCACGGAGCCGAGCCGGCGCTGCAGCGGCGGCGCCCCGAAGACGGAGGCCAGCGCCACGCACACGCCCCAGCCGAAGAAGACGGCGCCGATCCCGTACGGGGACATGCCGAGGATGAACGGGGTGAAGGCCAGGATCGTGAAGAACGCGAAGTTGTAGAACAGCGCGGTGAAGGCCGTGGTGGACAGGCCGCCGTGGGCCAGTGCCCGGAGCGGGGCGCTGAGGCGGGTCTTGACGGCCGGCTTCGGCGTGGCTTTGAGCAGCGTGACGATCAGGACGAGGCCGACGGCCATGAGGGTGGCGGTGCCGAAGAAGGGCGCCCGCCAGTTCCAGTCGCCGAGCAGGGCGCCGGCCAGCGGTCCCGCGGAGATGCCGAGGCCGAGCGCGGCCTCGTACAGGATGATGGCCGATTCGGCGCCGCCGCTGGCCGCGCCGACGATGACGGCGAGCGCGGTGGCCACGAACAGCGCGTTGCCGAGACCCCAGCCCGCGCGGAAGCCGACGAGCTCGCCGACGCTGGTGGAGGTGCCGGCCAGCGCGGCGAACACGATCACGAGCGCCAGGCCCGCCAGCAGCGTGCGCTTGCCACCGATACGACTGGAGACCCAGCCGGTGATCAGCATGGCCACGGCCGTCACCAGGAAGTAGCTGGTGAACAGCAGCGACACCTGGCTCGGCGTCGCGTTCAGCCCTTGGGCGATGGAGGGGAGGATGGGATCTACCAGCCCGATGCCCATGAAGGCCACGACCGCGGCGAACGCGGTGGCCCAGACGGACATGGGCTGGCGGAGGATTCCGCCGCCGGTGTGCATGGTGCTCCCTTGCTTACGAGCGGCCGAGCTTCGCCAGAACGGGCAGCGCGGCCGCGAGTGTGGCGCGCTCGTCTTCGGTGAGCGCGGCCAGTTCCCGGGTGAGGTGGGCGACCCTGGCCCTGCGCACGGCGAGCAGCCTGTCGCGGCCCTCGCCGGTGAGCTCGACCGTCCTGACGCGGGCGTCGGACGGGTCGGAACCGCGGGCCACCAGGCCCGCTTCCTCAAGCCTGTTGATCTGCACGGTCATCGTGGGCAGCTGCACGGCGTGCTCCTCCGCCAGCTCGGTCATGCGCCGCGAGCCGTGTTCGAGCGAGCCGAGCACGCTGTACTGCTGGCTCGTGACGGGCTGTCCGGCGACCGTGCGCCGGAGCAGGAGGACCAGGTGGCGCAGCACGGCCGAGACCCGCTCGGCCAGGTGGGTGGGGTCGTCCCTCATACTTAGCCCAACTAAGTTAGCCTAACTAATATTCCGGACGCGAAAAGGCCGGACCCGCCCAGCGGGCCCGGCCTCGGAAACTCCTACGGGCGCTCGGTCTCCAGGCGCACCGTCTCCTCCACGGTCATGTCCTGCTGGGCGCGCATCGCCGCGTCCAGCGGCCTCAGGTACGTCTGCTGCACCCCCGGCACCCGGTCCTCCACCACGAACGTGGCCCGCGTGTAGACCTCCGCCCCAGGAGCCTGCACCTGCGGCACCACCTTGAAGTCGGCCGTGAGCCGGTCACGCTCGATCTTCGTCAGCACGTAGCCGCGCTGGTTGTTGTAGAACTTCAGGTGCGGGTTGATCGCGAGGAACGGGTGCGTGGCCGGGTCGGAGTCGGCCCCGTCGCCGCCGGTGGAGATCGAGGTCGCCACCAGCTCCGAGCCCACCGACGGCCCGGTCGGGTCGTCGTAGTCGAGCTTGAGGTCGCTGGCCCAGTGGGCGTGCACGTCGCCGGTAAGCACCACGGGGTTGCGCACCTCGGCGTCCACCCAGCCCTGGGTGATCCGCCGGCGCGAGGCCACGTAGCCGTCCCAGGAGTCCTGAGAGGTGATCTTGGCGGGCCCGGCGTTGTTGTCGCGCTGGGCGAAGAACACCTGCTGGCCGAGGATGTCCCACTGCGCCCGCGAGTGGTGGAAGCCGTCCAGCAGCCACGCCTCCTGCTCGCCGCCCGTGATCGAGCGCGCCGGGTCCACGGCGGCCGGGCAGTCGCGGTAACCGTCGCCGCAGCCCTGGTCGTCGCGGTATTGGCGGGTGTCGAGCATGTGGAACGTGGCCATCCTGCCCCACCGGATGCGCCGGTAGAGCTGCATGTCGATGCCGCGCGGGATGGAGGTGCGGCGCAGGGGCATGTTCTCGTAGTAGGCGCGGAAGGCGGCCTCGCGCCTGGACAGGAAGTTCGGCTGGGGCACCTCGGGCTTCTCCGGCACCTCGTCGGCCCAGTTGTTGTCCAGCTCGTGGTCGTCCCACACGACCAGCCACGGCGCGGCGGCGTGCGCGGCCTGGAGGTCGGGATCGGCCTTGTACTGGGCGTGGCGCTGGCGGTAGCCGGCCAGCGTCTCGGTCTCGGGGCCCTCGTGGTCGCGGACGTTGCCGCCGGGGATCGTGTAGGTGTCCTTGGTGTACTCGTACTGGTAGTCGCCCAGGTGCAGGACCAGGTCGGGGTGCTCCTCGGCCAGCCGGCGGTAGGAGGTGAAGTAGCCGTGCTCGTACTGGGCGCACGAGACGAACGCCATGGCCAGCGCGCCCCCGTACGAGAGCGGGTGCGGCGCGGTGCGGGCGCGGCCGACCGGCGAGAGGTACGGGCCCACGCGGAAGCGGTACCAGTACTCGCGGTCGGAGCTCAGGCGGTCCACCTCGACGTGGACGCTGTGCCCCCATTCGGGCGTCGCGACGCTCACGCCGGAGCGCACGACGCGGCGGCAGCGCTCGTCGGCGTACACCTGCCACAGCACCGGGAAGGGCCGCTGCGGCATGCCGCCGAACCCGTCCTCGGCCATGGGCTGCTGGGCCAGCCTGGTCCACAGCACGAAGCCCTCGTGGTCGGGGTCGCCGGAGGCGACGCCGAGCGTGAACGGGTCGGTACGCAGCCCGCGCGCGGCCAGGCTCTGGCCCGTCTCGGCGCCGGGATCGGGGTCGGCGTGGGCGGCGGCCGGGATCGCGGCCGCGGCGCCTGCCGCTAACCCCGTGACGAGGAAGTGCCTGCGGTTCAGCTTGGACACGTGTGGCTCCTGGGACGATCAGGGTGCGGGACGCCCCGTAGCCTGACTGAGAATCATGACCAGCCGGTGAACACCACACAACACGAAAAAGGCGACATCCTTCGCGGATGCCGCCTTCTCCGGCGATTTTCGCCGTCACAGCATGGCGCCCCCGGCAGGCGGAGACAGCTCGTTTCGCCGCCTGCCGGATATGATCATCTCACGGGCGCAAGCCTGTGACCTGCAACGACGCGCCGACTACCAGCCGCGCTCGGCCAGGCGGTGCGGCTGCGGGATCTCGTCGACGTTGATGCCGACCATGGCCTCGCCCAGGCCGCGCGAGACCTTGGCGATGACGTCGGGGTCGTCGAAGAACGTCGTGGCCTTGACGATGGCCGCGGCCCGCTTGGCGGGGTCGCCGGACTTGAAGATGCCCGAGCCGACGAACACGCCCTCTGCGCCGAGCTGCATCATCATCGCGGCGTCCGCCGGGGTGGCGATGCCGCCCGCGGTGAACAGCACGACGGGCAGCTTGCCGGTCTTGGCGACCTCGGCGACCAGCTCGTACGGGGCCTGCAGCTCCTTGGCGGCGACGTACAGCTCGTCGTCGGGCAGCGAGGCGAGCCGCTTGAGCTCGGCGCGGATCGTGCGCATGTGGGTGACGGCGTTGGAGACGTCGCCGGTGCCGGCCTCGCCCTTGGAGCGGATCATGGCCGCGCCCTCGGTGATGCGGCGCAGGGCCTCGCCCAGGTTGGTGGCCCCGCACACGAACGGCACGGTGAACTGCCACTTGTCGATGTGGTTGGCGTAGTCGGCGGGGGTGAGCACCTCGGACTCGTCCACGTAGTCGACGCCCAGGGACTGCAGCACCTTGGCCTCGACGAAGTGCCCGATGCGGGCCTTGGCCATCACGGGGATCGACACGGCGGCGATGATGCCGTCGATCATGTCGGGGTCGCTCATCCTGGACACGCCACCCTGGGCACGGATGTCTGCGGGCACCCGCTCGAGGGCCATGACCGCGACCGCGCCGGCGTCCTCAGCGATCTTGGCCTGATCGGGCGTGACGACGTCCATGATGACGCCGCCCTTGAGCATCTCTGCCATGCCGCGCTTGACGCGCGCGGTTCCGGTGACGGGGGTGCTTTCTGGCGTGCTGCTGGACACGGTCATCCTCACGGGCTCTCACGGCGGTCGGTAAGTTATCAAACCCATCGTAGGTCCTGGAGGACCCCTCCCCCGACATGCCAAGATGTCAGGATTTGTCGCTAAGACTCGACAAAGTGGAACTACGGAATGACGGGCTTGCGGCTGGCGAGCGCCACCCAGACCTGGCCGGGCGCGAAGTTCATCGGCTCACCGCTCTCAGTGGTGAACGTCGTACCTCCGTCCTCGGATTCCCGTTCCCACTTCGCCTTGAAAGCTTTGCCGTCGCGCAGCACGATCGCGCTGCCCTTGCCGGTGGTGTGCACGAGCGGCGTGTAGCTCTGGTTCTTGTCGTGGAACTCCGAGCGCTCGGTCTTGGTGTACTGGATCACGATCGTGGGCGCGCCGAGCTGGCCGCCCTCCGCGGCCATGTCCTTCTTGCCGTCCTGCCAGATGAGCCACTGCTCCTTCTCCGCCGACCAGGCGAAGGTGAAGCGGGCCGCGGGCCACTTGACGGTGTACGACTTCTTCTCGACCCCGCCTTCGGCCGGCGCGTCGCCGAAGGTGAAGCCCACGTCCTTGGCCTTGCTCGCCTTGGGCGCCTTGGCCAGGAGTTGCTTGGTGTTGGCGAACAGGTTGTAGGGGGCGAAGCGGCCGGGCTGGCGGAAGTACGCGCCGGGGTTGCGCGTGTCGCCCACGTCGAACAGCGACGCCTCCGCGATGAACGGCAGCATCTTCGTCTGCGCGCCCGAGTAGGAGAAGGCCGGCTTGCCGAACTGCGGCGCCAGGTGCAGGTCCGAGATGCGGGCGCTGCGGACGGGGCCCACCTTGGCGGGCACCTTGGAGGAGAAGATGGCCATGAGCCGGGTCAGACCGGCCTCGACCTGCTCGACGTAGACGATGTCCGCGCTCTTCAGCCCGAGCTGCGGCTTGCCCGCGGCGGTGTTCTCGATCTTCACCGCGAGCACCGGCTTGAGCGCGCTGTACGGCTGCCCGGTGAAGGGATGGCCCTTGACCTCTTCCGGCTCCTCGCTCGGGGCCGCGGTCGCCGCCTGCGGCGCCTTGCCCGGAGCGGCCGGATCGTCGGAGGAACAAGCCGCGACGGGCAGCAGCACGGCCGCGCCGGCCAGCCAGATCGTGATCGTCCGGGGTAGCCGCACCTGTGGATCTCCTCGCTTCAGCCGTAAAACCGGATGAAGCTTACTGGCTTCCACAAATTAGGTCATTCAGTTGCCATAGTCGCAGGCGGATTGTCATCGATCTCGAAGAATTGCGGGTATTCGGTATGCCCGGCCAGGCGCAGCGTCCTGGCGAGCCAGCGGCGCTGGGCCGTACGCGTGACGCCCACGGCGTTGTTGTAGAAGCGGCGGGAGTAGACCACCTTGGCCACCGCCGTGTCGAGCTCTTCGAGCAGGTCTCGCCCGCCCGGCGCCTCGGACAGCTTCTCCCTGAAGCGCTCCTGGTCCACGGCCGCGCGCAGGGCCCGCGACAGGTCGCTCTCCGCGTGCTCGCGCTCCTCCGGCCCGGACATCCGGGCCTCGTGGGCGGCGGCGGCCAGCACCAGCGACGTGGCCGGGTCGAGCAGGCGCGATCCGGCCAGCTCCAGGACCACGGCCCTGCGCCGCATCAGCGCGGCGTCCAGCGACTCGCTGGCGAGCTCTAGCCTGATGTGCAGGCGGTCGAGCCGGCCCGCGCGCCAGGAGATGTAGACGGCCGTGAGCACCACGGCGATGCCCACGATCAGCACGATCATGGTGGATGTCATGTCAGAGGTCCTCTTCGACCCTTCCCGCGCCGCTCGTGGTGACGGTCTCGTAGACGCGCACCACGTCGCGGGCGACCGTGGACCAGTCGTACTTCCTGACCGCCACCAGCGCCTCCGCGGCCAGCTTGGCCCGGCGCTCCGGCGCGTCGAGCAGCGCGCCCGCCTCGCGCGCCAGCGACGCCGCGTCGCCGTTGGCGAACAACGCGCCCGCCTGGCCGTCGCCCAGCACCTTGCGGAAGGCGGGGATGTCGCTGGCCAGCACCGTGGCCCCGGACGCCATGGCCTCGGCCAGCACGATGCCGAAGCTCTCCCCCCGCGTGTTGGGGGCGCAGAACACGTCGACCGAGTGGTAGGCGCGGATCTTGTCGGCCTCGCTGACCATGCCCAGCACCGTCACGCGCTCGTGCAGCTCCCTGGGCAGCCGCTCGAAGACGTCCTTCTCGTCGCCGGGCCCGGCCAGCAGCAGCTTCAGCTCCGGCCGCTCGGGCGCGAGGGTCCTGAACGCGTCGAGCAGGATCGGCAGGCCCTTGCGCTCCTCGTCCATCCGGCCCAGGAAGCCGAGCGTGGCGCCGTCGGGCCCCCATCCGTCCAGCGGCTCGGCCTCGGTGTAGCGGGAGACGGTCACCCCGTTGGGGATCAGCACCGTGTCGCCGCCGAACTGCTCCACCAGGCTCTTGCGCGCCGCGTCGGAGACCGCGATGCGGCCGCTCAGCTTCTCCAGCGCGCTGCGCAGCAGCGGCTCGGCCACCGCGATGGCCCGCGAGCGCGAGAACGACGCGTGGAACGTCGCCACGATCGGCCCCTTGGCCGCCCAGCAGGCCAGCACGCCCAGGCTCGGGATCAGCGGCTCGTGGATGTGCAGCACGTCGAAGTCGCCCGTACGGACCCACCGCCGCACCCTGGCCGCCGACAGGAAGCCGAACGACATCCTGGCCACCGACCCGTTGTACGGGACGGGGATCGCCCGCCCCGCGCCCGTCACGTAAGGCGGCAGCTCGTCGTCGTCGGCCGCCGGCGCGATGACCGACACGTCGTGCCCCTGCGCGATCAGTGCCTGGGCCAGGTCGTCGATGTGCTGCTTGACCCCGCCGGGCATGTCCCACGAATAGGGGCAGACGATGCCGACCCTCATCGGGCGAGGTCTTCCAGCCAGAGCCGCTGCATCATGTGCCAGTCCTCCGGGTGCTCCGAGATGCCCTTCTCGAACACGTCGGCCAGCCCCTGCGCCACCGCCGCGACCTTCTCCTGCCTGGTGCCCTCGGCCGGGACCGGGATCTCCTCGTGGATGTCGATGCCCCAGTCGGATCCGTGGAAGTAGACGATGGCCGGCAGCACCGCCGCGCCCGTCTGCACGCCCAGCAGCGGCGGGCCAGCGGGCACCTTGGTGGCCGCGCCGAAGAAGCGCACCTCGACGCCGCTCTTGGTCAGGTCGCGCTCGGCCGGCAGGCACACCACGCCGCCCTTGCGCACCCGCGTCGCCAGGGTGCCGAAGTTGTGCCCGTCGCCGCCCGTCAAGGGCAGCACCTCCATGCCCAGGCCCTCGCGGAAGCGGACGTAGCGGCGGAACAGCGATTCGGGCTTGAGCCGCTCGGCCACGGTGGTGAACGGGTGGCCCACCCCCACCAGCCACGCCCCGGCCTGGTCCCAGTTGCCCATGTGCGGAAGGGCCAGCACCACGCCCCGGCCGGCCGCCACGTTGTCGTGCACGTGCTCGGCCCCGGTCACGTGGGTGCGGCGCACGATCTCCTCGGTGCGCATGGACGGCAGCCGGAAGACCTCGTGGAAGTAGCGGAAGTAGGAGCGCATGCCGGCCCGGCTGAGCTCGCGCAGCTCACGGCTGCCCGCGTCGAGGCCGGTCACCCTGGCCAGGTTGGACTCCAGCCGGCGTACGGACTTGCCGCGCCTGCTCCAGACCCGGTCGGCCAGGAAGTCGAAGACCGCGGCCGTCGGGCGCTCGGGCAGCAGCGGCACGAGCTTCCAGCCGGCCGCGAACCCCGCGGCCACCACGCGATCGCTGACGGACGCCTTCTCGCTCATCTCTCCCTCGTCTGCTGGTAAACGTGCACCACCCGCTGCCCCACGGTGATCACGCTGGCCGCCGCGAGCAGCCACATCCCGGCAGGCAGCACGTACGGGACGCCGAGCCCGGAGAAGCAGGTCGCGACCAGCGCCACCACCAGCCGCTCGGGCCGTTCGGCCAGCCCCACGTCGGCCGTCAGCCCGAGCCCCTCGGCCCTGGCCTTGGCGTAGGAGACCAGAGCCCCCGCGATCAGGCAGAGAAGTGTGACCCCGGCCATCAGCGTGTCGTCTCTGGAGATGAAATACAAGATCAGGCCCGCGAAGATGGCGGCGTCGGCCACCCGGTCGAGCGTCGAGTCGAGAAAGGCGCCCCATGTGCTGCCGGCGCTGCCGCCGAGCCTGGCCACCACGCCGTCGAGCAGGTCGAACAGCACGAAGACGGTGATGACGAGGGCGCCCACGGTGAGCTGTCCCATGGGGAAGAAGAGCAGGGCGGACACGACGGTGCCGAGGGTGCCGATCGCCGTGACGGCGTCGGGGCCGATCCCGCGGCCGACGAGAAGCCTGCCCAGCGGGGTGAGTATCCGGGTCATGGCCGGGCGCAGGAGTTTGAGCATCGCCGTCCGATCGTAGGCCATCGCGCGCCTGACAACTTTCTTTGCCCCGCCCCCCTTGTGATATCCGCCACAGGGGTATTTGGTGAACACACCGCGTCCATGCGGTTCCACTCACCCTCCGCCCGGGCGCGGTCGTTGGAAAACACACCGACGACGTGGGAGGCGATGTGGCGGAAAGAAACACGGGCGGTGCCGTAGGAGCCGCGGGCAGGGCACCAACGGCCGACAGGGCGGATGCGATACGCAATGTCGTGCTGGTCGGCCACTCAGGAGCGGGTAAGACGACTCTCGTCGAGCAGCTGCTGGCCGCCACGGGCACCATCCAGCGCGCGGGACGCGTAGAGGACGGCAACACGGTCAGCGACTTCGACGAGGTGGAGGTCCGGCAGCAACGGTCGGTCAACCTCGCCGTGGCGCCGCTGGTGCACAACGGCATCAAGATCAACCTTCTGGACACGCCCGGTTACGCCGACTTCGTGGGCGATCTGCGGGCGGGGCTGCGGGCCGCCGACGCGGCGCTGTTCGTGGTGTCGGCCGCGGACGGGATCGACGGGCTGACCCAGATGCTGTGGGAGGAGTGCTCGCAGGTCGGGATGCCGCGCGCGGTGGTGATCACCAAGATCGACCACCAGCGGGCCGATTTCGACGAGGTGCTCGCCACCTGCCAGGACATCTTCGGCGACGGCGTCGCCCCCCTCTACCTGCCGGTGATCACCAACGGCCACGTCAACGGGCTGATCGGACTGCTGTCGCAGAAGTTCTACAACTACGCCACGGGCTCCCGCACCGAGAAGGAGCCCGGCGCCGAGTACGAGACGCAGATCGAGGAGCACCGCGGCGTCCTGATCGAGGGGATCATCCAGGAGAGCGAGGACGAATCGCTCATGGAGCGATACCTCGAAGGCGAGCCCATCGACACGAAGGTCCTCGTCGACGACCTGGAGAAGGCCGTCGCCCGCGGCAGCTTCTACCCGGTGCTGTGCAGCGGGCTCGGTGTCGGCGCGCAGGAGCTGCTCGAGCTCATAACGCAGGGCTTCCCTTCCCCGCTCGAACACCCGATGCCCGAGATCACCGACCTGTCCGGCAAGCCGGTCAAGAACATCGCCTGCGACGCCGACGGCCCGCTCGTGGCCGAGATCGTCAAGACCACGAGCGACCCGTACGTGGGCCGCATCAGCCTCGTACGCGTCTTCTCCGGCACGTTGCGTCCCGACATGACCGTGCACGTGTCCGGGCACGGCCTGGCCGAGCGCGGGCACGAGGACCACGACGTGGACGAGCGCATCGGCACCTTGACCTGCCCGCTGGGCAAGCAGCAGCGCGGCACGGCCAAGGGCGTCGCCGGCGACATCGTGGCGGTGGCCAAGCTGTCGCGGGCCGAGACCGGCGACACGCTGTCCGACGTCGAACACCCGCTCCTGATGACCTCCTGGGACATGCCCGACCCGCTGCTGCCCGTGGCGATCAGGGCCAAGTCGAAGGCCGACGAGGACAAGCTGTCACAGGCGCTCGGCCGCCTGGTGGCCGAGGATCCGACCCTGCGCCTGGAGAACAACGCCGAGACCAGGCAGCTCGTCCTGTGGTGCATGGGCGAGGCGCACACCGACGTGCTGCTCGACCGCCTGTCCAAGCGGCACGGCGTGGAGGTCGAGCGGGTGGAGCTGCGGGTGCCGCTGCGCGAGACGTTCGGCGGCAAGTGCCAGGCGATGGGCCGCAACGTCAAGCAGACGGGCGGCCACGGCCAGTACGCGATCTGCCACCTCGAGGTCGAGCCCCTGCCGTCCGGCGGGGGTTTCGAGTTCGTGGACAAGATCGTGGGCGGCGTGGTGCCCCGCCAGTTCATCCCGTCGGTGGAGAAGGGCGTGCGGGCCCAGATGGAGCGGGGCGTCGTCGCCGGCTATCCGATGGTGGACGTGCGCGTCACCCTGTACGACGGCAAGGCCCACTCGGTCGACTCCTCCGACATGGCCTTCCAGATCGCGGGGCAGCTCGCGCTCAAGGAGGCGGCAGGCAAGGTGCCCACCCTGCTGCTGGAGCCGGTGGACGAGCTGTCGGTGCTGGTGGCCGACGACTACGTGGGGTCGGTGATGTCCGACCTGTCCTCCCGGCGCGGGCGGGTGCTCGGCACCGAGCCCGTCGGCACCGGGCGCACGCTGGTCAAGGCGGAGGTCCCCGAGCTGGAGATCACGCGGTACGCCATCGACCTGAGATCCATGTCGCATGGCACCGGGACCTTCCAGCGCACGTTCCTGCGCTACGAGCCGCTGCCGCCCAACCTCGCGCACAAAGTGGCGGCCACCGAGTAGGCAGTGCGTGGACCTGCGGCAGAGCCGGGAGGGATTTGTTCCCTCCCGGCCCAGCCATCGCATTTATCACAAAAGAGTCACGAGTTTATTTCTTTCTTTGTACCCGAGCACGCCAGAGCAGCTGCCACACTGGTTCGTACTATGCGAACTGGACTCCCACTCCTCGCCGCCGCCGCCCTCGCAGCCGTCGCCACCGGCGCCGCCTACCTGTTCGGACCCGGAGCCGGAGAGAGCCCCGCCGCGAGCGTGACGAAACCCGCCGCCACCGCACCCGACGCCGCCCCCTGCGAGGCGGACGCCCGCTATCCGAAGCGGGAGCTGCGCGGGGTGTGGATCGCCACGACCATGAACATCGACTGGCCCTCCAAGCCCGGCCTCGCCGTCGACCGGCAGAAGGCCGAATACACGAAGATCCTCGACAGCGCCGCCAAGCGCCGCATGAACGCGGTCTTCGTCCAGGTCAGGCCCGCTTCCGACGCCCTCTACAAGTCCTCGCTGGAGCCCTGGACGCAATATCTGACGGGCACCGCGGGCAAGGACCCTGGCTGGGACCCGCTGCCGTTCCTCATCCAGGAGGCCCACAAGCGCGGCATGGAGTTCCACGCCTGGTTCAACCCCTACCGCGCCTCCTACGGCGACAGCACCGCCAAGCTGCCCGCGACCCACCCCGCGCGCCAGCACCCCGACTGGACGGTCAAATTCGGCGGCCGGCTCTACTACAACCCCGGCCTGCCCGCCGTCCGCGAGCACGTGGTCAAGGTCATCACCGACGTGGTCGACCGCTACAACATCGACGGCGTGCACTTCGACGACTACTTCTACCCCTATCCGGTGGCCGGGGCGAAGTTCGACGACACGGCGGCCTTCAAGAAGTACGGCGAGGGCAAGAAGCTCGCCGAGTGGCGCCGCGACAACGTCAACAAGCTGGTCGCCGAGGTCGACGAGGCCGTGCACGGCGCCAAGGAGCACATCAAGTTCGGCATCAGCCCGTTCGGCATCTGGCGCAACAAGGCCCAGGACCCGACGGGCTCCAGCACGGCCGGGATGTCGGCCTACGACTCGATCTACGCCGACGCGCGCGCCTGGATCGAGGCGGGAACCGTCGACTACGTGCTGCCGCAGCTCTACTGGCCGCGCGGCTTCAAGGTGGCCGACTACAACACGCTGGCCCGCTGGTGGGCCGGCGAGGTCAAGGGCAGCGGCGTCCAGCTGTACATCGGGCAGGGGCTCTACCGGGTCGGGGCCAGGGACGACCGGGCCTGGACCAGGCCGGGCGAGCTGGCCGCACAGGTGGGCGTCAACCGCCAGTACAAGCAGATCAGGGGCGAGGTCTACTTCAGCGCCAAGCAGTTGCTGACCAACCCGCTGGGCGCGATCGACCGCGTCGCCACGACCTACTACAGCCGTCCGGCGCTGCTGCCGATCATCAAGAAGCTCGGCGGCACGGCCCCGGCCCCGCCGGCCGACATCAAGGCCAGCGGCACCACGCTGTCGTGGCAGCCGTCCGACAGGGCCCGGGCGTACGCCGTCTACCAGGTGCCGGAGCAGGGCAAGACCTGCCACACCACCGACGCGCGCAACCTGGTCGCGATCGTCACCAGCCCGTCCTACACGGCGAAGGCCGCGGGGACCTACCTCGTCACCTCGCTCGACCGCCTCCAGCACGAGAGCGACGCGGTCAAGGTCAAGACCGGCTGACGCCGTCCCGTCCCGCCCCCGTGACGGTCACGGGGCGGAGCGGCCGGCTCCGGCCTGGTGCGCGAGGGTGAGGGTGAGGCTGGCGGGCAGGGCCCCGACGGCCTCACGCAGGCGGGCGGCGAGCTCTTCGCAGGTCTTCCCCACCTCCGCGCCTGCCGCCCCTGTGCCTGCCGTCCCTGTGCCTGCCGCCCCTGTGCCTGCCGCCCCTGTGCCTGCCGCCCCTGTGTCGGCCGTTTCTATGTCGGCCGTTTCTGTGTCGGCTGCCCAGCCCGCCAGTGCGTAGCGGAAGGCCGCTACGAGCATGTCCACCATCAGGCGAGGGCGCGGGTCGCGTTCCCGCGTCTCCTCGTCGAGCCAGGGGCGGATGATGTCGATCGCCGCCTGCGTCGTGCGTTCGCAGAAGTGCAGGCTGTGGGCGTTCATGGACGCGGTCGACTCCGACAGCCGGTAGCTGAGCAGGGCCCGGCCCGCCCAATCGCCGTCCGCCAGGCCGTCCAGCGACGCCAGCAGCGCGTCACGGGCCACCGCCAGCGCCGGACGCCCGCCGGGCTCGGCCGCCGCCAGCTCCACCAGGAAGCCCCGCCACATGTCCTCCAGCGGGGCCATGGCGACCTCTTCCTTGCTGGCGAAATTGCGGAAGAAGGTCCGCTTGGACACCTCCACCGCCTCGCACAGCTCGTCGAGGGTGACACCGGCGAAGCCGCGAGCGGTGAACTGCTCCAGAGCGGTGTCGATCAGCGCCTGACGAGTCCGTTGCTTCTTGCGTTCGCGCAGCGTCACGAGCGGAAGTGTAGCAAGAGGGGCGAACGCCACTTGCACGCTTATGCCACTCAGTGGCATAAATGAGCGGTCACTGCTTTCCCGCTTCGAGAGGCGAACTCCATGCGTGCCCTACTTGTCGATCACTCCACTCCGTCCGGGCTGCGGCTCGGCGAGAGCGCCGACCCCGTACCGGCTGCTCGCCAGGCCCTGGTCAGGGTGAGCGCCGTCTCGCTGAACTTCGGCGAGGTCAAGCACGCCATCCCGCAGGTGCCCGATGGCACGGTGGTGGGCTGGGACGCCGCGGGCGTGATCGAACGTCCGGCGGCCGACGGCTCGGGGCCGCCCGCCGGCACTCCCGTGGTCACGGTCGGCATCGACGGCGCCTGGGCGGAGCTGCGGGCCGTGGACACCGATGCGCTCGGTGTCGCGCCGGCCGGCGCCGACCCGGGCGCGCTCAGCACCGTCCCGGTCGCGGGCGCCAGCGCGCTGCGCGCCCTGCGCAAGATCGGCGACCTGCTCGGCAAGCGCGTCCTGATCACCGGCGCCACCGGCGGCGTCGGCAGGTACGCCGTGCAGCTCGCCCGGCTCGGCGGCGCGCACGTCATCGCCTCGACCGGGGATCCGCAGGCGCACGGGGACGGGTTGCGCGCGCTGGGCGCCCACGAGGTGATCGCGGGGCCGGAGCGGCTGGGCTCGCCGGTGGACGGTGTGGTGGACTGCGTGGGCGGGCGGCAGCTGGTGGAGTCGTTCGGCCGGCTCGCGCCCGGCGGGACGCTGGTGGCGGTCGGGCACGCCACGGAGGAGCCGGAGAGCTTCCCGTCCGGGGCCTTCTACGGCAACGACGGGCGGCACGACCGGTCGATCGCGACCTTCTACCTGCTGGACGGGGTGCCGCTCGGGCCGGACCTGACCTGGCTGGCCGGCCGGGTGGCCGCGGGCGCCCTCGACCCGCAGATCACCTGGCGGGGCGGCTGGGACAAGGCGGGCGAGGCGATCAGCGCGCTGCTGGAGCGCCGCCTGCACGGCAAGGCCGTCCTGGACCTCTGACTTCCGCTCTGAGACGCTGTCCGTCTGCCCGGGCAGGTCGCTCGCAGTCGCTCACAGTCGCTCACACGAGCCGAAGGCTCAGTTGCGGTGCTCGTTCCAGGCTTGGGCGAGGGCGGTCACGGCCTGGTCGAGCAGTTCCGGGGGGAGGGCGAAGCTGAGGCGCAGGCGGTCGCGGTGCCGGCCGTCGGGCGAGAACAGGGAGCCGGGCGCGACCGCGACCCCGTGCTCCCTGGCCACGGCGGCGAACCGGTCCGTGTCCGTGCCGGGGAGCCGGGCCCAGACCGACAGGCCGCCGGGCGGGAGCGTCCAGGTCCATTCGGGCAGGCGGGCGGCGAGCGCGGCGGTGAAGTGGCCCCGCCTGCGGACGAGCTCGGCCCGCCAGGGCTCGACGGGGTTGCGTTCGAGCAGGCCGGCCGCGAGCAGCTGGGAGACCGCGCTGGTCGCCAGGTCCGCGTCCACCTTGGCCTCGGCCAGCCGGGCCAGCAGCGGCTCGGGCGCCGCGAGCCATCCCACGCGCAGGCCGCCCCACAGCACCTTGGACAGCGATCCCACCGTCACCGTCCCGTACGGGTGCGGCAGGGCCAGCGGCTCGGGCACGGGCGTGCCGTCGTACACCAGGGCGGCCAGCGTTCTGTCCTCGATCACCGGCACGTCGGCGGCCCTGGCGAGCTCGGCGACGTGCCGCAGGTCGGGCACCGAGCCGGTGGGGTTGTCCACGCTGACCACGTAGACGGCAGCCGGGCGCTCGCGGGCGATGGCCTCCGACACGGCCTCGGGCGAGGTCAGGTCGAGCGCCACCACGTGCGCCCCGGCCCGGCGGAAGACGCTCAGCGCTCCCCCGTACGCCGGATCGCCCACGAGCACGCGGTCACCGGGCCGCAGCAGCACGCGGGCGGCCAGGTCGATGCCCTGCTGCGCCCCCGCCGTGATCAGAACCTCCCGCATGCCCGGCGCGCTCCCCGATCCCGGCGCGCCCTCAAGCAGGAGCTCCCGCAGCCGCGGGTCACCCATCGCGTCGTAGCCGTGCCCGCTGGGCGAGCGCATGAGGTCGGCGGGGGCGAGCGCGGGCAGCACGAGGTGGGACGGGTCGGGGACGACCGAGGTGGACAGATCGGCGAGCACCGCCCCCGCCTGGAGCAGGCCGCCGAACGACGGGATGCCGAGCACGTACGTGCCGCTGCCGTGGCGGCGCTCGCACAGCCCCTCCTCGCACAGCGCGTTGAACGCCGCCGCCACCGTCCCTCGGCTGACGCCGACCGCCTGGGCCAGGTCCCGCTCGGAGGGCAGGCGGGTGCCGGGCGTGATCGCGCCCGTCCGGGCGAGATCCGCCAGCGCGCCCGCCAGCCTGCGGCTCGGGGTGCCCTGGCGCAGTCTCAGGCGGTCGCGGACGAGCGTGACGAGATTCTCTTCCCTTCCCATGCCACCATTATCCCGATAATGTGCCATTTATCTTCAAATTGGCCCAATAAGGTTGGTCAGTTTGTGCCACGAGGAGGATCCGGTGGAGGAAGCCGCGTACATCTGGATGGATGGTGAGCTGGTGCCCTGGGGCGCGGCCAAGGTGCACGTGCTGTCGCACGCCCTGCACTACGGCACGGCCGTCCTGGAGGGCACCAGGGCGTTCGAGACGCCGGACGGGCCGGCCGTGTTCCGGCTCGACGAGCATCTGGAACGGCTGCGCCTCAGCGCCCGGATCATCGGGCTGCCGCTGCCGTACACGCTGGACGAGCTGCGTGCGGCCACCCTGGAGACGGTCGCGGCGAACGGCCAGCCGTCCTGCTACATCCGCCACCTCGCGCACCGCGGCTACGGCGAGATGGGCATCGCGGCGCGTGACTGCCCGACGGTGGTCTCGATCGCGTCCTGGAGCTGGGGCGCGCTGCTCGGCACCGGGGTGCGGCTCATGACCAGCTCGTGGCGGCGCAACGACCACACGGCGGTCCCGACGGCGGCCAAGGCCACCGGGCCGTACCTGAACTCGGTTTTGGCCAAGGCGGAGGCACTCGACGCCGGATACGACGAGGCGGTGCTGCTGAACGCCGCCGGATTTGTCAGCGAGTGCACCGGGGCGAACCTCTTCGTCGTCCGCGACGGCGAGCTGGCCACGCCACCGAGGAGCGCGGGCGCGCTGGACGGGATCACCCAGGACACCGTCGAGCGGCTGGCCGCCGACCTGGGGCTGCAGGTGGTCAGGCGGGATCTGCTGCGGACGGATCTGTACGCCGCCGACGAGGTGTTCCTGTGCGGGACCGCGGCCGGGATCGTCCCCGTCAGCTCGGTCGACCGGCGCGAGCTCGGCGGCCGGGGGCCGGTGACCGGCAAGCTCGCCGACGCCTACGACACCGCGGTCCACGGCCGCGACCCCCGCTACCGCCACTGGCTGACCCCGGTCACCACCTGAGCCCCCGCCCTGTCTCTTCCAAACA
>NZ_VCKX01000231.1 GCF_005889725.1 Nonomuraea zeae
TTTCTCCTGTCAAAGAAACCGGCACATTGCTGGGCGTGGTAAGTTCACAAGCGGCGGCACTCTGCGGTCTGACTGCGGGCACTCCGGTGGTCGTTGTTTTTTTTTTAGATGCGTATAAGAGACAGGGCATACTTCGCCCCGTGACCATCGAGACCGTTGTTCTCACCGGTGCCGCAGGCCGGGTGGGATCTGTGCTGCGAGAGCCCCTGCGACGCCGGCTGGGCCGGCTGATCTCGGTCGATCGCGTGCCGCTGACCTCCACCGGCCCCGGCGAGGAGGTCCGTCAGGCGGATCTGGCCGGCGTCGACGACGTGGCGTCGGTGATCGACGGCGCCGACGCGGTCGTGCATCTGGCCGGCGTGCCCGACGAGGCGCCGCTGCCCGACCTGGTCGCGGGCAACATCCTGGGCACCCATCACATCTTGGAGGCCGCGCGGCGCACCGGGGTCGGGCGGGTGGTGCTGGCCAGCAGCAACCGGCTGACCGGTTGCTACCCGTCGGCCGAGCGGGTGTCGGCCGAGATGCCGCCCCGGCCCGACGGCCTGTACGGCGTCAGCAAGGTCGCCGTCGAGGCTCTGGGGCGTCTTTATGCCGACAAGTTCGGGCTGCAGGTCGTGTGCCTGCGCATCGGCAGCCTGGAGCCCGAGCCGATCGACCCACGGCACCTGGCCACCTGGCTGAGCCCCGACGACTGCGCCGGATTCGTCTGGGCCGCGCTGACCCGGCCGGGCATCGACTTCACCGCCGCCTATGCGGTCTCGGCCAACACCCGCCGGTTCTGGGAGCTCGACGAAGGGCTCGGCTATCGTCCCCGCGACGACGCCGAGGTCTACGCGGACCGGATTCCCGGCGTGGCGGACTACTTCGCGAGCGATCCGCCGCAGGGCGGCGACTTCGCGAGCGCCGACTACACCCTCCGCCACGCCCTCGGCCTGTAGCCGCGCGCAACCCCCCTTCATCCACATCTCCGCCCGGTGGCCGGGCGCTGGGTCAGGTTGTTTGCGTGTCCTCCGTCAGGGCTCCGGACAGCAGCAGGTCGAAGTGGTCGTCGGCGGGGGCGTCGATGCCGCGCAGCGGGCCGCGCTCGGCCAGGTGCGCCTCGGCGTAGAGCCGGGCCACCAGGGCCTTGCGCCCGTCGTCGAGCCCCCAGGTGGCCTGGTCCTCCAGCAGCGCGGCCGCGTAGACGTCGGCCATGAACTGCGCCAGCGGATAGAGCCGCTCCTCCGCCACCGTCCGCTCCAGGGCGTGCCAGGCCGAGATCGCCTTGGTCAGGTCGTCGATGCGCGCGTGCAGCAGGTCGGAGGTGGCCAGCTCGCGCAGGCGGTCGAGGAAGGGCAGGTGCGCCTGCTCCTTGAGCATGGCTCGCCGCACGTCCAGGCAGAGGATGTTGTCGCCGCCCTCCCAGATCGGGTTGACCTGGGCGTCGCGCAGGAGCCTGGCCACGGGCCACTGCTCGATGTAGCCGTTGCCGCCGTGCACCTCGATCGCGTCGCTGGCCGCCGTCACGCCGAGCCGGGCGGTCCGCAGCTTGATCAGGGCGGGCGCGAGGCGCAGCCGCCGCGGCCCCGCGAGCCCGTCGAACACCATCGCCTGCGCCGCCTCGACCTCGACGATCAGCTCGCTCAGCTTGCGGCGCATCAGCGGCTGCTCGATGAGCGGCCGCCCGAACGCCTCGCGGGCCCTGGCGTAACAGATCGACTCCACCAGCGCGCGCCTGGCCACGCCGACGCCCATCATGGCCACGCCCAGCCTGGAGGCGTTGGTCAGCTTCATCATGGTCCCGAGCCCCGAGCCCGAGCCCTGACCGGCCAGCAGGAACGCCTCCGCCTCCGCGAACTCGACCTCGGCCGACGCGACGGACCTGGTGCCGAGTTTGTCCTTGAGCCGCCGGATCCGTACGCCGTTGCGGGTGCCGTCCCGGCGCTCCCACAGCACCAGGAACGGCGCCACGGCCCCGTCGGGGAGCCGGGCGAGCACCACGAACGCCGACCCGTTGGCGTTGGAGGCGAACCACTTGAACCCGGACAGCAGCCACGACTCGCCATCGGGCATCGCCGTGGCCTCCAGCGCCGCCAGGTCCGAGCCTCCGGTCCGCTCGGTGAACATCTGAGCGGCCTCGCCGGAGTAGTAGCCGTTGGCGAAGATCTCCCGCACCCGATCGCGTATGTCCTCAGGTGCGTACTTCTCCGCGAGGGAGACCACCATGTCGCCGCCCGTGCCGAGCGCGCAGCCCATCCCGATGTCGGCCTGGTCGAGCAGGTACGTCCACGCCGCTCCGAGCGCGGCCGGGTCCGCCCCGTTCGCCCGGGCCTGATCGGCGAAGGAGGGCGAGGTGAAGTTGTTCGCCATGAGCGCCTGCCTGGCGGTATGGAACGACGGCGGCATGACGACCTGGCTGACGTCCCTGCCCCACTTGTCGTACTTCTCCAGCCGCGGCGGGTTGCGGTCGGTCTCCTCGGCGCACTCGGCCACCAGGCCACCCATCAGCGCGCCGAGCCGGTCCAGGTACGGCTCCGCCCAGGCGAAGCCCTCGCCCAGGTGGCGCCGCATCAACAGGCGCAGCGTGGGATCGCAGCTCCACCAGTTGCGCCCGGCCGCGCCCTGATAGCGCTCGGTGGCGTAACGGTCGCTGTGGTCGAAAGGTTCGATGAGATAACGCCCCATACTCGGGAGTGTTACATATACTCGACACGCGATGGAAGAGCGTAACAACCTCAGTGCCAGATCGGCCGTCCTGAGCGCGCTGCTGGGCAGCCACCCGCCCCGCCTGCCGGCCCGTCAGCTGGTGCGCATCGGCGCGCTGTTCGGGATCGCCGAGGGCACCGTGCGGGTGGCGCTGTCACGGATGGTCGCGGCCGGTGACCTGCTGCAGTCGGGTGGCCGCTACACGCTGTCGGCGCGGCTCGTCGAGCGCCAGGCCAGGCAGGACGAGAGCCGCGACCCGCACACGAAGCCGTGGGACGGCACCTGGGAGGTGGCCGTGGTCACCGCGGAGCGGCGCGCGCCCGCCGACCGGGCCGCGCTCAGGCACACGATGACCGCGCTGCGGCTGGCCGAGCTGCGCGAGGGCACCTGGATGCGCCCGGCGAACCTGGTGCGCGCGTGGCCGGAGATCGTGACCGCGCAGTGCACGCTGATCGACGGCCGCCCGCACGGCGACCCGACCCCCATGCTGTGGGATCTCGACGGCTGGAGCGAGGAGGCGCACCGGCTGGAGCGGGCGCTGGATCGCGCGGACGGGCTGGCGGAGGGCTTCCTCGTGTCGGCCGCCGTGCTGCGCCACCTGCTCGCCGACCCGCTGCTGCCGCAGGAGCTGCTGCCGGCCGGGTGGCCGGGGGCCGCGCTGCGGGCCAGGTACGACGACTTCGACCGCCGCTACCGCGAGGTCCTCCTCGTGCATCTCAAGGACTGACCGCCACGCTCGAAGGCCGCCTCCTTACAGCGCCACACCCCACGTTCGAGGGCCTCCTCAGAGCGCCACGCCGAAGATCACCCGCTTGCCCTTGAACTCGGTGACGCTCCACAGCTTGCCGTCCTGCACGGTCAGGTCCTCGGGCCCGATCGGGAAGGGCCTGGTCTGCAGCGTCTCACCCGCGTGCACGAGCAGCTTGCCGTTGGTGGTGGAGCTCGCCGCCTGGCTCAGGTACCACTTGCCGCCCCACGAGATCGCCCCCTGGATCTTGGGATGGCCCATCACGAAGGCGTCGTTCGGCTCGCCACCGGCGAAGGCGAGGTCCCAGCGCGCCACCCACCCGCCGGGGTCGCCCTCCCGGTATTCGCCGGTGATCAGCTGCGGCGTGGCGCCGCTGCGGTCGATCGACACGAACGAGAACCGCGGCCCCGCCTGCGCGACCTGCCAGAAGTCGGTCTGCGGGATCACGTAGCGGTAGCCGAAGGCGTGGAACTTGCGCCCGTGCCGGCCGATCCGGTTGGGGTCGCCCAGGTCGCTCTGGGCGGTGCGCAGGTCGAGCAGGTTGTTCAGGTCGAAGACGCGCAGGCCCCTGAGGGTGTCGGCCACGTAGAGCAGGTCGCCGTGGACCGCGATGCCGCCCGCGTGGATGTCGATCGGCCCGTACGAGCCGTCCGGCCTGGCCTGGACCAGCAGCGCGTGCTGGTACTTCAGCGTCTTCGGGCTCGCGAAGGACACCCTGATCCCGCGCTCGCCCGCTTCGGGCTTGAAGTACCAGCTCGCCATGAACACCGGCACGCCGATGGAGCCGGAGTCCTCCCCGCAGGTCAGCCCCTGCGGATACCAGTCGACGGTGACCTGGTCCTTGTCGTCGAAGGCGTACCACTGGGACGGCTTCGGCTTCATGGAGCCAAGCGCGCCGGGCGCCCCCTTGCCCGTCATGTTCCTGTTGGCGCCGGCCAGCAGGGCCTCGACGCCCGTGCTGCCGATCTCCCCCGCCAGCTTGGCCGCCCCCTTGGCCAGGTCGCCCGTCTCCCGCCGCAGGGCATAGGGAGCTTTGTCAGTTGGAACCATCCCCGTCGCTGCCATTCGCCCCTCGCTTTTCCGTCTCTTGAACCAGTCTGACGGATCGCGAGCTGCCAAGGTTGGCGATCAATCCCACAAATGCACTGGCAGCCCGGACAAAGCCCGCTCACGATATTCGCGGACGAGCCGTTCCGAGTCCCCGCCGTAGCGCGCCAGCGCCTCTCGTTGCCACACCGCGCCGGTGCGGCGCAGCCGGGTGCGCTGTGCGATCACGTCCAGCGCGCGGTCGGCGTCGTGCGCCGCGACCCCGGCGGCGAGCAGCCCGGCGCGCGCCTCGGGGAGCAGGCGCAGCACCAGCTCCGCCGCCTCGAACTCGCCGTCGAGCCCCGGCCAGGAGAGCTTGGCGTCGAGTCCCTGCATGGCCGCCCGGTAGAAGTTCTGGTACACCTCGGCGAACTTGTAGCCCGTCAGGTCCCGCTCGGCCTGCGACAACGTGAGCCCGAGCAGGAACGCCGTGTTCGCCGCCATGTCCGCGCACGAGGGGCCCGCGGGCAGCGCGCGCATCTCGATCCGCAGGTGGCCGCCGTCGGCCGGATCGTAGACGGGCCGGTTCCACTGCCAGATCGTCCCCTGGTGCAGCCGCAGCTCGGGCACCTCGTGCCGCTCAGCGTCGTCCGACATATCCGGCATGACGGGGTCGTAGTCCTGCACGTACCGCTCGAACAGCTCGTACGCGCCCTCACGCACCCAGTCGGAGCCGAACGTGACGCGCCCGTCCCTGCGCTCGCGCCGCTGCACGTCCCGGTCGTCGGCGGCCTCCTCCATCAGCGCGATCCGCGTCTCCTCCCACAGCTGCCTGCCCAGGAAGAACGGCGAGTTCCCGCACGTGGCCAGCACCGGGCCGATGGCGAGCTGGGCGGCGTTGAACAGGCGGGCGAAGCGCTCGGGCGGCGTGCGCATGTGCACCTGCCAGGAGGTGTTGGCGCTTTCGAGGATCACGTCCTCCACGGACAGCTCCAGGTCGTCGATCTTGACCAGGAACGGTTCCAGCCGCAGCCGCCTGATGCCTCTGCTCATGGCCCGGTAGCGGTTCTGGTCGCTGATGGCGCCCACGGTGAAGTGCTCGGTGCCGAGCGTGGGCAGGATGCCGATGGGCACCGCGCCTCCGCCCTCGACCGCGCCGTCCACCTTGGTCATGGTCTCCTGCACCTCCCCGGCCATCAGCTCGAAGGGGGTGCCCGCCAGCGGCGTCGGGGTCAGGTTGACCTCGATGTTGAAGCGGCCGAGCTCCAGGACGACGCGGGGGTCGCCGAGAGCCTCCTGCACCTCGCTGTTGCGCGGCAGCGGCCGGCCCTGCTCGTCGATGAGGAACAGCTCAAGCTCCGCGCCGATCGTGGCCGGGCCCGCGCCGAAGCCGGGGGTATCGAGCAGCTCGCGCAGGACGCCGAGCTGCTCACGGATGCGCTCACCGAAGCGGGCGTACTCCGCTTCGGTGAATCGCTCTTTATCGAGATCTCGTCCCATCACCCCCTTCTGTCCTTTTCGTTGGCGTTGACACTTCACCAGGGAATGTCGCCGTCGTCCTCCAGGTAGGCGCCGGTCGGGCCGTCCGCACCGAGCGTCGCGAGCCGTACGGCGATCGCCGCCCCCTGCTCGGCCGTCCGGAAGCCGGTGTGCGCGTTGAGGTCGGTGGCGCAGTAGCCCGGGTTGGCGGCGTTCACCTTGATCGGGGTGTCGATCAGCTCCTTGGCGTAGCTGACGGTGACCATGTTGAGCGCCGACTTGGAGGAGTTGTAGGTGATGTAGTTCGCGTCCCAGTAGGGGGTGCTCCGGTCCATCGCGAGGGTCAGCGAGCCGAGCTCGCTGGACATGTTCACGATCCGGCCGGCCTCGGAGGCGCGCAGCAGCGGCAGCATCGCGTTGGTCACGGTGACGACGCCGAAGACGTTCGTCTCGTAGATCTCCCTGAGCGCCCGCGCCGGCGTGGCGCTGGGCACGGTCGCGTCGAGGCTGCCGGCGATCCCGGCGTTGTTGACCAGGATGTCCAGCCTGCCGTACTCCTGCCCGACCCACTTGGCCGCGGCGGCGACCACGGCCTCGTCGGTCACGTCGATCCGCACGTGCGGCAGCCCGAGCCGCTCGCCCGCGGCCCGCCCGCGCTCCTCGTCGCGCGCCCCGATGATCGCGGTCACGCCCTGCTCGGCGAGCAGCCGCGCGATCTCGAAGCCGATTCCCTTGTTGGCGCCCGTGATGAGAGCGATTTTCGTCATGGATCCACGTTCGCCCAGCTGGCAGGCGGTCCGGGAGAGACCTGCGGAAGCTGGGACCGGCGGTACCACCCACGCGCCTCCCAGCGTCGCCGCAGGTCGCCGAAGATGGAGCTATGAACCGCGACGAACTTGCCGATTTCCTCCGCAACCGGCGCGCCCGCGTCACCCCGGCCGAGGTGGGCCTGCCGGACGGGGAGCGCCGCCGCACGCCGGGCCTGCGCAGGCAGGAGGTCGCGCAGCTGGCCGGCATGTCGATCGACTACTACATCCGGCTGGAGCAGGGCCGGGGCCCGCACCCGTCGAAGCAGGTGCTCAACGCGCTGTCCAGGGCCCTGATGCTGAGCCAGGACGAGCGCGCCCACCTGTTCCACCTGGCGGGTCAGCCGGCGGACACGCCGCGGATCAGGGAGGACGTGCCGGGCAGCCTGCTGCACCTGATCGCGTTCCTGGAGGAGGTGCCCGCCTACGTGCTGGACGCCAGGTACGACATCCGCGCCTGGAACCCGGTGGCCAGCGCGCTGATGGGCAATCTCGACGATCTGCCCCCCGACCGGCGCAACGTCATCCGCTGGGTCTTCATGTCCCCCGACATCGCCGAGCATCTCGACGACGAGGAGAAGGGCCGCTTCGCCCGCGCCTCGGTCGCCGATCTGCGCGCCGCCGCCGGCCGCTACCCCGACGACCAGCGGCTCCAGGCGCTGGTCACCGAGATGCGCGGGCTGAGCCGCGAGTTCGCCGAGCTGTGGGACCGGCACGAGGTCGAGATCCGCAGGGAGCAGCGCAAGCGGATCACACACCCGGCGGTCGGCACGATCGACGCGATCTGCCAGGTGCTGACGGTTCCTGACCGCGACGACCTCCACCTCGTCCTCTACACCACAGAACCTGGGTCACCCTCGCACCAAGCCTTGCGCGAGCTGCGGCAATTGACCCTAAGCTCATGAGATGCGAGCGGTTGCCTTTGACATCTTCGGTGGAGAGCTCGACGTGCGCGAGCTGCCCGATCCTTCACCCGCCCAGCACGGAGCGGTGATCAGGGTCGAGGCGACGGGGCTGTGCCGCTCCGACTGGCACGGCTGGCAGGGACACGACCCCGACATCAGGGTGCTGCCGCACGTGCCCGGGCACGAGCTGGCGGGCGTGGTGGAGGCGGTCGGCTCCGACGTGCGCGGCTGGCTGCCGGGCGCGCGCGTGACCGTCCCGTTCATCTGCGCCTGCGGCTCCTGCGCGTCCTGCGCGACCGGCGACCAGCAGGTGTGCGAGCGCCAGACCCAGCCGGGCTTCACCCACTGGGGCTCCTACGCCGAGTACGTCGCCATCGACCACGCCGACGTCAACCTGATCCCGATCCCCGAGGACATGGCCTACGCCACGGCGGCCGGGCTCGGCTGCCGCTTTGCCACCGCGTTCCGCGCCGTGGCGCAGGTGGGCGAGGTGCGGCCGGGCGAATGGGTGGCGGTGCACGGCTGCGGCGGCGTGGGCCTGTCCGCCGTGATGATCGCGACGGCGGCCGGCGCGCGGGTGGTGGCCGTGGACATCAGCACCGACGCGCTGCACCTGGCCGAGCTGGCCGGGGCGACCCACTTCGTCAACGGCTCGGCCGGTGACGCGGCGGCCCAGGTCAGGGAGCTGACCAGGGGCGGCGCGCACGTGTCGATCGACGCGCTGGGCAGCCCGCAGACGTGCGCCGCCTCCATCGAGAGCCTGCGCCGCCGGGGCCGTCACGTGCAGGTGGGCCTGCTCCCCGGCGGGCCGACGCCCGTGCCGATGGACCGGGTGATCGGCCACGAGCTGCGGCTGCTCGGCAGCCACGGCATGGCCGCGCACGCCTACCAGCCGATGCTGGAGATGATCAGAGCCGGGATCCTGCATCCCGACCAGCTCGTGACCCGCACGATCGGGCTCGCCGACGCCGGCAAGGCGCTGGCCTCGATCGGCTCGGTGCCGGGCGTCACGATGATCACTCCTCGATCTCCACTCTGAGCGTCCTGAGCACGAGCGCCAGCATGCCGTAGTGGGCCACGAGCATGACCAGCTCGATCCTGCCCACCTCGTCGTAGCGGTCGCAGAGCGCCGCCCAGGTGGCGTCGGTCAGGTCGCCCGCGTAGTGGAGGTCGTCCGCCACCTGGAGCACGAGCCGGTCCTCGACCGGCCAGAGGGCGTCGAGCTGGCGTACCGACTCGATCTCCACGTCGGTGAGGCCCGCCTCGCGGCCCAGCCGGGCGTGGTGGGCCCACTCGTACGCGCTGCCGGCGTGGTAGGCCGTGCGCAGGATGGCCAGCTCCCGGTCGCGGGCCGGCAGCGTGCCGTCGAGCAGCGCGCCGCCGAACCGCAGCCAGGCCCGGTAGAGCCCGGGGTGGCGGGCCAGCGTGGCGAACACGTTGTAGGGGTTCGCTTTCGTGAAGTCGTCCCACTCTTCGGGGGGCAGAGGCCGCACGCGGGGATCCATGGTCATCAGCATCCCCAAATAAGCGGGCGCTTGATAGGGCGAGAAATTGCCAAGTCAAATAGACCCCCTTTGCCACCTATGTAGCGGTACTTTTCACAATTGGGGGCAATAGGTGAGGATTGAGGAGCCCGCAGACGTTGCAAGCCTGTCGACCGCAAGGACGCGCAAGGTGATTCGAACGTTGCTCGCTGAGGACATGCACCTGGTACGAGGAGCGCTCGTGGCTCTGCTGGCATATGAGGAGGACATCGAGGTCGTGGCCGAGGTCGAACGGGGCGACCGCATCCTGGCCGCCGCCAACGCCTGCCGCCCCGACGTCGCGGTGATCGACATCGCGCTGCCCGGCAAGGACGGTCTCTCCGCGGCCGGCGAGCTGCACGAGAAGATGCCGGACTGCGGGGTGCTCATCCTGACCGGCGTGGGCACGCCCGGACTGCTCAAAAGGGCACTCGACGTGCACGTACGCGGTTTCATGGCCAAGGACGCCCCGCCCGGCCGGCTGGCCGACGGCATCCGCAGGGTGGCCGAGGGAGAGCGGGTCATCGACTCCGAGCTCGCCATCGCGGCCATGCGCCCCACCGAGGCCCCGCTGACGCAGCGCGAGCTGGACGTGATCGGGGCCGCGGCCGGCGGGGCGTCGATCGGGGAGATCGCCGCGGCGCTGTACCTGGCCGAGGGGACCGTACGGAACTACCTGTGCCGCACCACGGCCAAGCTCGGGGCGCGCAGCAGGATCGACGCCATCCGCATCGCCAGGGAGTCCGGCTGGATCTGAGCCTTCTCCCCGGCCGCGCGGTCCCGGCTTCGAGCCGTCAGGCGGTGTGGGCGGCCAGGAAGGCCAGGACGTCGGCGGCCAGCCCGACCGAGCGGCTGACCGCCCGGGCGCCGTGTCCCACGTCGAGCTCGTGCCTGAGCAGCACCGGCCGGTCGCCGCCCGTGGCCCACTGGAGCGCGGCGCACATCTTGCGCGCGTGCATGGGGTCCACCCGCGTGTCCCCCGCCGAGACGGTGAACAGCGTGGCGGGATAGTCCGTGCCCTTGGCGACGTGGTGGTAGGGCGAGTATCCCAGCAGCCAGCCGAGCTGCTCGGCGTCCTCGGGATCGCCGTACTCGCCGATCCAGGAGGGGCCGAGGCCGCTGCGGTGGTAGCGGGCCATGTCGAGCAGCCCGGCCGAGCACACCGCGGCGGCGAACAGGTCCGGCCGCTGGGTGATCGCCGCGCCGACGAGCAGGCCGCCGTTCGACTCGCCCCAGATGCCGAGCCGCTCCGGGGTCGTCCAGCCGTCGGCGATCAGCTTCTCGGCGGCGGCCACGAAGTCGTCGAACACGTTCTGCTTGCGCTCCAGCATGCCGTCCCGGTGCCAGCCCTCGCCCTCCTCGCCGCCGCCGCGCAGGTTGGCGATGGCCAGCACGCCGCCCGCCTCGACCCAGGCCAGGGAGTCGGCTGCGTAGCCGGGCAGCAGGGGGATGCCGAAGCCGCCGTACCCGCTGAGTATGGCCGGCCTGGGGCCGCCGCTCTCCGACGGCAGGGCGACGACGACCATGCGGACGCGGGTGCCGTCGGCCGAGGCGTACTCGATGTGGTGGCTGCGCACCTCGGGCAGGCTGCGCCGGCCCGGGGCCGCCGACCAGGGGGTGGTGGCGTCCGTACGGGCGTCGTAGCGCCAGATCTCGGCGGGGGTGACGGCGTCGGTGTAGGCGAACCACGCCTCGGGGCCGCCCTCGGGGCGCGAGGTGAGCGCGGCGATCGTGCCGCTGCCCGGCAGCGGCACGGTGCTCAGCCGCTCCCCCGTGCGGCTGTGGTGCACGGCGATCTCGCCGACGGCGTGGCGCGTCCTGGAGACCAGCAGCCGGTCGCCGTCCAGCACCGTGAACGCGCCCAGGACCGCCTCCTCGTCCTCGGGCACCAGCTCCCGCCAGACGCCGGGGTCCTCGGGATCGGCGACGCAGAGCCGCCGCCTCGGGGCGTCCAGGTCCGTGAGCAGGTACAGGCGGCCGTCGCAGGCCACCGCGCCCGCCGTCCTGGCGGCCGACCCCTCCCGCACGGGACGCGGCAGGGTCGCCGCCGGATCGCCGCCGGCCAGATCGGCCAGCCAGAGCGAGCTGCCCGACGCCGTGCCCGCCGAGATCGTCAGCCAGCGGCCGTCCACGCTGATCTGGACGCCGTACGAGATCGGGCCTCTGGTGAAGACCGGCACGTCGGCGGCCTCGCCGACCCGGTGCAGGTACACACCCTCGCGGAAGCGCACGTAGTAGAACGCCGCGCCGCCGGGCAGCCAGGCGACCGCGGAGTACCGGCAGCCGCCGATGGGCCCGTCGATGACGGCCCCGGTGGCGACGTCCCTGACGTAGAGGTCCGCCTGCTCGTCGCCGCTCCTGGAGATCTGGTACGCCAGGCGGCGCCCTTCCAGGTCGGGCTGCCAGTCGTCCAGCGTGGTGAGCCCGGTGGGGTCGAGGTCCATGGGGTCCAGGACGACCTGGTCGTCGCAGTAGAGGACCGGATGCTCCTGGGAGGTGGACTGCCGCAGGTGGAAGCGCTTGCGACCGCGCCACACGGGCGGCGTGACCAGCCCGGTGTCGCTGAGCTCGGTGAGCCGGGCCCGGAACCACTCGCGTTCGGGCAGCGCGGCGGCGCGTTCGCGCCACAGCTTGTCCTGCGCGGTCAGCCAGGCTTCCGTGCGGGGGTCGAGGGGGTCCTCCAGCCAGCGGTACGGGTCCTCGATCGCGTGTCCGTGGTGGTGGGCGGTGAGGAGGAGGCGGTCGGCGGGCGGATAACTGTCTGGAAATTTCATGAGACGGGCTCCGGGTGCCAGTGGCCGGCCAGGTCCGCGTACAGAGGCGAGGTCCTGACCAGCTCGTCGTGGGTGCCGATGATGACCTGGCCGCCGTCCATGAGCAGGATGCGGCGGGCGCGCAGGGCGGAGGTGAGGCGGTGCGCGACCACGATGAGGGTGCCGCCGCGACGCGCGAACGCGTGCTCCGCCCGCGCCTCCGCGGCGGGGTCGAGATGGCAGGTGGCCTCGTCCAGGACGATGAGATCGGCGGGGGTGCGGTAGGCGCGTACGAGGGCGATGAGCTGGCGCTGCCCCGCCGACAGGGCGGCGGGCTCGACGGCGGCCCCGTACCCGCCCAGCTCGGCCACCAGCCGCTCCGCGCCGAGGGCCGCGACGGCCTCGTCCAGCCCGGTCTCCCCGTCCCTGAGGTAGGCGAGGTTCTCCAGGAGGGTGCCGCGGAAGACGTACGCCTCCTGGGGGATCAGCACGCGGGCGGCTGGGTCGAGCCGGTCGGCGGGGACGCCTCCGACCAGCGCCGCGCCGCTCTGGGGCCGGAGCATGCCGCTGATGATGGCGGCCAGCGTGGACTTGCCCGCGCCGCTCGGCCCCACGACCGCCAGGTGGTCGCCCTCGGGGACCGCGAGGTCGAGACGGTCGACGACGGGCGCGGAGTGCGGCCCGTACGCGAAGGTGACGCCGTCGAGCCGGACCTCGCAGGTGGCGGGCCGGATCCTGGGCGGGGACGGCGCGGGCGCCGGGACCGCGCCCGCGATCCGCCCCAGCGTGGCGGCGAGCCGGACACCGCTCACGCCGAGCCCTTGCACCAGCCCGCCGAGCGCGGGGGCCAGGGACTGCGTGACGTACGCGAGCGCGCCCACGACCACCCCCATCCCGAGCCCGCCGCTCAGCAGCCACGGGGTGCCCGCCAGCACGAGGACGACGGGCAGCCAGCCGCCCACGGCGAGGGCGGCGGTGCGGACGGCGGTCACCCCGGCCAGCGCGCGCGCCGCGGCGGCCTGCTCGCCGGTCCGCAGGGCGAGCCCGTCCGCGACGCGTTCCTGCAGGCCGCACGCCTCGATGTCGCGCAGCCCGCCCGCCGCGGCCGTCATGGACTCGGTCAGGCGCTCGTCGGCCATCAGGAAGGCCCGCTGCCGCCGCGCCAGCGCGGGCAGCGAGGCCAGGAACAGCCCGAGCCCGGCCACGAACGGCGGCAGCACCAGCACGAGCAGCTGCGGAGCCAGCGTCAGCAGCCCCAGCAGCACGCTGACCAGGGTGAACACGAACCCGCGCACGGTGGTGACCACGGCCGCGAAGGCGTCCCTGGCCAGCTCGACCTGGAGCCCGGCCCTGGCGACCGCGGCGCTGTCGCCGCGCGTGGACGGCTCGCGCCGCAGCGCCCCTTCGACGACGTAGGTCAGCAGGTCGTCGCGGAACGGCTCGGCCACCGCCGCCACGGCCAGCACGACCTGGCGGGCGGCCACCGCGGCGGCCAGCCACGTGACGGCCAGCGCCGCCAGCCAGCCCAGCCCGGCCACGGGCTGCGCGCGGGCGAAGCCGTCCTCGATGGCGCGCGCGATCGCGTGCCCGACGAAGAACGCGGGGCCCGCCTCCAGCACCGACCACAGGCCGATCCTGACCAGGACGCGCGGCCTGCGCCGCAACGCCCGCCAGAACCCGATCCCCGGCTCGCTCCGCGCGGGCCGCCGGTCCTGTTCCCGGCGCGATGGGCTCATGTCTCCCCCTGGAAAACCGCCCGGTAGCCGGGGTCCTGCCACAGCGTGTGGTGCGGCCCCCTGGCGCGCACTTTGCCGTCCTCCAGCCAGACGACCTGGTCGGCGCGGGCGGCGGTGGCCAGCCGGTGCGCCGCGATCAGCCGGGTGCGGCCCCGGTCGTCCGTGGTGAGCGCCTGGCCGACCTGGCGTTCGGTCACGGTGTCGAGGCTGGAGGTGGCGTCGTCGAGCACCAGCAGCCGCTCTCCTTGGGCGAAGGCCCTGGCCAGGCCGATCCGCTGGCGCTCGCCGCCGGACATCGGCGCGTCCCGCAGCGGCGTGCCGTAGCCGAGGGGGAGCCGCCGGACGAACGCGTCCGCGCAGGCGGCCCTGGCGGCGGCGCCCGTATCCCCGATCGCCTCGCCCACGGTCTCGCCGACCAGCACCGGGCGTTCGAAGGCGTACCCGATGGCGCGGCGCAGCTCCGCCCGCGTCAGCTCCCGCAGCGGGACCCCGTCGAGCAGGACGGTCCCGCGCTCGGGGTCGGCCAGCCGGCCCGCCAGGGCGGCCAGCAGGGACTTGCCCGAGCCCGACCGGCCCACCACGGCCGTCACCGAGCCGCCGGGCACCGTCAGGTCGCCGACGTCCAGCCCGTACGCGCTCACGTCGCGGAACTCGACCGTCCCCGGCCCGGGAGGCAGCCTCCGCGTGCCGTGCGCGACCTGGGTCAGCGCGAGGACCTCGGCGACGCGTTCGGCGGCGGCCCGTGCCCTGGCCAGGCCGCCGACGTGGCCGAGCGCGGTGCTCAGGGCCGCGCCGAGCACGGCGTAGCGGGCGGCGGCGTACAGCTCGCCGATCGTCAGCTCGCCCGCGGCGAGCATGAACCCGCCGGCGGTCAGCACCGCCACCTCCAGCAGCGGCACGACCACCCCCGACTGGACCGCGGCCGACGCGTTGGCCCGCCACAGGGCCAGGCCGTGCGCGCGCAGCCTGGGCAGCGGCGCCAGCACCCGCCGCGACTCCTGGGCCGCGGTCCCGGCCGCGGCGATCGTGCGGGCGCCGTCCATGGCGTCCACGAGCCGGGCCGCGATCTCGCCCTGCACCTCCTGGTACCCGCCCGCGATCGTGGTCGTCGCGCGGAGGAAGGCGCGCAGCGCGAGGAGGATGACGACGATGCCCGCGCCGAGCGTGAGCGTCAGCACGGGCGCGATCAGCGTGAGCGCGACCAGCGCGCCCACCGTGGGCACCAGCAGGGCGAGCGCGCTGGTCACCGTCTCGGGCGCCCGGCCCGCCTCCTCGGCGTTGAGTCCTGCCCGGGTGACGAGCTCGCCTTCGGGGAAACGGCGGGTGGCGGCCTGCCCGGTGCCGAGGACGTGGCGCAGGACGCCGAGCCGCAGCGTGGCCGCCGCGTGGGCGCTGCTCGCGCCGCGCGCCCAGACGCCGGCGCTCTCGCAGAGCATGACGGCGGCGATGGCGGCAGCGCAGAGCGCCAGCCAGGGGGTGCCGCCTGGCTGGCGCGCGACGAAGGCGTCCACGGTGCGGCCGATGAGGTAGGGGACGGCCAGCTCGCCGGCCGCTCCGGCTACCGCGGTGACCGCCAGCACGGCCGGCCAGGGGCCGCCGCGCCGTATCGTGCCGGTCAGCAGCCGGTCGCCTGCCCGCACCGCGCGCCTCCCTCACGGGTAGAGTTCGTGGAGTCCCCGCGCCGACACAGACGGCACGGGGACCGATATCACGCGATCAGTGGCAGAGTGCGACACTGAGGTTGCTGGGCTTGCCGGAGTGGCATGAGAGAACGGTGAGCGTGCTGCCGCCGCTGGCCACGTCGCTGGCCGCGGGAGCCTCAAGACCCTGCAGGTCGAGAAGTACCATGTGTTACACCTCCTTCCAGGTCTCATCAGAGGTAGGCCGCTCGGGTGCGGCCTCCAGGAACGGCAGGCGGCAACGCTGGTCACCCAGCGCCGCGCCGAGGGCGAAGAGCACGCCCGCCGTTCCGGTCGCGAAATCCATGGAGAGGCGCAGCAGCTGGTCGCCGGGGAACGCGAGCCCCCCGCCGTACGGCAGCGCGTGCCACCTCAGTCCTTTCACCTGGCTGTGCGCGTCCTCGGGGAACGCC
This sequence comes from Nonomuraea zeae, assembly GCF_005889725.1. Classification (GTDB taxonomy): domain Bacteria; phylum Actinomycetota; class Actinomycetes; order Streptosporangiales; family Streptosporangiaceae; genus Nonomuraea; species Nonomuraea zeae. The sequence continues at coordinate 15,754 of NZ_VCKX01000231.1, forward strand.
GCGAGGATGCCCGCGCGCCCGGTGAACAGCCCCGGCTGGACGAAGAACCCGGCCCGTGCGACCAGCCGCAGCTCGGTCAGCGCCGTCGCGAGCTCCTCGTCGGGCCGGTGCGCCAGATAGCGCTCCAGCACCAGGGCGATGCCGGCCGAGCCCTCGTCCAGGTACGGCAGCAGCCGCCAGCCCTGGTTCACCTGGAGCGAGCCGTCCTCGGAGTGGCGGCAGCGGCGCAGGTCCTGCCTGAGCGCGGTGGCCGCCAGGTCGAGCAGGGCGCGGTCGCCGGTGTGCTCGTAGGCGTGCAGGAACAGCAGGGCGGGCCCGGACGAGCCGTGCAGCAGCCCGGCCCGCGGGTTGGCGCCGCCGCTGATCTCCGGCACGGGCTCGCGAAGCCGCTCCGCGCAGATGTCCACGGCGCGCAGGGCGGGGCCGGTGCGGCCGGCGTGGAGCAGGTTCAGCCCGATGCCGGACAGGCCGGACATCAGCGCGGACTCCAGGCGGTCCCAGTTCTCGCGCAGGCAGACGTCGATCAGCTCGTCGGCGTCCTGCCGGTGCCCGAGCAGGCCGAGCACGTACGCGATGCCGTGCAGCCCGTCGTAGAGCCCGAGGCCCGAGCCCTGGGCCGGGCGGAGCGCGCGGTCGCGTAACCAGCGCTCGTACTCGGGGAAGGGCCCGAGGCCCGCACGGGAGAGCGCGAACAGCACGCCCGCCGCGCCATGGGCCAGGGCGAGCCCGCCGCCCGGCCGGAACTGGGCCACGTCCCCCGGGAACAGCCGGTCGTCCCGCTCGGGGGTCGCGCTGGCCACGATGGCCCGGCACATCGCGTCGCGGAGCTCTGGCCAGGTGGCCGTGCCCGGCATGGGCGCGGCGCCTCCCCACGGCTCATCCGAGACGGTCCTGACGGCCTCGTCCACCATGCCCGGCGGCACGGGGAAGGTCTCTTTGACGATCTCCCCCAGGTGCGCCACCTTCGGCCGGTGCAGCGGCAGCATGATCGTGCAATTGGGCGCGAACAGGCCGAGGCGCAGGCAGGCCAGCGCGTACCGGTCCACGTCCACGCCCTGCCGGTCGGCGGGCGCGGCGAAGGCGGGGTGCGCGAGCGCGGCCCGGCCCCGGTCGTCGGCGAGCGTGGCGACCTCGTAGTCGATCAGCGCCACGCGGCCGTCGTCGGTCAGCAGGATGTTGTCGGGGTGCAGGTCGCCGAAGACGACCCCGCGCTCGTGCAGCGACTCCACGGCCTCCTCGACGGCCCGCAGCGTCTCGACCGCCCACGCCGTGTACGCGGCGAGGTCCTGATCGGTGCAGGTGGCGCGGGTCAGCGGGTAGCGGTGCACCAGCCGCCGCTGGAGCGGCGTGCCGTCCACGAACTCCTGCACGAGGAAGCGATGCTCGCCCAGCGTGAAGTAGCCGCGCAACCCGGGCGCGGCGGGCAGTCCCGCCAGGCGCTCCAGGATGTCGCGCTCGTGCTCGATCCTGGCGACCGCGTCCCGTCCCGCCGCGTCGAGCCCGGCGTGCTGCCTGGCCTCCTTGAGCACCACCCGCTCCCCCGAGCGCGTGTCCCGCCCGAGGTAGACGCCGCCGCCGTTGGAGAAGTGCAGGACGCTCTCGATCTCGTACGGCAGCCCGGCCAGCGTCACGGCGTTGCGCGCGGCCAGGTGCGGATCTAGGAACGCGGGCAGCGTCGTCCACGGCGGCACCGAGAACGTGGCGCCCCGGACGTCGGGCACGAGCCGCCCGTCGCCGTCCTCCAGCGCCAGCACCCGCTCGCCGGCCGCGGACAGGCAGTGCCGCTCCGCGAAGCCCCCGTACCTGACGAACAGGGGGCCGGCGCCGTAGCGCAGGTCGCTGAGGATGTACGGGCCGCGCACGTCACTCAGGAGCTCGCCGAGCTCTTTGAGCACAAGTTCGAGCTGGCCCTCGTCCCTGGGATAAACGGTGATGAGTTTTCCGCTCGACGCCCTGGACGCGGCCTTGGAATTCACCATGACGAGCACGGGGAGGCCGCGCAGGAATTTGAACGCGATCCCTCTCGGCACGCAGTAGTCCCATACGGCGGCGATGGCCTTGTCGGCGTCGTCCACCCGGGCCGACACGTGAATCTTCCACCCTTGGGCGGGCAGCGGCGGCTCGTCGTCGGAGGCGTAATAGCACCAGGTGTCGGTCACGGCGTTCGACCAGCCCTGGGGCACCGGCCTGCGCAGGATGGAGAAGTCGGCGTCCTCGGCCGTGCTGTGCTCGAGCGAGTCGTAGAAGCTCGGATCCACAAGGCAATAGAGCTCGTACTTGTCCATCTGGCGGGCCTCCAAGGCGGTGTACTTAGAGATTGCCGCCATTGGCGCCGCCGGGCTAGTTACACGCAGCATTGCCGCACCATGCCTATTTAATAGGCGTTTGTGTGTTCTGCACAATCAACCGGGACCGGGCTAATCCTTTAATGGGGCGTACACGCTGAAGGCGAATTGACCGGACCGCGAAGAGGTCGCCTCCAGCCAGCCGCCCAGGCCGGAGACGCGCTCGGCCAGGTTCAGCAGGCCCTGCCCGGAGTCGCCCGGCCGGCGCGGCGGGCGTACCCCGTCGTTCCTGATCGTCAGGCGGACGAGCCGGTCGCGTTCGAGGAGGTGGATGGAGCACTGGCGGGCCTCGGCGTGCCGCAGGACGTTCGTGACGCCTTCGCGCAGGGCGTGCGTGAGCGCCTCCTCGACCTCTTCCGGCAGGTCGTGGCAGGACACCTTGATCTGGCAGCGGACCCGCGCCGACTCCAGCAGCGAGCGCGCGGAGCCCAGCTCGGCGGCGAGCGAGGAGCTGCGCAGGCCGTGGGCCACGGCCCTGACGTCCGCCGCCAGGCTGCGCAGCAGGTCGAGCGTCTCGCTGACCTCGTCCGCCGCCCTCTTGTCCTCCTCGGTCACCAGCCGCTGCACGAGCTGCGCCTTCAGCACCAGCACCGTGAGCCGGTGGCCGACCAGATCGTGCAGGTCGCGGGTGAAGCGGCGGCGCTCCAGCTCGACCGCCTTGCGCATCACCTCCGTACGCTCCTTGCCGAGCTCCCTGGCCCGCACCGCCAGCGTGACCAGCGCGTACTCGACCAGGCCGACCAGCGGGCCGGCCAGCGCCCAGCCCCGGTGGATCAGCGACGGCTCGGGCGCGGCCAGCACCACCAGGCCGCAGGCCAGCGCCAGGACGACCAGCACGATCGAGCGGATCCGGGCGGCCATCACGAGCAGCGCGCCGGCGAGCAGCCCGCACACCGGCGTCCACGCCGCCCCGAAGATCGTCAGCGGCAGGTACGTCAGCCACGCCTGCACGGCCACGATCCACCACGAACCGGCCCGGCGTACCGGGGTCTCCAGGATGAACCGCATGTGCAGCGCGAGCAGGACGAGCAGCGTCGCGGTGCCCTCGATCGCCGCTCCCGAGGCGGCGAGCGCGAGCTGCACCGGCACCGTCAGGCCGATGACCCCCGCCACCAGCCCCAGCCCGCCGATCCAGCTGGAGGACGCGAAGAGCTCCAGTTTGGAACGTGCCCACACAACGGGTCTCCGGTGCGTTTCCTCCACCTCACCCCCGTGCTGCGCGGCCGGCTCGACGAGGTACGCGCCTCTCCCCGGCGCCCCCCGCACTCTCGTGTCTCTAACTGACCCGATCAGACTCACTCGTGTAAAGGTCGTTTCCGCTTTCGGACAAAACTGACTTCCCGTCGACCTTGCGGTTAACCAGTACATACACCTCTATCGTGGGTGTTATGGACTACACACGACTTGGCACCACTGGTCTGCAAGTTTCACGCGTGTGCCTCGGCATGATGAGCTACGGAGATCCGGCGCGGCAGGAATGGGCGCTGCCGCAGGATCAGGCCGAGCCGATCATCCGCCGGGCCGCCGACGCGGGGGTGACCTTCTTCGACACCGCCGACGTCTACAGCCGTGGCGAGAGCGAGGTCGTGACGGGCAACGTCCTGCGCGGGATCTTCCCCAGGCGTGATGACTACGTGCTGGCCACCAAGGTGTATTTCCCCATGAGCAGGCGGGTGAACGACCGGGGGCTGTCGCGCAAGCACATCCATGCCGCCATCGACGACTCGCTCCGGCGGCTCGGCACCGACCATGTCGACCTCTACCAGATCCACCGCTGGGACGACGAGACGCCCATCGAGGAGACCATGGAGGCGCTGCACGAGGTGGTCAAGGCGGGCAAGGCCCGCTACATCGGCGCTTCGAGCATGTGGGCCTGGCAGTTCGCCAAGGCGCAGCACGCGGCCGAGTCGAACGGGTGGACGAAGTTCGTCTCGATGCAGAACCACTACAACCTCCTCTACCGCGAGGAGGAGCGCGAGATGCTGCCGCTCTGCGCCGACCAGGGTGTGGGCGTCATCCCGTGGAGCCCGCTGGCCCGGGGCGTGCTGGCCAGGGCCGGCTCGGCGGCGGAGACCGCCAGGACAGGCTCGGACGAGCGCATCGACGCCCTGTACGACCCGGAGAACGACAAGCTCATCCTCGACCGGGTGGCGCAGGTGGCGGCGGAGCGCGGGCTGCCCGCCGCGCAGGTCGCCCTGGCCTGGCTGCTGCACCAGCCGGGCGTGACCGCGCCGATCGTCGGGGCCACGAAGGACCGGCACGTGGACGACGCGGTGGCGGCCGTTTCCGTGACGCTGTCGGAGTCGGAGCTGAGGCTGCTGCAGGAGTCGTACCGGCCGCGCGAGGTGCGCTTCTGATCGCCGGGTGGGGGGCGGGG
>NZ_VCKX01000232.1 GCF_005889725.1 Nonomuraea zeae
CCCCGACGCCCACCCCAACGCCCTCGGCGGGACCGCCTTCCGCGCCCGGCGCGGTGAGCGCCAGGTCGGGCCCCGGCAACGTGACGATCGGCTTCAGCCCGTCCACGGGCGGCAAGGTCGAGCGGTACACGCTGAAGACGGCCGGGGGCGGCCGCGCCGAGCCGGAGTCGGTGGATGCGAACGGGCCGTTCCAGTTCGAGTTCACCGGCGGGGACTGCGCGAGGGAGTACACCTTCGTGGTGGTCGCGCACTGGCAGGGCGGGCAGGTGGAGTCGGAGCCGAGCGCGGGCGCCAAGCCCTGCGTCGCGCCCGGCTCGCCGACCGGCTTCGCCGCCAAGGCCAAGAACCGGGGCGCCGAGCTGAGCTGGAGCGCTCCGGCGAACGGTGACGACGGCGTCACCTACCAGCTCACCGGGGCGGCGACCAACGACGCGATCAAGGGCACGTCGTTCACGGTGGACGGGCTGAAGAACAACCAGAAGCACGCGTTCAAGCTCAAGGCCAAGAACGCGGCGGGGGAGAGCCCGGACGTGGCCACGACCGAGGTGGACCTGGCCTATCCGCGGCAGCAGTACAAGAACGCCAGCAACGAGGACACCAACACGATCATCCGGCCGGGCCCGTCGACGAGCGGGGAGGCCGGGAAGATCCCGCAGAAGCAGTACATCACCCTGACGGTGATCTGCCAGGTCAAGGGCGCGTCCTACACCGACACCTCCACCGGCAGGTCCAGCGACATCTGGAACCGGATCGAGAGCCAGTACGGCAACGGCTACCTGAACGACACTCTGGTGGCGACTCCGGACGGCGGTTTCCCCGAGGGGCCGCTCTTCGAGTGCACCGACTGAGAAGGGGACTCAGTTGACCCAGTACAACTATCAGGACCAGTTCGAGCAGACCGCGCAGCCCTACCAGCAGCCGTTGACGCAGCAGCACCAGCCGGTGCAGCAGCCCATGCAGCCCGTGCAGTCCACGCAGCAGCCCGTGCAGCAGCAGTCCGCGCAGCTCGCCGGCCAGTTCGCGCAGCGCTTCCAGCTGCTCGCCACCAACATCGAGCGCATCATCCGTGGCAAGCACGAGGCCATCGAGCTGGCCCTGACCTGCCTGTTCGCCGAAGGGCACCTGCTCATCGAGGACGTGCCGGGCACCGGCAAGACCACGCTCGCCCGGTCCGTCGCGGCCAGTGTGGACGCCGAGTGGCGGCGCATCCAGTTCACCCCCGACCTGCTGCCCAGCGACATCACCGGGGTGTCGATCTTCAATCAGGCGCACCAGAAGTTCGAGTTCCACCACGGGCCGGTCTTCGCGAACATCGTGCTCGCCGACGAGATCAACCGGGCCTCGCCGAAGACGCAGGCCGCGTTGCTGGAGGTCATGGAGGAGCGGCGGGTGACGGTGGACGCCGAGCCGCACCCGGTGCCCAGGCCGTTCCTGGTGGTGGCCACGCAGAACCCCGTGGACATGGACGGCACCTACCCGCTGCCCGAGGCCCAGCTCGACCGGTTCCTGATGAAGATCTCCGTCGGCTACCCCGACCACGTCTCCGAGGTGGAGGTGCTCAAGGGCATGCCGACGGGGCCGCAGGTCGAGCGGCTGCCGGTGGTGGCGCGGGCGTCGGACGTGGCCGGGATGATCGACTTCGCCTCGCGCATCCACGTGGCCGACCAGGTCTACGACTACATCGTGGCGGTGTGCGGCGCCACGCGTACGAGCCCGCACCTGCGGCTCGGCGCGAGCCCCCGTGGCAGCCTGGCGCTGCTGCGGGCGGCCAGGGTCAAGGCCGCCGCCGCCGGGCGGCACTACGTGGTGCCCGAGGACGTGAAGGCGCTGGCCGTACCCGTGCTCGGGCATCGCCTGATCCGCACGCCCGAGGCCGAGCTGCGCGACGTCACCGCCGAGGCCGTGCTCGGCGAGATCCTCGCCGGGATGCCGGTGCCGCAGGCGGCGTAGATGCACATCCCGCCGACCACCGCGAGCAGGCCCGCCGCGGTGCTGACCCCGCTCGGGTGGGGCACGCTCGCCGGCTGCGCCGTCCTGTACGCCGCCGGGTTCGCGCTCGGCTACCCGGAGCCCGTCGTGCTCGCCACGGGCGGGCTGCTGGCCCTGGCCGCGGCGCTCGCGTGGAGCGCGCCCAGGCCCAAGCTGGCGGTTCACCGCGAGGTCACCCCGCTCAAGGTGCCGCGCGGCGAGGCCGCCGTGGCGGTGCTGAGCGTCACCAACCTCGGCCGCCATGGCCTGTCCGGACTGCGGGCCCAGGACCGGATCGGCGCGTCGGAGCACACGGTGGACCTGCCCAGACTGCCCAAGGGCGCGGTGCGCACGGTGTCGTACCCGCTGCCCACGGAGGTCCGCGGCGAGATCCCGGTCGGCCCGCTCAGGCTCGTGCGCGCCGACCCGTTCGGGCTCACGCGCCGCGTCAGGGAGTACGGCCTGCCCGCCACCCTCCTCGTCCGCCCGCGCACGGTCGCGCTCCCCGTCCCGCCGTCCGGCAAGGCCCACCATCTGGAAGGGCCCACCAGCGACAACGCCCCCAGCGGCACGGTCACCTTCCACACCCTGCGCGAGTACGTCGTCGGCGACGACCTCCGGCACGTCCACTGGCGCTCCAGCGCCCGCACCGGGACGCTGATGGTCCGCCAGCTCATCGACGCCAGCCTGCCCACCACGACGGTGGTGCTGGACACGCGGGGCCTGACGGAGCTGGCCGTGGACGCCGCCGCCTCGGTCGCGCTGGCCGCCGCCGGCGCCGGATTCCCCGTACGCCTGCTCACCGGCGACGGGCCGCTCCCGAGCACCAGGTCCGACGCGGAAACCGTGCTGGACTGGCTGGCCACGGTCCGGGAGGGGCGCAAACCCGTCACGGAGACGGTGCGCCTGGCACGGGGCGGCGGCTCCCTGGTGCTGATCACCGCGGACCCGGAGGAGGCGGGACGGGCCGCGGGGGTGCGCCGCCGGTTCGAGCGGGTCATCTGCGTATATGTCGGGACAGGGGCGGTCGGCGTCCCGGGCGTCAAGGTCATGCCGATCGCCTCGCTCGACGCGCTCCCGCTCGCATGGGGCGCCCGATGACTCACTCAAGCCGCCCGATGACTCGCTCAAGCCGCCCGATGACGGAAGAGCGGCGCCCGATGACCGGCGGGCGGCGTCCGATGGCCGGAGGGCCGCGTCCGGCGGCCGGCGGGCGGGGCCCGGCCGGGTGGCGGCGGCTTGCGGGGCTCGCGGTCGTTGCGGCCGTCGCGGGCGTGGCGGGCTGGGGCTTCCACCGGGTCTTCCCCGGCACCGGGCTGCTGCTCGCGATCGTGCCGGCCGCCGTCGCCCCCGCGCTCGTCGCGGCGCTCACCGCGCGCCGGCCCCTGTGGCTGGCGCTCGCGCTGGACGCCGTCCTCTGGTTCGCCGGGACCATCCCCCTCTACCAGGGCCTGGAGCCGGCCGTGTTCGCCGACGTGGCGAACGCGTGGCAGGCGCTGCTCACCACGCTCCTGCCCGCCCAGCCGGAGCCCCGGCTCCTGGTGCTGGTCCACACCCTCACCTGGGCCGCCGCGACGATCGGCGCGGAGACCCTGACCCGCACCAGGACGAAGATCGTCGCCGCCGTCCCCGCCCTCGCCGTCCATGGCGTCGCGCTCCTGCTCGGCGTGGACGGCGAAGGGTCGAACCTGCCGGTGGCGGCGGCCCTGTTCGTGCTCATCGCCGCCCTCGCCCTGCTGCGTGACGAGCGTTCCCCGCTCTGGCTCCTCGCGGGACTCCCGGCCGCCGCCGCGCTGGCCGCGCTCGCGCTGGTGCTGGGCCCGCTGCTGCCGGTCGCCGCGCAGCCGTACAACCCGCGTGAGCACGTCGAGCCGCCCGCGCCCAGGCGCGTCGACAGCGTCAGCCCGCTCGACCGCGTCTCGGCGTGGCTGCAGATCCCGGACCGGGACCTGTTCACCGTCCAGGCGGGCGAACCGCTCAACTGGCGGCTGGCGGTGCTCGACCGGTACGACGGCGTCCGCTGGACCTCGGGCGCCCGCTTCCAGCCCACGGGCGGCCGGGTGCCGGAGGGTGACTGGACCGGCAAGGTGGACGTCGTACGCCAGAAGGTGACGTTCAACGGCCTGCCGGGCACCTGGCTGCCCGCGGCCGAGCGTCCCGAGGAGGTCGCCGGGGTGCGCGGGCTCGCCGTCGATCCCGAGAGCGGGTCGTTGCTGGCCGGGACGAAGCCCGTCAAGGGCTTCAGCTACGAGGTGACCTCGCGGGTGGCCAGGCCGTCCAAGGAGGACCTGCTGGCAGCCACCCCCGTCACCGACCCGGAGCTGACCGCCTTCCCCGCGGTCCCTCAGGAGAAGCTGTTCCGCGAACTCGCGCAGGAGGCCACGAAGGGCGCCGACGCGCCGATCAAGCAGGCGTACCGGCTGCAGAGCTACCTGCGCACGAACGCCGCCTACGACGTCACCGCGCCCCCCGGCCACTCGCTCAAGGGCCTGGAGTTCTTCCTGCAGACGACGCACCGGGGGACGTCGGAGCAGTTCGCGAGCACGTTCGCGCTGATGGCCCGCACGCTCGGGCTGCCCTCGCGGGTGGTCGTGGGGTTCCGGCCGGGACAGGTCTCCGGCGGCGTCTATCACGTCAAGTCCGGGCACGTGATGGCGTGGGCGGAGATCAAGTTCGACAAGCTGGGGTGGCGGCCGTTCTACCCGACGCCGGGGCGCAGCGGCGCCAAGGACGACCACGAGGTGGCGTCATCGGCGATCGAGGAGAGCGAGGAGCTGGAGGGCGAGTTCACCCAGGGCGGCAGCGACCGCCCCAAGACGTCGCAGCCGCAGGCCACGGGCAACGGGGAGGAGCCGGGGGACGGCCTGTCGCCGTGGGTGGTCGCGGCGGTGGCGGGCGGCGTGCTGCTGGTGGCGTACGCGGGGGTGGTGGCCGCGCTGCCGTGGTGGCGCCGGCGCGGCCGGCGCCGGGACCGGCGGCCTGAGCAGCGGGTGCTCGGCGCGTGGCGGCAGACGTGCGACGACCTGGGGCTCAGGGGCCAGGACGCGCTGACCGCCGATGACATCGTGACCCGCCATTCGGGCGAAATATCGGCAAATCTTCGGCCGTTGGCCGAAATTTCAAACTTCGTCCGGTACGCCCCCGACGCCGTCACCGACGACGCCGCCACCATGGCCTGGCAGCGCAGCGACGCCATCCGCCGGGCCGTACGCACCACCACGCCCTTCACCGCCCGCCTGCGCAGGCGCCTGCTCCTCCGCTGACACCGTTGGGATGATGCCCGTATGAGAAGTGTCGAGGCGCAGCTCCTGCACCGCCCGCCGGGCCTGACGGCGGGCGAGATCGTCCGGCGCCTCGGGGCGATGCAGGCACAGGACGTCCCGGCCGCCCTGCTCGCCTTCCGCGCCCGCTCGGCCACCCTGTCCAGGGCCGACGTGGAAGCCGCCTGGCAGGCCCGCGAGATCGTCAGGATGTGGGGCCCGCGCGGCACGCTGCACTTCGTCCACGCCGACGACCTCCCCTGGATCCACGCCCTGACCGGGCAGAGCGTCAACCCGCTGCGCCGCCTGGCCGAGGAGGGCGTCACCGGCGACGACCTGCTCGCGCTCATCGGCAAGGCGCTCGAAGGACAGGGCCCGCTCACCAAGGCCGACCTGGCCGAACGCCTGGCCGGCCGGGCGAGCGGCCAGGGCATCGTGCACCTGGTGGCGCTGGCCGCCCAGCAGGGTCTGGCCGTGCTGGGGCCGATGCGCGCGGGCAAGCCGACGTACGTGCACGCCGCCGACTGGCTGGGCGCCCCGATCGCGCCCGAGCCCGACCGGGAGCGCGCGCTGAAGGAGCTGGCCGTCCGTTACCGCCGCGCCCACCACCCGGCCGATCCGGAGGACCTGGCCGCCTGGTCGGGCCTGTCGCTCGGCGCGGCCCGCACGGCCTGGGGCCTGGCCGCCGGCCACCCGCCGCCGGCGGCGGTGAAGCCGTTCGCCCGCCTGGCGCCGGCCTTCGACGAGTACCTGATGGGCTGGCGGAGCCGGGATCGGATCCTGGCGGCCGCGCACGCGAAGGACGTGTTCCCCGGGGGCGGCATCCTGCGCCCTGTCGTGCTCGTGGACGGCGTCATCGAAGGCGTGTGGGGGCGCAAGGGCGCGCAGGTGAGCGTGCGGCCGTTCGGCGAGCTGCCCGGCGGCCTGCTCGACGACGAGATCGCCGACGTGCGCCGATTCCTCGCCTGAGCCTCCGGAGCGGCGGCCGGCTCTGTAGCGTGTACGCGCATGAGCGATCACGCAGAGTCACGAGGTCGTCGCTGGGTCGTGCTCCTGCTCTGCTGGGCCTCCTTCACGATGACCTCCGCCGACCGCTCGGCGTGGGGGCCGGCGTCCGCCGAGGCCGGCGCGGCGCTGGGGGTGTCGCTGGCGGGCCTGGGCGCCTTCGCGACCGCGTACTACGCCGGCTACGTGGTCGCCAGCGCCTTCGGCGGCGTGCTGGCCGACCGGCTGGGCGGGCGGGCCGTGTTGTCGGGGTCGCTGTTCGTGGCGGGCGCGTTCATGGTGCTGTTCGGGTCGAGCCCGTCGGCCGGGGCGGGCCTCGCGCTCCAGGCGCTCATCGGCCTGTTCGCGGGGGCGGACTACGCGGCGGGCGTCAAGCTGGTCACAGCCTGGTTCGGCGAGCGGCGGCGGGGCACGGTGGTGGGCGTCTTCCTGACGGCCACCTCGATCGGCACGGTGCTGGCCAACGCCGTCGTGCCCAGGATGATCGAGTGGTACGACTGGCGGGCCTCGTACCACCTGTTCGGCGGCGTGTCGATGGCGCTGGCCGTGCTGTGCCTGCTCCTGGTCCGCGACGGCGCGAGCGAGGGGCGGGCGGCGTGGCCCGACCCGCGCCCGCTGCTGGCCGACCGTGACCTGCTGCTGCTCGGCCTGGCCGGGTTCGGCGGCCTGTGGGGCACGTACGGCTTCGTCACCTGGTCCAACACCCTCATGGTCAAAGGCGGCGGCGTCGACCCGGTCACGGCGGGCGGGGTGGTCGTGCTGTTCGGGATCGTCGCGGTGGCGGGCAAGCCGCTCGTCGGCCTGGTGACCGACCTCCTGGGCCGGGGGCGCAAGGTGCCCGCCTCCGTGGTGCTGCTCTATTTCGCGCTCGCGCTGCTGGTGTTCGGCACGATGGACTCGGCGGCCGGGTTCCTGGTCGTGGCGCCGCTCCTGGGGCTGGGGGCGTACCTGTACAGCCCGCTCATGGTGGCGATGGTCCCCGGGCTGTCCGGCGAGCGGCTGACCGGGTCCGCGGCGGGGGCGACGAACGCGCTGTGGCAGCTCGGCAGCGTCACCGTGCCGCTGGTGATCGGCGCGGTCTTCCAAGCCACCGGCTCCTTCCCGGCCGCCTTCGCGGCGCTGGCGGCCGGCCCGCTGGTGGGGGCCGTGCTGATGGCGTTCGTACGAGAAGGAGGGCGAGAAGGAGGGCGAGAAGGAGGGCGAGCAGGACACCGGGAAGAACGGCGCGAAGAACCGAGCGTGAAAGCAAACCGGGGCATCGGGTGATAAGAGATGACCACTGATGCGGCGGAAGGTTGCACATGCCGGGGGAAAGCATGGCGTCACGGGTGCCCTGGGGCGCCCGCGCGCCGGGGGTGATGGACGACGCGGAGGGATTCGCCGCGGTGTTCGACGCGCATTTCGCGGAGATCCACGCCTACGTCGCGCACCGTCTGGGCCCGGACCACGCCGAGGACATCGTCGCCGAGACGTTCCTGACCGCGTTCCGCAAGCGCGGGCACTACGACCCGGCCCGCGCGGGCGTGCGCGCCTGGCTCTACGGCATCGCCACGAACCTCATCGGCAAGCACCGCCGGCTCGAAGCGCGCACGCTGCGCGCGCTCGGCCGCTGGGGCCCCGAGGGCGACGCCCCTGGGCACGAGGACACGGTGGCTCTGCGCGTCAGCGCGCAGAGCCTGCGCCCCGAGCTGGCCGCCGCCCTGGCCGAGCTGGATCGGCGCGACCGTGACGTGCTGCTGCTGGTCGCGCTGGCCGGGCTGAGCCACGACGAGATCGCCACCGCGCTCGGCATCCCGTACGGCACGGTCGGGTCCAGGTTGAGCCGGGCCAGGAAGAAGCTGCGCGCGCTGCTCGGTGAGGTGGTCGTCCATGGATGAGATGGAACGCGTACGCGAGCTGTTCGGCCCGTCGCGGCCCGACCCGCGCGCCCGGGCCAGGGTGTGGCGGCGGATGGCGGCCAGGCGCCGGCGCAGGCGGCTGTCGTGGCTGGCGGTCCCCGTGATGGCGGCGGCGCTCGCCGTGGCCTTCGTCGCGTACCAGCCCCCGGCCTCGCCTCCGCAGCAGGTCTCGGCCCGGTCGCTGCTGCTGTCGGCGGCCACCACCGCGGCCGCCGGCCCCGCCGCGGAAGGGACCTACTGGCATGTCAAGAAGCTCAGGGACGGCGCCAGGACGATCGAGCTCTGGGCCACCAGGGACGGCCGCGCCTGGACGGCGGAGGACGGCCGGGTGACCCGGGTCAAGGGCCGCTCGCCGTTCAGCATGGCCGGGCGGGACCTGACGTTCGAGCAGATCGAGGGCCTGCCCACGGAGCCGGCGGCGCTGCGGGCGCGGGTGGCCGCGATGCTGCCGCAGGACTCCCCGGGGCTGCTCGCCGACGCGCTCAGCGGCCTGCTGTGGAACAAGCCGTCCCCGCCCGCGGTCCGCGCCGCCGCCTTCCGCGCGCTCGCCGACCTCCCCGAGGTGCGCTACCTGGGGGAGAGCCTGCCCGGGGAGGCGTTCTCGTACGTGCTGCCCGACGGCTCCCAGCGGACGATCATCATCGACCCGGCGACCTCCCAGGTGCTGTCCAGCACCGACGGCAGGCCGTCCGAACGGACGGAACGCGTGCTGGCGGCGGGCTGGACGGACAAGGGGCCTGACCTGCGCTGACCGACCGGCCCCGGCCGACCGGGACCGCCGACCCCGACCATGACCGCCGGCGCGTGGGTTCCGCGCGCCCGAGAACAGGAGCCCGTACGTGTTCTGGCGTGCCCGCACGACCTCCGGCAGCGCCATCTGCCTGAGCGACCAGCTCTCCGGATTCAAGGTGGAGGAGCTGATCCGCGGGCGGGTGACGTTCGTCGGCCTGCCCGCCGTCGATCTCGGAACGGACGTCGACTGGACCGCGAACCCGCATGCCAACCGCTCCTGGGCGCTGAACCTGCACTCGCTGCGCTGGCTGGGCCGCCTGGCCGCCGAGTACGAGCGCACGGGCGAGCAGGTCTACCTCGACCGTGCCGCCGGCCTGGCCGACCACTGGATCCGCGAGAACCCGCGCGGCGGCCGCGGCGTCAGCCCGTGGGCCTGGGCCGAGCACGCCGTCGCCCTGCGCGCCCCCGCGCTCGTCTGCCTCAGCGAGCACGTGCGCACCCGGCGGCTGTGGGACAGCCTGGCGGAGCACGGCGAGGTCCTGGCCGACCCCGCGCTCTACCGCGAGGGCCACAACCACGGCCTGGACCAGGACATCGCGCTGCTGGTCGTGGGCTGCCGGCTGGGCCGGGCGCGGTGGCGCGACCTGGCCGTCCGCCGGATGACCAGGTCGGCCGAGCTCGCCATCGACGCGCAGGGCGTGCTGCACGAGCAGGCCCCCCGCTACGGCCTGTACGTGCACCGCAGGCTCGGCGTGGCCCTGCGCGCGATCGAAGAGAGCGGCGCCGAGCCGCCCGCGCGGCTGCTCGCCAGGCGGAGCGCGCTGGAGTCGTACATCGCGCACGCCACCCAGCCCGACGGCTTCCTCGCGCCGCTCGGCGACGGGCACGCCGACGCCCGCGGGAGCGGCTCCGCCGGCCAGGAGCCGGAGGTGCGGGTGTTCGACGGCGGCTACGTGTTCGGCCGGACCGCGTGGAACGATCCGCGCTCGGCCTACTACTCGATCAGGTTCGGCCCCGGGCGGGCGCTGCACGGCCACGAGGACCATCTCGGCGTCACCTACAGCGCGCAGGGCCGCCGGATCCTGGTGGAGGCCGGGTTCCACTCCTACGAGCGGACCGGTTACGTGGCCTGGACCCGCTCGCCGGAGGCCCACAACGTCCCCGTCGTGACGGGGGAGTTCCGGCCCGGCACGGCCACGCGCCTGGCCGCTCACTCCGTCGAGGCGTCACGTCAGGAGTTCGAGCTGGCCGACGAGGCCTACGGGGTGACCAGGACCCGGCGCGTCCTGGTCAACCACGGGGCCGACCTGCTGGCGGTGCACGACCGCGTGCCGTCGGGGACGCTGCGCAGCCTGTGGCACTTCGACCCGGCGCTCAAGGTGGTCTCCCGGCGCGAGGGCGTGGTGGTGCTGGGGGACGGGGAGTGGCGGGTGACGCTGCTGCAGCTCCCGGGGGCGGGGCAGGCGGTGCGGCCGGGCCTGATCGCGCCCGGGATCCTGCGTACCGCGGAGGTCGTGACCGTGCTGTCCCCCGAGGCGACCGGCGTGCTGACCGTGATCGTGCCCGGCTGCGCCGACCCCGAGGTGTCGCTCTCGGGAGGCCACATGACCGTCCGGACGCCCGGCGGCCCCGTCACCTTCCGGACCCCGTACAGCCGGGCATAGCCCGCCCGGCCGCGCTCTGGATGGGGTTATATACATAGACCCCCATTGGGGTTACAGTTACGCCATGCCTAAGATCAACGTCTACCTCCCGGACGAACTGGCGGAGGCGGTCAAGCAGGCGGGCGTGCCGGTGTCGGCGGTCTGCCAGCGGGCCCTGGAGCAGGCGGTCCGCCGGGTGACCGCCATCAGGGAGACGGTCATCACCGATCTCGACATGGACCAGCCGACGGGCGCGCTGACGTACCTGACGGCCAGGGCGCGCACGGTGCTCAAGCTCGCCGCCGACCAGGCGAAGGCCGGGGGAGCCGCGACCGTCGGCACCGAGCACCTGCTCGCGGGCATGCTGAGCGAGGGCGCCAACCTCGCGCTGCACGTGCTGCGGGCCATGGACATCGACCCCGCGCAGGTAGGACGCGACCTGGCCGCCCACCTCGCCCCCGGGGCAGCGGCAGCCGAGGCGGAGCCGCGCACGTTCAGCGGGCCCGCCGCCAACGCCCTGGAGTTCGCTGTCACGGAGGCCACCTCGCTCGGCCACAACTACGTCGGCTGCGAGCACCTCCTGCTCGGCCTGGTCGCCGAGCCGGACGGGCGGGCCGGACAGGTCCTGCGCGGGCTGGGCGCCGAGCCCCGGCTCACCCGCCGCGCCGTGGTGGCGGCCCTGGCCGGGTACGTCCACCTCCGCGCCCAGACCCAGCAGCCCGGCCCGGCTGCCGCGGGTGGCCAGCCGGCCGCCCAGCTGGCCGCGCTGGCCGCGGCGATCCGGCAGGAGCTGCAGCCGTTCGTCCAGCGCCTCGAACGCCTGGAAGAGCGCCTCGGCCAGGACGGCTGAAGGCCGGCAGGTCCCACGTGAAGACCGTCGACCGGCGGCGCGCGCTCACGGCGCTCCGCATCGCCATCGTCGCCCTGATCCTGGTCGGCCTGGTGATCGGAGCGCTGTGGTGACCCGCGCCGCAGACGTCAGGCGACCTTGGACGAGCTCGCGGTCCAGGTGTTGCACGAGCCGGGCCGGCCCGACCCGTACCCCTTGCCGATCCAGGACAGGCGGTTGGCGGGCTTGCCGTGGAACCGGTTCGGCCAGAAGTCCGGAATCTTGATCACGGGCTTCCAGTCCTTGACCACCCGCCCGAGGCTCTTCGCCGACACCCCTGCGAAGCAGTCGAGCTGCAGGTAGTAGCGGCGGTTCTGCTCGTTCATGGCCGACTCGGACGCGTCGTTCTCCAGCGCCCACCAGGCCTGCCCGATTCCGCTCTGCCCGGTCACGACCCCGCTCCACGTGCCGTTGATGGACGTGAACACCTTGAGATCGCTCTTGGCCTTGATCCAGTCGTCGGCCAGCCGCACGCTGATGGTCGTGGCGCAGATCTCGGAGAAGGACTGGGAGACGTCCATGCCCGTGGAGCAGGACTGCTTGTCGTCGGCCTCCTTGAACACCACCTTCACCGGCTTGAAGCCCTTGATGGCGGGCTTCCACGCCGAGTTCAGGCAGCCGACGAGCTTGGTGATGTATTTCCTGGTCGAGGCCTTGTTCGTGCCCTTGTCCAGCTTGCAGGAGACCTTGGGAAGCTTGGCCGCCTTGTAGAGCGCGTTGTTGGTCAGCTCGGGCGCGCCCTTGACCGGCTCGGCGTGCGCGGCACCGGCGAAGAGCGCCAGGCCGGCGGCGGTCCCGGCTAATATGCGAATGATCATAAAGCCAGATCGTAGAGCCAGTCTCGCCTTCCACAGTCCTCGCAAAGCCCGCTCACGGCAGGGAACGGCGGCACGAGGAGCATGAGGGCGGCGATCCACAGCAGCGTCGTGGTGCCGATCGCGACGGTGCTGGGTCGGGTCCGGGCCTGCCCGATGGGCATCATGCCGAAGGCTCAGCCACGCGGGGGAGCTGACCCGTCCGATGAGATGGTGGACGACGGCTCTGCCCACGAGGGGCAGGAGAATCTGGGCCGGGACCAGGACGAACATCAACTCGACGGCCGGGCCCGAACCGCCGCGGACCCGGTGACGATCTCGGCGATCACCGACTCCCCTCGCGGGCAGGGCTTCCTGAGACTCCTTCTCCTGCAGGAAGACGATCGCGGTCAGGATGAAGACGGCCGTCGTGAGGCCCAAGGCGGCACGCGGTCCAACGACCGCGATCAGGGCCACGCACACAGCAGGCCGCCATGACGACATGCCGCCGGGGCAGGCAATCGCCGCGATTGGATCCGGAACGAACTGGCGGTCAAGCCGCTGGACCGGACAATGCTCACCGCGTTCGCCGAACTCGTGCGGGCAGCAGCAGCCGGACCTGTCGATAGCGATGGCTTCGCAATCCAGCCGACGGGGCTCGCCCGAGACGCACGGCGACCTTTATCGGCTCGGCTTGACGAGGCTCATTTAGGTTTGTCCAGGAGAACGGGCTTGAGCTGGCGGAAGAACTCGGTCGCATCTGCCAGCGAGTCGCGACCGGGCGCGCCCCGATAGATGTCGATGGTAAGGAGGCGCTGATAATCGGGCGTCCATCCGTAGACACTGGCGATGGTCTGGCCCTCGGAGCTCTTCCGCCGCATAGTGAAGCCGGGCCCCAATCGGGCGGGCAGGTCAGTCCCACCGGTGAACACCTTGGTGTTCTCCAGATCTTCTGGGTCGTTGG
This sequence comes from Nonomuraea zeae, assembly GCF_005889725.1. Taxonomy (GTDB): domain Bacteria; phylum Actinomycetota; class Actinomycetes; order Streptosporangiales; family Streptosporangiaceae; genus Nonomuraea; species Nonomuraea zeae. The sequence continues at coordinate 13,154 of NZ_VCKX01000232.1, forward strand.
GAGACGGGTCGAAGACTTCGATCACGAGGCCCAACTTCCCCGCGGCGCTCAAATCTTCGGCCACCGAGCACGATGCGAAGAGACCTCTTTTCATTTTAGTACCGACGGCCGTGTAATCCTTGAAGCCAGTCGCGATCTTGATGGCGCTGGCCGAGATCAGCTCGCATTCCTGTGGGGCGGCGGTCACGTTACCCAGCGGGTGGGTGTCGGGCGGCGGAGGTGGAGGAGATGAGCAGGCCGTGGTCAAGGTGAAGATCGTGAAGGTCCCGATTGCCCATGATTTTATTCTCATGAGCCATGCCTCGAATAAGTGGCCTCGGATTTCTTGAAGCCGACCGTGATGGATTCGTCCGGCTTGCTGAAGACGCGGCCGATGCCGTTCACGCTCAGCCACTCCTCGTAATCCTCCCGCTGGTCGGCGTTCATCTCGGCCCAGGGAATGAGTTTCCCGTCCGCCAGGAAATGACCCGCCGAATCAGGGCGGAAGTCCTCGTGGTAGTACGGGTGTGTCTCCGCGGGCACGGACGCGTCCCCGAAAAGGCCGTGCCGCATCATCGCGGCCACGGTGAGATCGGTGAACATGTGCTTGGCGGCTCCGATCGCGGTGTCCGCGTTTGCGCGCGCCTGCCCTTCGTAACTGGACTTGATCTCTCCGAAGATCTTCCCCTTGGCCGACTCGACCAGAAGCCCGACGAACTTCCCTTGCGGCCCTGGCGCCAGCCCGACCGCCTTCTCGGCGATTTCCTTGAACGCGGCGAAACGGGCATCGTCCTTCTTCGCCTCGTCGATAGCGGCGATGTTGGCGGCATCGGCGATCACCCACGTCGTCATGCTGAGATTTCGCGCCGCCTGGGTGAACTCGCCGCCTCCGCCGCCGCTCATCCGGGCTTCGAGTATGTCCTGCCGCATGGCATCGGCCTGCTGTGCGGTGGCTTCCGGGTGCGAACGTCGCCATGTCGCGAAGTCGGCCGCCACCTCCGCTGCGATCTTGCTCGCCAGCTCGTCCAGAATCTGGGTGGAGTACTGCCCGTGCGCCACGGCCACGGTCCTGAACGCGTCGTCGTCCTCGAACGCCCACGTCATGACCTGCCTGAGGTCCTTCGAGGTGAACTTGGCGCCGTAGGGCTCCGCGCCGATCAGGTTCTTGTCGGTGTCCGGACCCGTCACGACGCCCGGCCGCTTCGCCGTGAAGGCGTGCGTGTCACGGTGCACGTCGCTCGTGTACTGGGCCAGGACCGCACCTAGGTTGCCGCGCGTGTGCGGAAGGTTCTCCTGGACCTTGGCGTCGGTCCAGAAGCGGACCGCCCACGAGGCGATGAGGGCGGACTTGTAGCCGCGGGAGCCCTCCGGCGGCAGATCGTGATCCCGGAACTCCGTGGCAGCCGCCTCGATGGCCCAGCCGAGGTCCGCGTCGGCCGCGTCGTCCCAGTGATGCCGCCGCATCAGGTAGTCCAGGGGCTTGCGTCGCGGGTCGGTGAAGAAGTCCTGGGCGACGGCGGGATGGTGAGCCAGCGCGACCAGCACCGTGCCCATCGGACTGAGGTCGCCCGGGGAGACGTCCTTGGGGCCGGGCATCGTCCATGGGTCTCGTCGGCGGGCCGGGTCAGGGGGATGAGCCAGGTCTGCGTCATGGAGCTTCCCGGCCAGCGTCAGCAGGAAGGTGTGGTCGAACTCGCCGTCCTGGAGGAGCTTCTTCACGGCGAACGCGTTCTGCGGGTCCTCGATGTCCTCGATCAATCGATCGGCGTAGTCGCCGGCCAGGTTCAGCCGGCCCACTCCGCGGGAGGCCGTGCCCAGGAGGGTGCTGAGCATCGTGGCCAGCCGCTCCTGGAGCGCGACGTCGTACTGGAACGGGCGCTCCGACGGTGGCAGACCGGATCCGTACATCCTGGCGATCAGGGATTTGAGCTCGTGCGGCGGGATCTCCGCGGCGAAGGCCACGGCGAAGAACGGGTCCTTCTTGTGCCGCTCGATCTCGGCCACCGTCTCGGCGTTGAGCCAATGGCTCGCGATCTCGTCCCGAAGCCGCGTGGCCAGCTCCCTGGCGGCCGCCGCGCCTTCGGCGGGTGACTTCGACAGCCAGCCGGATTCGCTGGCCCAGAGGATGCCGCCCGTCCCCGATGTGCGGTCCGGTTCGGCGAGGATCAGGTCGAGGCGGCCCTGGAGCCCGGGGATCCGCTCGCTCATCTGGCGGCTGATGGTCTGGAGCGGCGCCGGGCCCCACAGGGGGATGTTCAGCGCGGTCAGGACTCGTTCGACCTGAAGTCCGACGTCCGGGATGGTGGCGCTGACCCGCTTCATGCCGTTGATGAGCTCTGTCATCAGTGCGGGGTTGATGCCGACCTGAGGGCTCACCGGGCCGATATCCCTTTTGCCGGGTCGGTCGGCTGGAGGGAGTCCAGCAGCGACAGCGCCCGGATGAACAGGTCCTTGAATCCCTTGTCCCATGCGCGGAGATCGACGATGAGCCGGTCACCGGCCTGGCTCTTGAGCGCGCCCGCGTTGACCAGGCGAATGAGCGCCGTCACGTCGTTCGCATGCTGCTCGCGAAGGTGCTCGATGTGCCGCCTGGCGGTGTCGATCTGTTCCTGCCTCGCCATCACCGTCTGAGCTCGCCGATCTAGGGGGACGCTGGGGCCGATGGCATGTTAACCGCGTGCTGGAGGGCCCTGCGAGGGAATGCTGCGAACTCAGCGAAACGACTATGGAACAGAGTGTAACCAGCAAGGATAATTCGGTTCAGAGCCAGTCGCGTCGCTTGAAGACCGTGTAGAGCACCAGGCAGACGGCGCCCATCAGCACGATGGCGAACGGATAGCCGAACGCCCAGTGCGTCTCCGGCATGAAGTCGAAGTTCATCCCGTAAATGGTCCCGACCAGGGTCGGCGCGAAGAGGATGGCGGCCCAGGCGGAGATCTTCTTGACCTCCTCGCCCTGCTTGATGCTCGCCTCCGTCATCCGCGCCATCTCCGCGTTCTGTGCCTGAGTGACGAGCGTCGAGTTGACGAGCAGGATGTTCTGCAGCATCTGGCGGAAGGACGAGATCCGCTCGGTCACCGTGATCGCGTGGTCGGCCACGTCGCGTAGGTAGCTCTGCAACTCGTCGTTCACCCCGTACTTGGCCGCCCCCGCGATGAACCCGTGGATCATCCCGACGAGCGGCGCCGTGGCCCGCTGGAACTCGATCACCTCGCCGGACAGGTCGTAGACGCGCCGCGACACGGAGGGGTCGCCGCTGAAGACCTCGGCCTCGATCTCCTCGATGTCCTTCTGCAGCCCGGCCACCACCGGCGCGTAGCCGTCCACCACGGCGTCGAGGATGGCGTACAGGACGGCCTGCGGGCCCTGCCGCAGCAGGTCGGGGTCGGACTCCATGCGCTTGCGCACCCCCTGCAGGTCGGGCGCCTCCGCGTGGCGTACGGTGATCACGAAGTTGGGTCCGACGAAGACGTGCACCTCGCCGAAGGCGACCTCCTCCACCTCGTCCAGGTAGCGGGCGGCCCGCAGCACCACGAACAGCGTGTCGCCGTAGCGGTCGGCCTTCGGCCGCTGCGAGCCGACGATGGCGTCCTCCAGCGCCAGCTCGTGCAGGTGGAACTCCTCGGCGAGCTTGACCAGCTCCCACTCCTTCGGCCGGTAGAGGCCGATCCAGGCGAGGCTGTCCGGCATCTGTTTGAGGCGTTCGAAGGCGTCGGCGAGCGAGCCGGGATTGTCGACGCGCTCGCCGTTCCGGTAGATGGCGTTGTCGATGACGGTCGGCTGGTAGGGAGGCTCCTCCAGGGCACGCGGGTCCATCGAGTGCTCGGGCGCCTCCTGGCGTACGTCACCGCTGCGCCTGAACCCCTTGACCCTGGCCATGCCTCACCTCCGGATGTCCTACGACGGCTCGAGCGCGTCGAGTTGTTGCGCGGCGCGGTCTCTGATGGTCTTGCGCCACATCGGCGTCCACCCGAACAGCAGCCCGTGCGGCCGGCCGAGCGCCATCTTCGACCAGCGCTTGAAGTCGAACTCGTCATGGTGGCGAACGATCAGGTCGTCCTCGAACCTGAACAGCGCGTCGATCTCGTTGACGACCTCCCGGCCCGTGCTGGAGAAGGTGTAGCGGGCGGTCCAGTGCGCGGAGCCGCTGAAGTCGTCGGCCGTCACGTCGCGGTAGCTGGACTTCAGCCCGTTGTGGACCCCGAGCTGGAGTTGCCACATCCGCATCACCCGGTCGCGCCCCTCGACCTCCTGGAAGACGGGGTCGCCGAAGCTGACCTCGGGGTGGTAGCAGCGCTCCATGGCCGCGAGGTCCGCGTGCCCCAGAGCGTCGTAGAAAGCGCTGATGAGCGCCACGTGCCGATCGTTCACCCTTCTATCAGATCATGGCCGCACCGTTGTGCCAGCACACGGCCCGCAACCACGCATCGCCGAGATCAAGGCGGTCCAGCGAGGCGAGCTGGTGGGCGTAGGGGTAGGGGATGGTCGGGAAATCACTGCCGAGCACCACCTTCCCCGACAAACCCAGATCAAGCAGGGCAGGCCGGAGCCGATCCGGGAACGGCATGCCCCGCTCGGCGAAGCCGGTGAACGCCATTGTGGTGTCCAGCGCGACCCGCTCGTAACGCGCGGCCAGCTCGAAGAACGGGTCGTACTCCGGCATCCCGAGATGCGCGATCACCACCCGCAGCCGCGGATGCGCCTTCAGCACGTGGCCGATCGGCTCGGCCCCGACGTAACCGCCGGGCACCGGCACCGAGCTGGCGTGCACCACGACCGGCACCCCGGACTCCGCGAGCGACCCCCAGACCTCGTCCAGCTCCTCCGCCCGCGGATCGAACCCCCCGACCTGCAGATGCACCTTGAAGATCCGGGATCCGTCCTCCAGCGCCCGCAGCACGTAGCCCACGACCCCAGGCTCGGGGTAGAAGGTCGCCGACGGGAGACATCCAGGTGTACGGCGGGCGAAGTCCAGCGTCCAAGCGTTGAGGTCGACCGCCATCTCCGGCTTGTGCGCGTATGCGAGGGCAGGAAACGTCCGTACGCCCAGCGTCCGCAACCGCGCGACCCGCTCCTCCACCGGCCACTCGTACTCGATCTTCCACCCGTCGCCCATCAACGGCCCGCCGTGGCGGAAATGGTGCCAGACCCGCCGCTCCATCCGCTCGGGCAGGAAGTGGACGTGCAGGTCGATGAGGCCGGGCAGCCCCAGCCCGCGCCACCAGTCCGGTACCCGCGCATCAGAATCCTGTTCTGTAACCACGGAGGAGACTGTACGCGGCTAGGGTTTCTCCTCGATGGACAAGTTCTGGGCCCACCTGATCAAGGTTCAGCCTGACCCCGACCCCTGGGTCGTGCTGGTCTCCGCGCTGGCCGCACTCGTGATCGTCGGTTTCCGCATGCCCTGGCAGGTGTCCAGAGGCCTGATCACGATCGCCCACGAGGGCGGTCACGCGCTCATGGCGCTGCTCACCCGCCGCAAGCTCGAAGGCATCCGCCTGCACTCCGACACCTCCGGCGTGACGTTGACCAGGGGCCGGCCCAACGGGCCCGGCATGGTGCTGACCGCGCTCGCGGGCTACCTCGCGCCGCCGCTGCTCGGGCTGGCCGCCGCGTGGCTGACCGAGCAGGGGCGCATCACGCTGCTGATCTGGGGGGTGCTGCTGTTCCTGGTCTGCATGCTGCTGCTGATCCGCAACCTGTACGGCGCGCTGATCCTGCTCGCGACCGGCGGCGCGGTGTTCGCCCTGATCATGTACGCGCCCGCCGAGGTGCAGCAGGTCGTCGCGCTGGTGGCGGTGTGGTTCCTGCTCTTCGGCGGGATCCGGCCGATCATCGAGTTACAGCGCAAGCGGAGCAGGCGGCAGGCGAGAGACTCCGACGCGGACCAGCTGGCCCGGCTGACGTTCCTCCCCGGCGGCTTCTACGTGTTCTTCTTCCTGCTGGTGTCCGTCGTTTCGGTGGCCTTCGGGGCCTACCTCATGAATCCCCTCTGATATCGAAATTTCGCACTAAACTCGCCAGCACGCGCTGCAACAGGGGGGAGTGCTGTGCTGCCAGTCGAGGACGCGCCGGGCTACCGGGTACTCGATCAGGCGGGCCAGGGCGGGTTCGCCGTCGTGTATCGCGCCTACCAGGAGCGCCTCGACCGGGTCGTGGCCCTGAAGGTGCTGTCCGTGGACCGGGTCGACCAGCGCACGATGCGCAGGTTCCAGCGGGAGTTGCAGCTCACCGGCCGGCTCACCGGCCACCCGAACGTCGTGACCGTCTTCGACACCGGCGTGACGCGCTCCGGCAAGCCGTACATCGCGATGGACTTCTTCGAGAACGGCTCCCTGCGCGACAGGATCCGCAAGGAGGGACCGCTGCCGGTGCCCGACGTGCTGCGGGCGGGCGTGAAGCTGGCCGGCGCGCTGGCCGCCGTACACGAGGCCGGGGTCCTGCACGGCGACATCAAGCCCCAGAACATCCTCATCTCCCGGTACGGCGAGCTCGCGGTCGCCGACTTCGGCGTGGCCAGGGTCGTCGACTCCGCGGAGATCTCGGCCACCTCGCAGGCGTTCACCCCGCTGCACGCCGCGCCCGAGGTGCTCACGGGCCGGCCGCACTCCGCCTCCAGCGACATCTACTCGCTCGGCTCGACCCTCTACCACCTCCTGGCCGGTCAGCCCGCCTTCCACAACCCGTCCGACCCGTCGATCGCGCCGCTGATGTACCGGGTGCTGAGCCTCGACCCGCCGCCGATCAACCGTACGGACGTGCCCAGGGCGGTGTTCGAGACGATCCTGCGGGCGATGTCCAAGCAGCCGGAGGTCCGGTACGCCTCCGCCAGGGAGTTCGCGCGGCACCTGCAGGCGGTGCAGGCCGAGCTGGGCCTGTCGGTGACGGACCTGGTGGGCGAGGACCCCGGTCCGGGACCGGCCATGTCCACGGTGCCCCGCCCCCGCCACGACGCGCCGGAGCCGGACGTCCCGCAC
>NZ_VCKX01000233.1 GCF_005889725.1 Nonomuraea zeae
CGTGGGCTCGGAGAGGTGTATAAGAGACAGGGGTGGCGGTGCGGGGAACGGCCATCGCGGGCGACCGCGACGTCGCCAGGATCGCCGCCGCCGCCACGCGGGCCCTGGGCGCCGCGGGTTTCGCCGCGGCGTACGCCAAGGGCGCGTCGATGAGCAGGGACGACGCCCTCGCGGCCCTGGCGGGGAGCCTGCCCGGCGGATCCTGACTGACAGGCCGGAGCCGGGTTGTCAGCCGCTGGTCGCCCGGTTGTCAGCGGCCCTCGCGAAGCTTCCGGACATGAAGAGCACCAACGTCCTCATCTCGGGCGCCAGCATCGGCGGCCCCGCACTCGCCTACTGGCTCGCCCGCCACGGCTTCAAGGTCACCGTCGTCGAGAAGGCCGGCTCCCTGCGCCCGGGCGGCCAGGCGGTCGACTTCAAGGGCGAGACCCACCGCACCGTGCTGACCCGCATGGGCATCCTCTCGGACGTGCGCCGCCTGCAGACCGGCGGCACCGACCAGGAGATCGTCGACGCGAACGGCCGCCGCCTGGCCGTCATCCCCGGCGAGTTCACCGGGGGCGACATCGAGATCAGGCGCGGCGTGCTGTCCACCCTCCTGTACGAGCGCACGGCCTCCGCCTGCGAGTACGTCTTCGGCGACTCGATCACCTCGCTCACCGAGACCAGGGAGGGGGTGCACGTCACCTTCGAACGCGCCGCGCCCCGCACGTTCGACCTGGTCATCGGGGCGGACGGGATCCACTCCAACGTCCGGCGCCTCGCCTTCGGCCCCGAGCCGGAGTTCGTGAAGTTCCTCGGCCACTATTACGCCCTGGTCGAGCTCGACGGCGACTTCGGCTCGATGCCCAGGATGTACAACGAGCCGGGCCGGATGGCGGCCGTCGGCGGGCCGAAGGCGCCCGCGTTCTTCGTCTTCGCCTCCGAGCAGCTCGACTACGACCGTTACGACGTGGGGCAGCAGAAGGCCATCCTGGCGCGCGCCTACGCGGGCATGGGCTGGCAGATCCCGGCCGTCATGGAGGCGGTGCGCGACGCCGAGGACGTCTATCTCGACTCGCTCAGCCAGGTCAGGATCGACCGCTACAGCCAGGGCCGGGTGGTGCTGCTCGGCGACGCGGCGTACGGCAACACCCTGGGCGGCTTCGGCACCGGCCTGGCGGTGGTGGGGGCGTACGTGCTGGCGGGCGAGCTGGCCGCGGCGGGCGGCGATCACCGGACCGCCTTCGCCGAGTACGAGCGGCAGATGCGCGGATACGCCAAGGTGGCCAAGAACGGCAACGCGGGCCCCTTCCTCGCCCCTGCGACCCCGGCCCGGCTCCGGATGCGCAACTGGACGTTCAAATACAGCTTCCTGCTCGGTTTGATGTTGAAGATGACCGACAAGTTCGCGACCGACATCAAGCTGAAGGACTACTGAACTTTCCGGACGAAGCGCGCATCCAACCCAACCATGAACATCATCCAGCGGCTTGCCGCCATGTCCGTCCTCCCGGTCGCCGCGACCCTGATCGCGGTCCCCGCGCAGGCCGCCGAGCGCCCCGGTTGCCCGACGCCGTCGAAGTCCGAGGCGAAGCGGTCGTACGACTCCAAGATCGACCAGCCGCCCAGGGGCGCGACCGCGATCAAGGGCGTGCGCGTCGGCTACCGCCCCAAGGGCTTCACCAGCGGAACGGTCGTCGTCAGCAAGCACGACGGCATCACCGAGTACGGCTACCAGTGGGCGGACAACCGCGACGACGTGGACCCCAAGCACCGGCTGCTGTGGGTGCGGGTCGTGTGCTGGCCGGCCGCGAAGAAGCTCGCGCAGCTCAAGAATGCCCCCTTCGACCTGGGCGTCTTCTCCGGGGACACGAAGGTCGCCATCCGCGGCGGCCGTAAGGTGCTCACCCAGGAGGCCGACGGCGCGCTGGGCACCGGCCGCTACGCCGGCTGGGTCGAGCGCCCCGGCGTCGTCGTCACCGTGCTGACCAGCGCTCCCCTGGTCCCCCAGCTCGGCCGGGTGATCGCCGGCATCAGGCTCTGAGCCGTCCGACCCCGCCGTCCACCCGCAGCCGCGGCTCGCCGTTCAGCAGGGGGAGGCCGGCCTCCCCCGAGCCGACGTGCCAGTCCTGGACCGGCACGAGGCCGGGCCCGATCAGCTCGAACCCGTCGAACAGCCGCAGCACCTCCGGCCGCGAGCGGAACGCGGGCTGCGCGGGCGAACCGGCGGTCGCCACCGTGAGCTGCTTGATCGCCCCAGGATCACTCTCCGCCATCGCGTGGGAGAGCACCAGGTGGCTGCCCGGCGCCATGCGCTTCCTGAAGGCGGCCACGATCCCGGCGGGATCCTCCTCGTCCATCACGTAGTGCAGCACGCCCACCATCAGCACGCACAGCGGCTGGTCGAAGTCGACCAGCCCGGTGACGTGCGGGTCGGCGAGCACGTCACCGGGGCGGCGCAGGTCGGCCTGGATGCCCGCGATGCCCGGGGCGTCGGCGAGCAGCACCTGGACGTGCATCCGGACCACGGGGTCGTGGTCCACGTAGACCACCCGGCAGGCGGGGCTCACGGCGCGGGCGGTCTCGTGGATGCTGGGCGAGGTCGGGATACCGGTGCCCAGGTCGATGAACTGGCGGATGCCCAGCTCGGCCAGATGGCGGACCGCCTCGACCTGGAAGCGCCGGTTGGCCCTGGCGACCAGGCGGGCGTCGGGGGCGGCCGCGAGGAGCCGGTCCGCGACCGCGCGATCGATGGCGATGTTGTCCTTGCCGCCGAGCAGATAGTCGTACACCCGTGCCGAACTCGGGACATTCGGGTCTACGCCGGGCGGAACGCGTTCTAGCTCGCTCACCTGGCCCCGTCTCCTTCGTCGCCTGCCGCGTGGACGTCATCCTACTCGGCGATTCCGGGCCGGTGGCGGGCCGCCGCTTCGGCCCGGCAGGCAGACGAAAGAGAACACGTTCTCGCTTGTCAGTTGCCGCTGGCGGTGTCGTGCGCCAACGAGCGGCACCGGCGTGCTCACCAGGTGCGCGTAGACGCCGGCCGGGGTCGGCCCGGCCTGCTCGGAGGTGAGGTTTCCGGCTGTGTGGGTGAGACGTGAGGGCGGTGAGGGAATGTCGATTCTGGATTGACGCCCGATGACGACCTCACTCAAGGCGGCGCCGAGGCCGGGCGATAGGGTCCTTCCCAGGGTGGAGCGTAATTAGAGCCGGATGACCGATGCGCTGAGACCCTCGGCCTGTGCATCCTGGTGGAGACGGGTTCTGTTTCGGGGCCCGCCCCTGACGGGAGAGGAGTCACGAGGGCATGAACAACGCGGCAGCCCGCCCGACCGTGGTCTTGGACAATGGTGTCGTCGGCAGGGTCATGCTGGCTCATCCATCCCGGCGCGACCTCGTGCTCGTGCTCGGCATGGACGGCACCCTGCTGAGCTGTGAGCTCGACGACATCGCCTGCGTGGTCGGCGGCACGCCCCTCTGCCGCGACGGCTGATCCCCCGCCCAGCACCGCTCCGCACCGCCCGTGACCTGGCCTGTCACCTCGGCGCTTCAGCCGCGGGTGACGATCTCGCCGATCAGCCCGGCCGCCGCGAAGTCGTTGGTGAGCCTGTTCTTGGTCAGCGCGAACGCGACCCCGGTCGCCGAGTCGGCCCACGCCGCGCTGCCGCCCGCACCCGGCACCCCGAACACCGTCGGGCTCTGCTCGGCCGTCGACCCGGGACCGCCGATGCCGTACCCGAGCCCCCACGCCGACGGCATGCCGAACACCTCGTCGATGCCGCTCGACGTCACCGCCGTCGCCTCCCGCAGCCGCTCGGCCGAGATCAGCCGCGTGCCGTCCACCTCCCCGAGCAGCGCCGCGTACATCCTCGCGATGGCCCTGGCCGAGGTCTTGCCGCCGGCCGGGATGTCCGCCGACAGGTAGTCGGGCCGGTTGCCCAGGTCCGCGCCCGGCATCAGCGTCATCGGCCCCGCCTTGAACATCGGCAGGTCCGCCGGCATCTCCCCGAACGCCGACATGTCCATCGGCGCGTCCTCCAGCCTGGCCAGCCGGGCGTGCTCGCGCTCCGGCATCCCGAAGTAGAGCTCGTCGGCCACCCCCAGCGGCCCGGCCACCTCCTCCCGCAGCACCTGCGAGATGGCCTTTCCGGTGGCCCGCCGGACGATCTCGCCCACCAGGAACCCGAACGTGTAGGCGTGATAGCCGACCTTCGTGCCCGGCTCCCACCACAGCTCGGCCTCCTCCAGCGCGGCGACCATCTTGCCCCAGTCGCAGACGTCCTCCGGCGTGGTGTCGAGCGGCACCCCAGGGACTCCGGCCGTGTGCGAGAGCACGTGCCGCACGGTCACGCCCTGCTTGCCGTGCCGCCCGAACTCCGGCCACAGCTCCACGACCGGCGTGTCATAGCCGAACAGGCCGCGCTCGGCGAGCACGTGGGCGACGGTCGCGGTCGCGCCCTTGCCGATCGAGAAGTTGTAGAACGGCGTGTCCGAGGTGACGGCCCGCCCGGTCTCCGGGTCCGCGACCCCCGCCACCACGTCCACGATCTGCTCGCCGTCGCGGTAGACGGCCACCTGCAGCCCGCGCTCGTCGCCTGATTCCACGAGCCTGTCGGCCGCTTCCTGCACCTGCTTCTGAAGATCACTCATTGCGTGGCACTCCTTGTCCGCCTCTGGAACTAGACGGTACAGTACTCACATCGGTACGGAACTGTCTAGTACTCTGTTTCCGTCGAACGAGAGAGGGCGCTCATGCCAGCAGCGGAAGAAGACAGCCGGACGGCACGCAAGCGCAGGCAGATCATGGAGGCGGCGCGGCCGGTCTTCCTGCGCAACGGCTACGTGGGCGCGAGCATGGACGAGGTGGCCGCGCTCGCCGCCGTGTCGAAACAGACCGTCTACAAGCACTTCACCGACAAGGAGCAGCTCTTCACCAGCATCATCCTCGACACCACCGGCCAGGTGGAGGGGCTGGCCAGGCTGATCACGGCGGCTCTCGACGAGAGCGGCGACCTGGAGAAGGACCTGGGAGAGCTGGCCCGGCAGTTCCTCGACGCGCTCATGCGGCCCGAGGTGCTCCGCCTGCGGCGGCTGGTCATCGCCGAGGCCGACCGCTTCCCCGACCTCGGCCGCACCTGGTACCAGCAGGGCTTCGAGCGCTCGCTGGAGACCATGGCCGGCTCCTTCGGCCGCCTGGCGGAGCGCGGCCTGCTCCGGCTGGACGACCCCCAGCTCGCCGCCGAGCACTTCGTGGGCCTGCTGCTGTGGATCCCGCTGAACAAGGTCATGTTCTGGGGCGGCGGCGAGCACTACACGCCGGCCCACCTCGCGAGGCTCTCGGAGGCGGCCGTCGCGGCGTTCCTGCGCGCGTACGGGGCACCCGAGCAGGGCTAATCGTCGAGATACCGCTTGAGTCCGACGGCCAGGGCGGCGGCCATGCGCTTGCGGAAGACGGGGTCGGACATCTTGGCGGCGTCACCGGTGTTGCCCATGTTGCCGCACTCGATGAAGACCGCCGGCCGCTTCGACAGGTTGAGCCCGCCCAGGTCGGTGCGGGTCTGCAGGCCGTTCTTGGCGGTGTAGTTGGCGTACGGCATCCCGGTGCCCGAGCGGAAGGCGTTCCTGACCGCCAGCCCGAGCCGGCGGGACGGCTTGATGATGTCGTCGGTGTGCCCCGGCACCAGCCCCGGCATGATCACGTGGAAGCCGTGCCCGCTCGGCGCGGCGCCGTCGCCGTGGATGGACAGGACCGCGTCGGCCCTCGCCTCGTTCCCGATGGCGGCCCGCTCGGTGACGCACGGGCCCACGCCCTCGTCATTGGGCCGGGTGAGGACGACCTTGGCGCCCATGCGCTCCAGGATCGGCTTGAGGTTGCCGGCCACGTCCCAGGTGAAGGCGTGCTCGGGGTATCCGGCGCGGGTCTGGGTGCCGGTCGTGTTGCAGGGCTTGGTGCCGGTGATGATGTCGACCGGGCGGTTGATCTCCTCCGGGTGGCTGGCGTTGCCGCCGTTGTGGCCGGGGTCGATCACCACGATCTTGCCCGCCAGCGGGCGCGTGGCCGTGGGCGAGGGCTGTGCCGATCGGGCCGGGGACTCTGTGGGCGACTGGCCCGGCAGTGCCGCCTCGCGTGCGGCGGGCACGGCGGCGCCGCCGCACGCGGTGGACAGCGCGGCCAACGTGGAGAGTGCCACGGATCCGGCTCGGTAGGCACGCATGCTGCCGACCGTACCGGGCCGCGCCCGGTAAGCCCAACACCTGCTGACCTGCACTTTCGTGTCGCCCCCAGCGGGACGGGTGCCGGGTCGGCGGAGTGCGCGCGATCACCGATCGGGCGTCATCCCCCACCGGCCCTCCCTTGACGGTCGCCGGGCGGGCGCGGAGGCTCGGGGCGTGCTCGGCCTCGGACAGGCCACGCCGGACGACGCCGTCGCGCCGCCTCGGCCTCCAGCTCCGTGAGAGGAATGCGATGAGCGCAACCCCCGGCATCGGCGCCGATCCGGTCCCCGGCGCGCTCGCCGCCGACCGGCTCGGCGCGCCCACGGTCGTCTACTTCGTCCTTTCCGCCGCCGCGCCGCTCACCGTCGTCGCCGGGGTGGTCACCACCGCGTACGCCATCACCGGGATCACCGGCCTGCCGATCGCGTTCCTGGTGGTGGGGCTGGTGCTCGCGGTGTTCTCGGTCGGGTACGTCGCCATGGCCCGGCACCTGGCCAACGCCGGGGCCTTCTACGCCTACATCAGCCGCGGCCTGGGCCGTCCGGCGGGCATCGCGGCCGCGTGGATGGCGCTGATCGCGTACAACGTGTTGCAGGCGGCCCTCTACGGCGCGTTCGGCGCGGCGGCGGCCCCGGTGCTCGACCGGTGGCTGGGCGTCGTGCCGCCCTGGTGGGTGACCGCGCTGGTCGCCTGGGTGCTGGTGGCGGCGCTGGGCGTGCTGCGGGTGGACGTCAACGGCCGGCTGCTGGCCATCCTGCTGACCGCCGAGGTGGCGGTGATCCTCCTGTTCGACGCCGAGGGCGATCTACTGGCGTGGCTCCTGCCCGCCGTCTACGGCGTCGCCGCGGCGAGCGGGGTCGCGTGGGCGCTCGTCCTGCGCGGGCGGCGGCCCTCGATTTACTCTCGGGTCGGATTGGGGGCGCCAAAGCAGCACGAGAGCCGTAATAACTAATAAAAAGCTGGAGGAGAGGGGATCGGGGCCATGAAAGACACCTTCGCGATGAGGCCCACCGTCCGCCGCGCCACGGCCGCCGACGCGGGGCAGGTCGCCGAGCTCATCGCGACCTCGTTCGCCGGGCTCAAGGCGCCGGCCTACCTGGTGCCCGACCGGCGCGAACGCCACAAGATCATGATCGCGAACTTCCGGATCCTCGTGGACCACGCCGTCGAGCACGGCGAGATCGACCTCATCGACGACGGGCCCGCCGCGGCGGCGGTCTGGTTCCCGGGCGACGCTCCGCCGCCCGACCCCGAGGAGTACGAGCGCCGCCTGGCCGAGGCCACCGGGGAGTGGGCCGAGCGCTTCCGCGCGCTCGACGCGCTGTTCGCGGCGAACCACCCCGCCGAGCCCTGCCACTACCTGGCCTTCCTCGCGGTCCACCCGAACCGCCAGAACCAGGGGCTCGGCACCGCGCTGCTGCACCACCACCACGCCCGGCTGGACGGCCTGCCCGTCTACCTGGAGGCCAACGACCCGCGCAACCGCGACCTCTACGCGCGCCACGGCTACCGGCCGCGCCCGTCGTTCGCGCTGCCCGACGGGACGCTCTACTGGCCGATGTGGCGGCCCGCCACGCCGGCGTAGGAGCGCCGGGCTGGCGGCCCGCCACACCGGCGTAGAGCACCGGGCGCGTACCGGGCCGTGCGCCCGGCGCAACGCTGCCATGCCCCGTGCCGATATCCCTGCGTGGGTTGAGATCACGAACGGGGGCGACGAGAGGGCATGCCGGGACGCCGACGCACGCGGACGGCCGCTGCCCTGGCCGTCGCGGCGGTGTGGACCGGCCTGGCGGGCGCCCTGCTGACGAACTTCGCCACCTCCGGGCCGCTGCCGGAGCCGTTCGCCTCCAGCCCCTGGCTGACCTGGCTGGGGCTGATCGCCTCAGGAATCGTCAGCTCGGTGCTGGTCGCCCGCATGCCCGCGGGCGGGGACGACTTGTCCGGGCAGCACGGTGGGCCGCCGGAGCCCAGGGCGCGATCACGGGCTCTGGACGACGTGCGCCGCGAGGCACTCGAACGCCTGGAGATCGGGCTCCCGCCGTTGCGCCTGCGCTTCCGCGAAGCCGCCGATCTGGTGCTGGCGCCGGTGGACGACGCCGGGCACCGGGCGCTGCGCCTACGCCCTGAGGCGGAGATCGTCTCGGCGTTCGACGATCTGCGCGGGTCGATGCTGCTGGTCGGCGCGCCTGGGGCGGGCAAGACGACGGAGCTGCACCGGCTGGCGCTGGCCCTGGCCGAGCGGGCGGAAGCCGAGCCGGCTGAACCGGTGCCGCTGGTGCTCTCGCTGGCCAGCCACTCGGGATCGCGGGGCGCGGCCTGGCGCCGCCGGCGGCTGCCGATGCCGTCGTTGCGGACGCTGCGCCAGGTCATCCGCCGGCCGCTGGCGCGATTGTCCAGGAGCGCGGAGCGGGACGCGCGACCCCGGCCGGCCGAGCCGCCGCCGCTGACGGCAGAGGATCTCACCGCGTGGATCGCGCGCGCGGCGCGCGCCCGCTACAAGGTCCCGGCCGGTGTCACGAAGCGATGGCTGGCCGACGGCGCGGTGGTGCTGCTGCTCGACGGCCTGGACGAGATCCCGCCGGAAGCGCGGGAGGTGATGGTAGGCCTGGTCAGCGAGCTGCACGCGAACGACGCCGCTCCGTCCGTGGTCGTGACCTGCCGCAGCGGCGAGTACGCCGAGCTGACCGCGCGGCTGCGCCTGGAGGGCGCCGTCCGCATCGAGTCGCTGACGATCGAGGAGGTGCGCGCCTACGCCGACGCGGGCGACGAGCGTTTCGACGCGCTGCGCGCGCTGCTGCGGCAGGACAGCGACCTCGGCGCGCTGGTGACCACGCCGCTGTGGTTGCAGATCGCCGCCGACGCGAGCAGCGGTGGCGGCGCTCCCGGGCTGCCGCGGCGAGCGCTTCCCGACGACCTCCTGGCTCTGTACGCCCAGACCATGATCGCCTCGCGTCCGTCGGCCGGCATGTCACCGGACCGGGCCCGTTCGTCGCTGCACCGGCTGGCCTCCGTGGACGGTGAGGACGACCTGCGCACGGTGTATCGATGGGTCGAGCCGTCCCCTGACGCGGCGGCCCTGACGCTGCTGCACGGCCTGCCCTGGGTGGGCTCCGCCGTGGCGGCGGCGGGGCTGGCCTGGCCGCTGGCGCCGCTGCTCGGCCTCCCTACGGCGGGCGCCATGTACGTGATCGCGATCCTCATACTGGTGGGCGCCGCACGCGAGATCTTCGCCCGGCTGCCGTACACGCCCGGCTCGCCCATAACGGGGGTGCGGCACCTGGTCGCGGTGCACGCCACGGGCGCCGCTCTGGGGGTGGCGGCGGGCGGTGCGATCTGGCTGGGACAGTGGGCGCTGGGCGCGCTCGCTTCGGCGGTGCCCGGGCCCGCCCGCTGGCTGCTGCTGTCGTCCGCGCTGCTGGTGCCGTCCGGCTGGGCGATCGTCACGGCGGAGACCCTGGTGGGCCGGATCTGGGCGGGCGCCCTCCTGGCGGGCCTGGTGGCGGCGTGCTTCCTGCTGCCTCCCGTGCCCGCGTTCTATGCCGACCTGTACGCGGTCATGCTGGTGACGGTGCTCGCCGTGCTGGTCATCGTCGTCGCGACCATGTGGCTCATCCTGCCCCTCATCGAGCGGAAGGAGCAGGACGGCGGCTCTGAGCCCGGTGCCGACCGGCGCCAGGATCCGCTCTTCTCCGAAGCGGTGGACAGCCACAGCATCCTGCAGAACGCGGTGGCCAAGAGGATCGCCGTGCCGGCCGGGGCCGCCGGGCTGGCCGTGTTCCTGCTGGCGGACGTCGGCGCCGGCGCCGACGGCGGGACGGTGCTGCGCTCGATCGGCGTCATCGCACTGGCCGCCGTCTGGGCCGCGCCGATCGCGGTGCGGTTGCCGGCGCCCCTGGTGGTGATCATCTCTTATCTGGTCGTACGCGTCGCGTTGCCGCTCGGCGGCTGGCTGCCGTGGCGGCTGATGCCGATCCTGCGCTTCGGCGCGGAGCGGGACCTGCTCGTCGTCACCCTGGGGCAGTATCGCTTCCGCCACCCGCTGATCAAGGAGCACTTCGCCGGCCGCGCGCCCCTTCGGGCCACTGAGGACGCGGCCGGCTACGCGGCGGATCACCGGATGCTGGCCGCCCGCGCCCGCGACTTCCTGGCCCAGGGGCCGAGCCCGCTGGGGATGACCGTGGCGCCGCAGCCGCCGGCCCCTAAGCCGGCCCCGAAACCGGCCCTGAGCCCGGCCGCGAGGCGAGCCAGGCAACGAGCCGCGGAAGCTGCCGTGAAACCCGCCCGCGAGCCGATTCCTGTAGCCGATCTGCCTGGGCGGCTGCGGGCGGAGACCCTGCTCATCGGGGACGCGGACGCCGGTGGCGACATCGTCCTGGCCGAACTGGGCGCGGCGCTGCTGGCCGTCGGCGATGCCGCATCGCAAGGCGGGCTGCCCGTGGTGGTGGACGTCCGCTCGTGGCGGCCCATGCCGGAGTGGCGGCGCGGCGCGGGCGAGGAGAATCCGCTTTTCGACTGGCTGGCCGCGCACATCGCCGACGCCCACCGCATCCCGCACGCCACGGCCGGGCGATGGCTGCGCGCCGGGCGGCCGGTGCTGCTCGTCAGGGGGCTGCCGGCCCTGTCAGAAGCGCGGCGCAAGCCGCTGCTCGCGCTCTTCTCCGAGCTGTGCGAGCGCTACTCCGTGCGCTATGTCGCGTTGTCCCAGGCGGTCGTCGAAGGGCCGGACGCGTATGCGATCCTGCCGCTGCCCGGCCAGGTCCGTGCCGCCTACCTCACTCCTGAGCTGCTCGCGGCCGCGGCCGGCGACACGCTCCTGTGGGACGCGCTGATCCGACCCGGCTGGCTGCTCCCGATCGCCCGGGGCACGGGCCGGCACCCCTCGCGCTACGGGCTGCCGGCCGGTTTCGTCGCCCGGGGTCTGGCTCTTTCCGGCCGCTACCCACCTGTCCAGGCGCTGCGAAGCCTGGCCAGGCTGGCCCGCGGGCCCGCGCCGTGGGCCTCGCTGACCCCGGTCACCGCCGACCTGGTCCGCCGCCTCTGCCTGCCGGTGGTGTACCTCGCCGTCGTGGTCGCCGGGCTCGTGCTGCCCCTGTCGGACCGGTACGGGTGGATGACGGCCGCCGCCTGGACGCCCGTCGCCGTCTTCGCCGGCTGGCTGGTGACCGCCTCACGGTGCCGGCCCCGGTTGCGCGCCGCCGTCGCCGCCCCGAGCCGGCGGCAGCGGATCGGGTACGGGCTGGCCGCCCTGCCGCTGGGGGCCGCGGTGGGCCTGATGGTGGCGCCGCTGGCACAGGAGCTGGCCCTCGTGGTGCCGTCCACGATCCGGCGGGTCGCGGAGTCCTTCCCAGAAGCCGTGGCCCTCGTTCTCGGCTTTTCCCGGACCGTCTTCGAGGCCCTGGACTGGACGGACGCGGACATCTCCGCGTGGACGGGCCCGGACGGCCGCCTGCTGGTGATGCTGCTGTACGCCGTCCTGATCACCGACGTGGGCGGCCTGCTCGCCACCCGGCTGGACGTCGGCGCCCGGGCGGTGGTGCGGCTCCTGCTGGTGGCCGCCACCTCCCTGCTCTTCGACGGGGTGTCCCCGGCCGCGCTCACCGGCGTCTTCTGGCTGGGCTGCGCGTTCGGGGCCGCCATGACGCTCCCCGCCGTGTGGCTGAGGCTGGCGGCGGACCTGGCGGTGGGCCCACCGGCTCGGCCGCACGTGAACAGCCTGGCGTCGGCGGGCGCTCTCGTGGTGCCCCTCCTCGCCCTGGCCGTCGAGCGGGGCCTGCTGCCCCCGGTGCCCGATGACCTGGGCCGGCTGCTGCTGGGCATTCCCGTCGGCGGGCTCCTGGGCTCGGCGGCGGCGTTCCTGAGCGCCCCGGCCTGGTTAGTGGTGCTGCGCGGTGCCTCCGTCCCGGCGCCGTTCCTGTCCGGACGGTTCCTGGCCGAGCTGAGGAGGGCGGGTCTGGAGCTGGAGAATCCGCTGGTGCACGCGTTCGCCCTGCGGATCGATCCGGACGAGGGGCTGCCTCCGCCGGACGGGCCCGACACGGCCGTCCGTGACGCGCTGATCGCCGACGTGCAGCGCGGACTGGCGGACGCGCCCGCCGACCCCGGCCTGCTGCGGCGCTTCTACGCGGCCGGCGGCGCGCTCACGCTCTCGGGAACGCGGCAGGACCGGCGGCGGGCGCTGGACAGCCTCGGCGCGGAGCTGCTGCGGCGAGCGAAGGCCGATCCCACCGCGCCCGTCCCGATCCTGCTGGCTCCACGCGCCTTTCCGCGCACCGGTCCCGCGCGTCGCCGGGTCACGTCCTGGGTAGCCGGCCGGCTGGTCACCGAGCACGGCATGGATCAGGGCGCCGCGCTCCGCTGGCTGGGCGAGAAGCGGCTGGCGCTGCTGATCGACCTCGACGGCCTGGGCGCGCGGACGCCGGCCCGGCTCAGCCGCGATCTGTGGCTGGTCACCGAGTGCGTCACCGCGCTCGACCTGCCGCACGTGCTGTCGGCCGGAACGTCCACCTTGCGCCTGCTCCCCCGGCCGGCCGGCATCTGACTTTCCGCGGGCGCCGTTTGTGAGGCGTCACAGATTTGACTGCCGGAGTTTACTGCTCTGTCCAGTTCACAGAAGGGCGAGCATGGCTCATCGTTTGTCTGCGAATCGAACTGCGACCAGTGGAGACACGATGCGGCGCCGTACCTTCATCACCACTGTCTCCGCGGCAGTGGCCTTCTCGGGCGCGATGTGGAGCGAGGCCGCGGCGGCGTCCGTGTCGGCGGGCCCGAGCCCGTACGGGCCGCTCGGCGCGCCGGACGCGAACGGCATGGCGTTACCCGCGGGCTTCACCGGCCGGATCGTGGCCAGGACGGGCCGGAACGTCGGCGGCACGCTCTGGCACCCCGCCCCCGACGGCGGCGCGTGCTTCGCCGACGGCACCGGCTGGATCTACGTCTCCAACTCCGAGGTGCCGCTGATCGGCGGGGCCTCGGCGATCAAGTTCAGGGCGGACGGCTCGATCGAGCGGGCCTACCGCGTGCTGAACGGCACCAACCTCAACTGCGCAGGCGGCGCCACCCCGTGGAACACCTGGCTGTCGTGCGAGGAGATCTTCCGCGGCCGGGTCTACGAGACCGACCCGTACGGCACCCGCGCGGCCCAGAGCCGCCCCGCGATGGGCCGGTTCAAGCACGAGGCCGCCGCCTGCGACCCCGATCACCGGGTCGTCTACCTGACCGAGGACGAGACCGACGGCTGCTTCTACCGGTTCACCCCCACGACCTGGGGTGACCTGTCGAGCGGCCGGCTCGACGTGCTGTGCGGTCTCGGCGGCGACAGCGTGGAGTGGCGGCCCGTGCCCGATCCGCAGCCGGGCACGCTGGCCCGCCAGACCCGGAACCAGGTCTCGGCGGCGCGGCGCTTCAGCGGCGGCGAAGGTTGCCACTACGCCGCCGGGACCTGCTATTTCACCGCGAAGGGAGACCGCAAGGTCTGGGCCTACGACACCGCGCGTCAGACCGTGTCCGCGATTTACGACGGCACGGGCACGCTCGACGGCGTCGACAACATCACCGGCCGCCCGTCCGGCGATCTCTACGTGGCCGAGGACGGCGGCAACATGGAGATCAACATCATCACGCCCGACGGCGTGGTCGCGCCCGTCATGCGGCTCGACGGGCAGAGCAAGTCGGAGATCACCGGGCCCGCCTTCTCGCCCGACGGCACCCGGCTCTACTTCTCCTCCCAGCGCGGCACCAGCGGCGAGACGGCGGGCACCGGAGGCATCACGTACGAGGTGACCGGGCCCTTCCGCCGCTGACGGACCACCCGCCGCCGCCGCCACCGCCGCCGCCACCGCCATCACCACGGATTCCACACCCCCCACCCAGCCTGCCCAAGGGAGTCCTCATGGTCCGACGGATGTTCACCATGCTCGCCGCGGCCGCGCTCGTCGCGGCACTCGCACCGCCCGCGCACGCCGCCGTCCAGGGAGAGGTGTACGTGGCGCTCGGCGACTCGGCCGCCTCCGGGCCGCTCGTGCCCAACCAGGTCGTCCCGGACCTCGGCTGCTGGCGCTCCGACCACAACTACGCCCACCTGACCGCGCAGGCCATCGGCGCCCGCACGTTCCGCGACGTCACCTGCTCGGGCGCCAAGACCAAGGACATGTACGAGTCGCAGGGCACGGACCTCGGCAGCGTGGCGCCCCAGCTCAACGCGCTCAGCCAGGACACCACCCTGGTCACCGTGCAGATCGGCGCCAACGACGTCGGCCTGACCGGCTTCATCGAGGACTGCCTGAACCTGCTGCCGCCACCCGTCGGCGACGCCTGCAACGACGACTACATCGAGAACGGCCAGGACACCTGGCGGCTCAAGACCGACGCGCTGCGGCCGAAGCTGGTCACGCTGGCCGCCGACATCCGCGCCCGCGCTCCGCAGGCCAGGATCTTCCTGGTGGGCTACGCCACGTACGCGCCGCCCAACGGCTGCTACCCGCGCGTCCCGATCATCCGCGCCGACGCCAACTACATCCGCGCCACCCTCATGTACTTCAACCGGATGCTGGCCGAGCAGGCCGCGGCGGCCGGGTTGCGCTTCATCGACCTGCAGACGCCGAGCGTCGGCCACGACCCGTGCGCGGCGCCCGGCGTGCGGTGGATCGAGCCTTACGTCCCGGCCGCGCCCGCCGCGCCGTTCCACCCGAACGCGCTGGGCATGCGGAACTTCGCCACCGTGGTGACGGCCGCGGTGACGGCCGCAGTGACGGCCGCGGTGACGGCCGCGGTGACGGCGGTCTGACGCACGCGCGGGCCCGGTGACGGGCGGCCGCTCGCGGACGGTGTGCGGCCGCTGCGGCTCAGGAGCGGTGGCCGAGCCGGCGGCGGGCGGCCAGCGCGGCCCCGATCCGCTGGAGGTGCGCCGGGTCCACCGGGTCGAGCCCGGTCAGGCTGACGGCCCGGCGCAGGCGGTAGTCGACGGTGTTCGGGTGCACGTGCAGCAGCTCGGCCGTGCGCCGCCGGTCGAGCCCGGTGTCCAGGTACGCCTTGAGCGTCCGGAACAGGTCGGGATTGTCGAGCAGCGGATCGAGCAGGCCCGCCAGCACCTCGGTCGCCTCGCTCGACCTGGTGAGCTGGTATTCGAGCAGCACGTCGGCCAGCCGGTAGGCGCCCGGCGGCTGCTCGAAGATCCGTACCACCTCCAGGACCTCCTCGGCCAGCTTCGCCGCGGCGGGCACGCCGGAGGAGGGCGCGAGCTCGGCCGCCACCCACACCGGCACACCCGCCGATTTGCCCGCCGCGGCCGCCATCTCGCCGACCGCGCACCACTCCGGCGGGTCCCCCGGCAGCGGGACGAGCACGAACCCGCCCGTCGTGTCCAGCGCCGACAGCAGCGGCTCGGCCGCGTGCCGCT
The DNA here is from genome assembly GCF_005889725.1 of Nonomuraea zeae. Taxonomy (GTDB): domain Bacteria; phylum Actinomycetota; class Actinomycetes; order Streptosporangiales; family Streptosporangiaceae; genus Nonomuraea; species Nonomuraea zeae. The sequence goes on from NZ_VCKX01000233.1 coordinate 15,593, forward strand.
GGAGCGCGCTCCTGATCCTGTGCAGCTTGCGCCGCCCGGCGATGGCACCGCCCGGCTCGTCCGACTCCTCGTCGGGATGCCGCCCCGCCGCGATGGCCAGCACCAGGTAACGGGGCGCGACCCGGACCCCGGCCAGCCCCGCGCGATCCCCGCCGAGCAGCGCGGAGACCGCGGCGTGCATCGCGTGCTGCTCGTGGCTGAGCATGCTCTCCCGCTCCTCCAGGTACGCCGTGCACACGGCCGCCGTCACCGACTCCATGTAGCGCAGGATCAGCCGGTTGGCGACCATGACGTCGTCGAAGTCGGCGGGCGTGGCGGCCTCGAAGAGGTGCTCCCACACCATGCGCGAGCCCAGGTGGTAGGCGGCGAGCAGGGCCTCCAGCGGCACCCCCTCCTGTGCGCGGCGGGCCGCGGACGCGCGCAGCGGCGCCAGCTCCGCCCTGGTCGGCGGACGGCGGTCGCGGAACACGCGCGAGATCAGCCGCAGGTTGTGCTGGGTGATGCCCGTGATGTCGCCATCGAGCTCCTCCTTCGGCAGCCGCCGGTAGATCGGGATCTGCTCGGCGAAGCCGCGTACGAGTTGCCTGGCCAGCTTGGGGGCCTGGCGTTCGAGCAGCTCGTGCACGGGCCACCCGGCCAGGGTGAGGGCGCGGACCACGCTCGAACCCTCCCAGAACATCGGGTATTGGTGAAGGCCCCGCCGGAGACCGGCGGGGCCTTCAGCCCGGCGGCTTACCGCCCGGTCAGCAGCAGCCTGACCGAGTACGAGTAGGCCGTCTCGTCCGTTCCCGAGATGATGTCCTCCTCGATGGCGGTGGCGCCCACGGCGAGCCCGGCGCACACGGAGCCGTGGGCCGTCGCCCGGCCGAGGCTGTCGCCCCGGCCGACGGCCGGCGGGGTGACCTCGCGCAGGTCGAACGTCACGTTGCTGTTGCCCACGATCAGGTCGGACGGGTTCTCGAACTGGCCGGGATCCCCGTCGCTGCCCGCCGTCATGCCGAACCAGTTGGAGTTGAACCTGGGGAACAAGTTCCCGCCGACCTCGAAGCGGAGCTCGTCCCGGCCGTCCCGCTCCGCCACGTTGAACGCGTCGATGTCGTAGAGGGTGACGGTGCACGTGGCGGCCCTGGCGGCGGCCGGGCTCGCGGTCATGGCCACCGGTGCGGCCAGCCCTGTCACCAGGGCGAGGGCGGCGATCAGCTTGTGAGAGTGCATGCTGCCTGCTCCTTTGTCGTTCTGCCTGTTCCGCAACGGCTGCGGAACGCGGCATCAGAGTGCGGCGGCCATCGTGAGCGCATCGTGAGAGCGCAGGTCAGTGACACAAGGCACGTGCCATCCATGCCCTTTTCCACAGCCGATCCGGCGGCCCGTGCCTACGCTCCTCCGGATATGGGAGACTCGCTGACCCTGCTGCTGCTGGGCCCGCCCGACCTGGCCGTCGGAGGGGTGCCCGTGGGCATCCGCTCGGCCAAGACCCGGGCCCTGCTCTGCTACCTGGCCGCCACCCCCGGGCCGCACCCGCGGGCCGAGCTGGCCGGGCTGCTGTGGGGCGAGCGTCCCGACGCCAACGCCAGGGGCAGCCTGCGGCTGTCGCTGTCGGAGCTGCGCGGCACGGTGGGCGGCTGGCTGGACATCACCCGCGACGACGTGTGCTTCCGCGCGGACGACGCCTGCTTCGTGGATCACCGGCAACTCACCGGGGCCCCGACGGTGGCGCAGGCGCTGCGGCTGTGGCGCGGGGAGTTCCTGGCCGGCGTCTGCCTCGACGACGCTCCGGGCTTCACCGGGTGGATGGACGCCGAACGGCAGCGGGTGCGCCTGCTGTTACGCGAGCTGCTCGTGCGGACCGCGGCGAACGGGACGCCGCGGTCCCCGAACTCGGACGAGGACGGGATCGGCCAGGTCGTGCGGCTCGCGCGCATCGTGGCCGCGCTGGACCCGTTCGACGAGGAGGCGCATCGCCTGCTGATGGTGTCGCTGGCCAGGGCGGGCAACCGGGCCGCGGCGCTGGCCTGCTACGAGGACCTGCGCCGCCGGCTGGCCGGTGAGCTGGGCGTCGAGCCGGCGCCGGAGACCCGGGCCGTCCGGCAGGAGCTGGCGCCCCGGCCCGCGCCCGCCCGCCGCGCGCCCCTGCCCGTCCCCGGCACGGAGCTGATCGGCAGGGACGACGACGTCCTGCGCCTTCGGCGGCTGCTGGCCCGCGAACGCCTGGTCACCCTCCTCGGCCAGGGCGGGATCGGCAAGACCCGCCTGGCCATCGCCGCCGCGGACGGCTCCCAGGAGGTGACGCCCGTGCCGTCGGGGCCGGACGGTTGCCAGGAGACGGCGTTCGTGTCGTTCGCGGGCGTACGGCCGGAGGCGGCGTTCGTGTCGTTCGCGGGCGTACGGCCGGAGGCGGCGGTGACCACGCTGGCCCGGCGGCTGGGCGTGGACCTGTCGCCGCCGCGCCCGGCCCTGGAGCTCCTGCTGGCGGCCCTGGCCAGGCGGCGCGTCCTGCTCGTGCTGGACAACCTCGAACACCTGCCCGCCTTCGACGCGGTCATCGGCGAGATCCTGCGCACCGCGCCGGGCGTGCGGGTGCTGGCGACGAGCCGGCGGCGCCTGGACCTGCCCGGCCAGGCGATCGTCACCGTACGGGCCCTGCCCACGCCGGCCGCCGAGACGTTGTTCGCCGCCAGGGCGCTCAGGGCGCAGCCGGCGTTCGACCCCGATCGCGAGGCCGCCACGGTGGCCGCGATCTGCGCCGCGACCGGCTGCCTGCCGCTGGCCATCGAGCTGGCGGCCAGCCTGCTGCGTGCCATCCCGTGCGCCGACCTGGCCCAGCGGCTCGGCCTCGCCTCGGGGCTGCTGTCCACCAGCAGCCCGGCCAAGCGAGCGCGGCACGCCAGCATGCGCACGGTGTTCGAGACCTCCTGGCGGCTTCTTGACCCGGCCGGGCAGGAGGCGCTGGCCGCGCTGTCGGTGTTCGGGGGCGGCTGCACCCTGCGCTCGGCCCTGGAGGTCGCCCGCACCACCCCGCAGGTGCTGGTCCGCCTGGTGGACCACAGCATGATCCACCTGGCCCCCTCGGACAGGTACGTCATCCACCCCCTCATCCAGCAGTTCGCCGCCGCCCACCTGGCGGAGGACCGCCGGGCCCGGCAGGCGGTGCGCGCCCGGCACGCCGCCCACTTCACCCGCCTGCTCGACCGGTACTCCGGCGCGCTCCAGGACGGCTCGGACACCGAGGTCACGCGCGTGCTCGGGGCCGAGATGGACAACGTGCGGCTGGCCTGGGCGGCCTCGGGCGAGGCCCGCTTCCTGGACTGCTACTGGGCGTTGTGCCTGCGGCTGCGCCTGTACGAGGAGTCGGGGGCGATCGTCAGGCGGCGGCTCGCGGGCCCGCCGGAGTCGCCCCGGCTGCGGGCCCGGTGGTCGTGGATGGCGGGGGTCAGCGCGTACCAGCTCGCTCGCGAGCCCGAGGCCGCCGGGCTGGCCAGGGCCGCGCTCGACGCCCTGGGCGAGCCCCTGCCGGACTCCCCCGCTCGCCTCGTCGCCACCACGCTCACCGCCGCCGCCCGCCAGCTCCTGCACCGGCTCCTCCCTCCTGCGGCCCGTCGGGTCGTACGGCGGCTCCTGACGTCGGCGGCCCGTCGGGTCGTACGGCCTCTCCAGACGTCGAGGCGGGATCCGGCGGTCGGCGGCGAGGCCGCGCGGGCGTTGACGCTGCTCGCCCGGGTCGCCTACCACCACCAGGACCTGCCGACGATGGTGGCCGCCTCGCTCCGGCAGCTCAACGCGGCCGAGCGGGCGGGCGAGCCGGCCCTGCGCGCCGAGGCGTACGCGAACTTCGCCACGATCGCCCGCCTGGCCGGCCGCCACCGCCTGGCCACCCGCTACGGCGCGCTCGCCGACCGGGCGCTGGCCGCCATCGAGCAGCCCGACGACGCCGCCAACCGCGCCCGGTTGTCGCGCGGGCTCGACCAGCTCGGCGCGGGCGCGTTCGAGGCGGCGCGGCGCTCGTTCACCGAGGGCCGGGCCCGGACCCTCGATCCCCGGATGGCGGAGAACTGCGCGGGCCTGCTCGCCGAGACCGCGCTCTGGCAGGGGGACTTCGCGGGGGCGGCGGAGCTGTTCGCCACCACGGAGGAGCTGGCGGTCACGCGGGTGGGGGACGACATCGGCCGCTACTGGTGCCTGACCGGCCAGGCCGAGGCGATGCTGCGGATGGACGGGGTGCCGGCCGAGCGGATCGGCCGGGTGATCGCGGCCGCCCGCGCGTCGACCGAGCGCCGCCGTACGCACGAGAAGGAGCTGGGCCTGCGGGACGGCCCCGCCCTGCACCTGACCCAGGAGATGCGCCTCTTCACCGCCTCCGCCCGCCTCAGCCTCCGCACCCCGGAAAACCACCGCCTCCCGGAAAACGACCCCCTCCCGGAAAGCGACCGCACCCCGGAAAACCACCCCCTCCAGGAA
>NZ_VCKX01000234.1 GCF_005889725.1 Nonomuraea zeae
CCGCCCGCCCGCACCTTCAGCAACTCCTCCCGCCACTCCTCCGCCGGGTAGCGGCCGTAGTGGAACTCGCCCATCACGGGGAACCACGGCCTGCCTGCCCGGCTCAGATGCCGCGAGTTGACCGTGATCGCGTCGGGCCCGTGGGGGAGATCGCCGAGCCGCAGATGGCCCTCCATCGGCGGAGGGATCCGGCCCGGTACGCTCAGTCGCCGCACAGCTGCACCTTTCCAATAGGTCGCACAATGAGCTGCACAGTACTATGAATGGGTCAATAAATACTACTAGTGACCTCGTCTACCGACACGGCGGGCCGGTGGGGCGGATCCGGTCATGCCGCGGCAGGCCGCCGCTCTGCCGGGCGCGTCATTCTGCCGCGTGACCTGCGACGGGAAGTTTTCGCCTTCGCCTTTATGGTCGCCGCATCGAGCCCGCTCATTTTTGGGCGCCACGAAAACAAATCCGATTGCAGGTAGCCGTGGCCGCGCGGGGCGGGATTTGAATGGCGAGTCTACTGGTGTCACGGTCCGATACGGCCCTCACCAGGGGAGATGAGGGCGTAAGAAATCTCACTGCGAAAAAGTGATATGCCCAACGGGTGCTAATGGTCGGGCCTGGCCACTTGCCGGTGTGGATTGACAGTCATTGCGGGGGAAATCTAATCTCTGCGGCGGTAAGAGTGCTTTCCTGGACGAGGGGGCACGCCGAAATTCCGGATAGGATGCCCCAACCATGAGCCATGCGGACGCCGGCGAGCGTGACCTCGTCAGGGCCGCGCAACGCGGCGACCGGCAGGCGCGGGACATGCTCGTGCGCAGGTGCCTGCCGCTGGTCTACGGCATCGTCGGCCGCGCGTTGAGCGGGCTGCCCGAGGTCGATGACGTCGTCCAGGAGACCATGCTGCGGGTGGTGCGCGACCTGCCCGCGCTGCGCGGTCCGGAGAGCTTCCGGGCGTGGGTGAGCGCGATCGCCGTCCATCAGGTCGGTACGCACCGGCAGCGGGCCGGCGAAGCCCTGGGGCACACCGGCGCGCTGGCCGGCACGCCGCAGCCGGGCGCCGACTTCGAGGAGCTGGCCATCCTGCGGCTCCGGCTGTCCGGCCAGCGCCGCGAGGTGGCGCGGGCCGGCCGCTGGCTGGACGACGAGGACCGGGTCGTGCTGTCGCTGTGGTGGCAGGAGGCCGCCGGCGAGCTGAGCCGGGACGAGGTCGCCGCCGCGCTGGGCGTCACCGTGGCGTACGCGGGGGTGCGCGTCCAGCGGATGCGGAACCAGCTGGAGATCGGGCGGTCCGTGGTGGCGGCCCTGGCGGCGGGGGAGTGCCGGGAGCTGGGCCGGGTGACGACCGGCTGGGACGGCCGGCCGACCCGGCGGTGTCGGAGCTGGTCGGCACCGGCGGGCCGCGCACCGCGCCGGGCGGCGACCCGGCGGTGTCGGAGCTGGTCGACACCCGCGGGCCGCACACTGCGCCGGGCGGCGATGCCGGGCGCGGCGCGAAAGCCGCGACGGGCGATGACCGGGGCAGCGCCGCGGCTCAGGACGGTGGGACGAGCGCCCGGGTGGCGCGGACGGTGCGGGAGAACCCCGTGACCGCCGTCGTCACCGCGATCGTCGTGGTCGCCGGCGGCGGCGTGGCGTATACGAGCCTGCCGGACCGGCCGCGGCAGATCGCGCAGACCGCGGCGGCTCCCGCCGGCGTACCGGCCGCGGCCACGCCCAGCACCCCCCGAGCGAAGACCCCCACGAAACGCCAGGCGAGGAAGCGAGCCGCCCCGGAAGCCGATCCCGCCAAGTCACCGGCCGGATGCGGCGCGGGGCTCGCCAAGGTCTGGGCGAGCTGGCCGATGCCGAACCCGGCCAGGACCGGCCTACCGAACCCGGCGAGCCACACCGACCTCGGCGACGGCACCGTACGCGACAACGTCACCTGCCTCGTCTGGCAGCGCGCCCCCGCGCCGAAGACCTACACCTTCACGGCGGCGAAGGCGTACTGCACCGGGCTGCGGCTGGCAGCTGCCCAGCCGGATCGAGCTGACCTCCATCATCGACACCACCCGCGCCAACCCGGCGATCGACCAGAAGGCGTTCCCCGGCACGCCGCCCCGGTTCTTCTGGACGTCCTCACCCTGGGCGTACGCGAAGGAGCCGCCGCGCGCCTGGATCATCAACTTCTACGAGGGCCTGGCCAGTAACGGCGCGTTCCAGTCGGGCCAGTACAACGTCCGCTGCGTCCGTGCGGCATCCGGCACCGGCAGACCCCGCTACCGGATCGCCGCCGGACAGGTCACCGACCCCGCCACCGGCCTGACCTGGCAGCGCGCCACCGCGCCGGAGGCCAGGTCGGCCCGGGCCGCCACCGCCTACTGCGCGGATCTGCGGCTGGGCGGGCACTCCTGGCGGCTGCCCAGCGTGAAGGAGCTGGCCACCACGGTCGACGAGTCCCGCGGCGGCCCGGCCATCGACACCTCGGCCTTCCCCGGCACTGAGCCCGAAGGCTGGTACTGGTCCTCGTCCACGGCCGCCGCGGACCCCCGAGCCCGCTGGAAGCTCAGCTACGACGACGGATACACGAGCTACCGCGACGTGGCCACCGGCCACGTCCGCTGCGTCCGCTGACCCGGTTCGCACCTCCCCGCCGCAGAAGCACGTCCGCTTCGCCATGCGGTCAGGCGACCCACCCCCGAACAAGGAGAACCCATGTACGTCACGCGTGCCCTGCGTAGGGGCGCCGCCATCGCCACCGCGGTCCTGGCGGCCAGTACGGCGCTGGTCGCCCTGCCCGTCGCTTCGACGGCCGCGACAGCCCGCCCGATGGAGAATCTCGGCCGCGGCGTCGTGGCCGTGCGCTCCGGCGGCAAGGATGTCCTGATCACCTGGCGGCTGCTGGGCCTGGACCCGGACGTACTGGCCTTCAACGTCTACCGCTCCACCGCCGGCGGCGCCTACGCCAAGCTCACCCCCGAACCCCTGACCGGCGGCACCAACTTCACCGACTCCACCGCCGACCTGACCAGGGCCAACAGCTACCACGTCCGCCCGGTGCTCGACGGCGCGGAGCAGGAGCCGAGCGACCCCTTCACCCTGACCGCGAACCACGCCGTCGAGCCCGCCGTCCGCGTCCCGCTGCGCAAGGGCGGCGCGGTGAAGTTCCTCTGGGCAGGCGACCTGGACGGCGACGGCGCCTACGACTACGTCATCGACCGCCAGACCAAGCCGCAGACCATCGAGGCCTACCGCGGCGACGGCACCTTCCTGTGGTCGATGAACATGGGCCCCAACAGCATGAATTAGAACAACATCGAGGGCGGCTCGGCCACCGTCGATGTCGGCCACTGGGACGGCGTGACCGTCTACGACCTCGACAGCGACGGCCGCGCCGAGGTCGCCGTCCGCGTCGCCAACGGCGTCACCTTCGGCGACGGCAGCAAGTACACCGCCGCCAAGGACGACGCGCACCAGGCCATCGCCATCCTCGACGGCCGGACCGGCGCGCCCAGGGCCACCGCCCCGGTGCCGGACGACTACGTCGCCGACGGTCCGATGTACGCCCGCTTCGGCGTCGGCTACCTCGACGGCTCCACGCCGAGCCTGGTCGCGTACATGAAGAACCGCATCGGCCGCGGCGGCTTCAACCTCATGTTCACCGCCTGGAAGTTCGACGGCGACACGCTGGGGAACCAGTGGAAGTGGCTGCGCGGCAAGGGCGGCGGCGCCGACGGCCACAACACCCGCATCATCGACGTGGACGGCGATGGCAAGGACGAGATCGCCGAGATCGGGTTCCTGCTCAACGGCAACGGCAAGCTCCGCTACAGCCTGGCCGACGAGGGCATCGGCCACGGCGACCGCTTCCACATCGCCGAGATGGACCCCCGCCGCCCCGGCCTGCAGGGCTACGGCGTGCAGCAGGACAACCCCAGCGGCCTGCGCGAGTACTACTACAACGCCCGCACCGGCGTCATCCTCTGGCAGCACACCGCGGCAGGCACCGCCGACGTCGGGCGCGGCATGGCCGGCGACATCGACCCGCGCTTCCCCGGCATGGAGGTGTGGTCGTTCTCCGGCGTCCACAACGCCCGCAAGAACAAGCTCACCCAGCCGGACCCCTCACTGAGCCCCTGGCCGCAGCTCGGCCTGTGGTGGGACGGCGACCTGACCCTGGAGCTGCTCAACGACGGCAAGATCGAGAAGTGGAACCCGGCCGATCCCTCCACGTCGAAGGGCACGCCCCGGCTGCAGACCCTCTGGAAGTACGGTGCGGTCAACTCCGGCACCGCCAACCCCGCCTTCGTCGGCGACATCCTCGGTGACTGGCGGGAGGAGGCCGTCTACACCGACGCCGCGCACGACGAGCTGATCATCTTCACCACGAACCAGCCGACCGCCACCCGGCTGTACACCCTCGCCCACAACCCCGCCTACCGCAACAGCATGACCCTCAAGGGATACCTGCAGTCCCACCACGTCGACTACTTCCTCGGCGCGGGCATGAGCAAGCCGCCCCGGCCGGACATCACCTACGCGGGCGGCTGAGCCCGGCGGCGTGCGGGCCGACCCCGAGCAGGTGCGCGGGGGCGCATGTGGTTGCATGTTCCCCCGCCGCCACGTCGCATTCCGCAGCCGATCGCAGCGGCGAGAAAGGACACACCCGCAGTGAAGTCCCCGTCCCACGTCTCCGTGCTGATCGACGGCGCCCACCCGGTCCGCTCCGTCGTCCGGCTGCTCGCCCGCCGGCCCGGCCGCATGGCAACCGCGTTAGTGGCGTTCGCGCTGAAGGAGATCCCGCTCTGGTTCCTCCCGGTCATCACCGCCGCGATCATCGACGTCGTCGCCGATCGCGGGTCGGTGACCGCCGTCCTGTGGTGGTTCGCGCTCGCGGGCGTCCTGCTGCTGCAGAACTATCCGAACCACATTCTCTACACGCGCAACTTCATGACGGTCGTCCGCGACATAGGCGCCGACCTGCGCAACGCTCTCGCCGCGCGGCTGCAGAGCCTGTCGATCGGCTACCACACCCGCCTGAGCTCGTCGATCGTCCAGAGCAAGGTCGTGCGCGACGTCGAGAACGTGGAGCTCATGCTCCAGCAGGTGACCCATCCGCTGCTGTCGGCGACCATGGTCCTCATCGGCGCGGTCTCGATGACGGCGATCGCCGTGCCGCAGTTCCTTCCCGTGTACGCGCTCACCGTGCCGATCGCGCTCGTGCTGCGGACCGTGCTCGGCCGGCGTTCGCGCCATCGGAACGAGGCTCTGCGCCGCGAGATGGAGGGGCTCGCCGCCCGGGTCGGCGAGATGGCGTCGCTGATCCCGGTCACGCGCGCGCACGGCCTTGAGGAGACCGCGGTCACCCGCGTCGCCTACGGCGCCGACGGCGTCCGCCGGGCCGGGCTGCATCTGGACATGCTCAACGGACACGTCGCATCCGTGTCGTGGGTGACGATGCAGTTGCTGGGAGTCGGCTGCCTGGTGCTGGCCGCGGTGTTCTCCCTGACCGGCCTGCTCCCCATCACCGCGGGCGAGGTGGTCCTGCTGTCGAGCTACTTCGCGCTGCTCACGCAAGGGCTCACCCAGCTGCTCTTCCTCATCCCGGTCGCGGCGCGCGGCGTGGAGTCGATCCGGTCGATCGCCGAGGTCATCCAGGAGCCGGATCTGGAGCAGAACGAGGGCAAGCGGGTCGTCGGCGCGGTGGACGGCGCGATCCGGCTGGAGCACGCGGCGCACCGCTACCCCGGAGCGGACGAGGACGCCCTGCACGCCATCGATCTCGACATCCCCTCGGGGGCGACCGTCGCGTTCGTCGGCTCGTCGGGCTCGGGCAAGTCGACGTTGCTCAATCTGGTGCTCGGCTTCGTGCGCCCCACCGGTGGCCGCATCCTGCTCGACGGCGCCGACCTCCAGGAGCTCGACCTGCGTACGGTGCGCCGCTTCGTCTCGGTCGTGCCGCAGGAGTCCGTGCTGTTCGAGGGGACGATCCGCGAGAACGTCGCCTACGGGTTGCCGGAGGTCTCCGACGAGCGGATCGCTCAGGCACTGCGCGACGCGAACGCCTGGTCGTTCGTCCAGGAGCAGCCGGACGGCTGGGACACGGTCGTCGGGGAGCGGGGCGCGCGCCTGTCCGGCGGGCAGCGGCAGCGGCTCGCGATCGCCCGCGCGATCGTCCGCGATCCGCGGATCCTGCTGCTGGACGAGGCGACCTCCGCGCTGGATTCGGAGTCCGAGGAGCTCGTCAAGGACGCGCTCGCCCGCCTCATGCGGGGACGGACGACCCTCGTCGTCGCGCACCGGCTGTCGACGGTGCGGCAGGCCGACCGGATCGTCGTGCTCGACGGCGGCCGGGTCGTCGAGCAGGGAACGCATGACGAGCTGCTGACCGCCGGCGGCCGGTACGCCCAGCTCCACCTCACGCAGGTCGGGCTCGCCTGACGGCAGATCCCGGCCTGCCGCTCCATGCCGGTCGGCTGCTCAGAAGACGAGAGCCACCTTTCCGGTCAGCCGGCCGCGCAGGAAGCGTTCGTGTGCCTTCCGCACGTCTCGCAGGCTGTATTCGGAATCGACGCGTACTTTCACCTGGCCCGCGTCCACGATCTGGGCCAGTTCGGCGAGCCCCGAGGCGTCCTCGCGTACCTGGTTGACCGTCGTGCTGACCGCTCGGCGGGACAGGTCCGGCACGGGGCCGGCCTGGGTGGCGATGGAGGCGTAGCGGCCCCGGTCGGCGACGGTGTCAGTGACGAAGGCGCCGAAGGTGTCGAAGACGGCGTCATAGGCGGCTGCGGGGAGTGCGGCGCGATCGGTGGTGGCCCATTCGGCCCCGAGCTCCTTGACCACCTCGAGCTGGGCCGGCTTGGAGACCAGCGCGTCCACCCGGGCGCCGCGGGCCCGGGCGAGCTGTACGGCCAACCCGCCCACGGCACCGGCCGCTCCCGCCACCAGCAGCCGTTGTCCCGCGCGGACGTCCAGCCAGTCCAGCGTCTGCAGGGCGGTGAGCCCGGGCAGCGGCAGCGTCGCCGCCTCCACCAGGCTGATCGCCAAGGGGGCGACGGCAAGGGCGCCGGCCGGCATGGCGACGAGGTCGGCCCAGGTTCCCCGTCCGGTGCCGAGCTGGTGGGACATCCCGAAGACCCGTTCCCCCACGGGCAGGGCGCTGGTGCGGCTGCCGACCACGATGCCCGCCAGCTCCCAGCCCAGGATCATCGGCAGGGGCGGGGTGCCCGCTCCGATGGCCCCTTCGCGGGTCTTGTCGTCGACGGGGTTGATGGCGGAGGCGACAACGCGTACCAGGACCTCGCCGTCCAGCGGGCGAGGCGCCGGTGCCTCGGCGAGGGTCAGGACGCCGGGGTCGCCGAAATGTTCGATCCGCACGATGCGCATGCTCAACTCCCTTGGTGTTCGATCGGCATCCAACAATAGGGGAGGTCTCCTCGCGCCCTGCCTCGGGGCTGCCGCGCGGGAGATCGGCCGGCCGGCGTGGGTGGTCAGCTCAGGTCCAGGGCGACCTCCAGGCGCAGGTAGGCGTCGATCCAGGTCCGCTCGACCGCCTCTTCGGAGTCGTGGGCCCGCGCCGCCGCGAAGGTGGTGACGGCCTGCGCGACCCGGTGCAGCCCGAGCACGCTCAGCCGCCGGGCCGCGGCGGCGAGCCGGGTGTCGTAGGTGGGCGGCAGGCGGGACAGGCCGTGATGGGCCGCTTCGGCGAGCAGGCTTCGGGCGTCGGCCAGAGCCGCGGTCAGCGGCTCTGGCCGGTCGTCCCCGGCGACCACGAGCCGGCCGCCGCCACCGGCGGGCCGCAGGTCGGGGACGATCATGCGGGCGCCGGCCGCCAGGCCGAGCGGATCGACGACGACACCGCCCGCCGTCCGGCCGACCACGCCGCTGACGAAACGCAGCTCGCCCTCCTCTCCGGCGAGCACGGCGGCCAGCGAGTCGAGGCGTCCGGGGGCCTCGGCGGTGTGCGTGGCCGTGACGGTGGCGGTGTTGCCCGCCCGGTCGACGATGACGGCGTCGAGACGCTGGTCTCCGGGGGCGTAGGTGACGGCCCGCACCCCGGCGACGGCGATGACCCGTACCAGCTCCGCCTCGACCCGGGGGCGGACGGGCCTGAGCGGCAGGGCGTCGAGTTCGCGGCCGAGCGCGGCGAGGTCGGTCACCACCAGCGACGGCGGCAGCGCGCCCCAGTCGCCCCGCGACGGGCTGACCGTCGTCCTGGAGATCCGCCCGGTGGACAGCCGCACCGTGCGGCTGGCGCTGCGGACGGCGGACTCCGTGACCAGGGTGCCGGTGGCCAGGGCGGACAGCGTGGACGTGGCGATCCGCCGCCGCGCCAGCGCCGCCCCGTCGTCGTCGCCGTCCCACTGGCGGCGCAGGACCAGGACCATGGCGTTGTCGCCGTGGGCCAGGTAGACCTCGGCGATCCGCTGGTCGCCGAGAGCGCGGATCCGGCAGCCGAGGCTCTCCAGCCGGGCCCGGCGCAGCGGGGTCTCGGCGGCCTCGGCGGTGCCGAGCACGCTGCTGCGCAGGGTGGCGCCGGGCCGCGTCACCGCCCGGTGCCGGGCGTGCAGCTCGGTGATGTGGCCGGCGAGCAGCTCGGGACGGTAGCCGGCGCTGCGGTCCCGGTAGGAGTCCAGCTGCCCGGCGAGGTCGCCGACGGCCAGCAGCGGCCAGCGCGACCCGGCGGCGTCCAGGTGGCGCCGCACGTCGGCGACGGTGGCCGCAAGCCCCTGGCCGAGCTGCGCCGCGCCCTCGCGCAACACCGTGCCGGCCAGCGCCAGGGCCGGCTCCAGCCCGGACCCGGTGGCGGCCGCCGCCTGGCCGCCGACGTCGACCCGCACCTCGGGGACGCCGGGGTGCAGCTCGTCGGCCGCCCTGAACGCCCACACCGCCAGGGCGATGACGTCGTCGCGGCTGCCGGCGACGGCGTCGGTGTGGACGAACCCGAGGTCGCCGGGGACGAGGAAGCGTACGGTCGCGGTGGCGAGCTCGACCTGCGGCACCGGGTCGGCGGCGGTCGCGCGGCGGACCCGCGCGGTGAACCCGGCCCTCTCCGTACGGCGGGCGGCGGCCATCAGGCGGGCGCCGAGGCGCGCGGTGAGCTCGTCGTCGCTCACCTGCCCCGGCGACCAGGACAGGGCCTCCGGACCGGCCTCGGCGCGCGGCGCCCCCGAATCGCCGTCGGGGGATTGCGCCGCCAGGCCGCCGCCGGGGGAGAGTGCGGCTGAGCCGCCGTCCGGGGACAGCCCCGCCGAGCCATCGCCGTCAGGAGGCACTGCTGCCGGGCCGCCGTCGAGGGACAGGGCTCCCAGGCCGGATGCGGGGGACAGGGCTTCCGGGCCGGGTTCCGGAGACAGGTGCCGGGTCTCTGCCGACTGGCGCTGGTAGGCGAGGATCACCCCGATCACGTGCCGGCAGACGCCGGTGGCGCCACAGGTGCAGCGGGCCACGTCGAGGCCGCCGGGCGGCAGGCTGGTGGCCGGCCCGCCGGGGAAGTCGCCGTGCACGGTGCCGTCGGCGTCGGTACGCAGCTCCGGCCCGGCCTCCTTGCCCGCGCGCTTGACCAGGCCCCGGTTGGTGAGCGCGGCGAGGGAGTCGGTCGTGAGGCCGAGGAGGTCCGTTCTCATCGGCCCACGTGCTCCGCCACGAACGACGCCAGCTCGCCGGGCGTCATCGCGCCCACGTACGCTCCGGCATCGGCCAGCCGCTGCGCCAGCTCCCGGTCGAAGGCGGGATTGGCCTGCTCGTCCAGGGCGGCCAGCCCCAGCACCTTGCTGCCCTGCGCCACCAGGTCGCGCACGACGCGCACCAGCCGGTGCGGATCGCCGCCCTCGTAGAAGTCGGAGATCAGCACCACGATCGCCCGGCGCGGCTGGTCCACCAGCCCCGCCCCGTACGCCGCCGCGCGGGCGATGTCGGTGCCGCCGCCGAGCTGGACCTTCATCAGCAGCTCCACCGGATCGTCCACGTCGGAGGTCAGGTCGACCACCTCGGTGTCGAAGGCGACCAGGTGGGTGCGCACGCCGGGCAACCCCCACAGGCAGGCCGCGGTGACCGCCGAGTGGATCACTGATTCGACCATCGACCCGGACTGGTCGACGAGCAGGATCACCTGCCACTGCTCCAGGTGGCGGCGGGTGCGGGAGAAGAAGTACGGGGTCTCGATCACCACCTTGCCGGTGCCGGGCTGGTAGCGGCCGAGGTTGGCGCGCAGGGTCCTGACCATGTCGAAATTGCGCGCCAGCCGCATCCGGCTGGACCGCCGCACCTTGGTGCCGGTGAACGCGCTGCGGACCTCGGTGGCGAGCTTGTCCATGAGCTCCCGGACCACCTGCTCCACGATGCGCCTGGCCAGCCGCAGCACCTGCGGGTTCATCAGGTGCTTGGTCCGCAGCACCGCCTTGAGCAGCGCGGGGTTGGGCTCGACGCGCGCCAGCACCGCCGGGTCGGTCACCACGTCGTCGATCTCGTAGCGCTCGATCGCGTCCCGTTGCAGCCGTTCGACGGTCTCCTTGGGGAAGAGCCGGGTGATGTCGTCGAGCCAGTCGAAGGTGGTCAGCGTCGACTCGCCCGTCCCGCCCTGCCGCCGTACACCGCGCCGGCGCTGGTCCTCGTCGCGGCCGTAGAGCCAGTCCAGGGCCGCGTCGCGGGCGGCGGCCTCCGCGTCGAGCTCCAGCCCGCCGAGGCAGGCGCCGCCCGGCTCGCCGAGCAGCAGCCGCCATCGTTCGAGGGTGGGGTCGGTCATGACGTGATCAGTCCTTCCCTGCGCAGGGCCGCGTCGACCCGCTCGTCCAGTGCCATACCGGCGGCCACCAGCTCCGGTGCCGCCTCCAGCCGCATCAGGTCCCACCCCGACCCGCCGCCGGAGCGCCGCTCGACCAGGCGGGTGGCGATGAGGTGCCGTTCGCGGGGCGGGAAGAAGCCGAACGCCTGGCGCAGCGCGGGCAGGGCCACCAGGAAGTCGTCATCGGTCATCCCCGCGACCAGCTCGTCGAGCAGCTCCAGCAGGCCGGCGGTGTGCAGCACCTCCTCGCGGGCGAGCGCGAACAACCCGGTCAGCCAGTCACCGGCCGTCGCCGGGACGAACGCGCCGCGCAGCGCCCTGGCGGGGTCGGCGGCGGCCGTGCCACGCAGTGACCAGCCCAGGCCCAGCGCCGCTCCGCGCAGGTCGGGTGGCGCCTCCTGACCGGCGGCGATCCGGTCGGCGACGCCCAGCGCCGCCTCCACGTCCAGCCCGAGCGACGGGCCGGCGTGCCTGAGGGCGTCGCGGACGGCGGTCACGGTGCCGACGCGCTGGAGGTCGGCCGGCGCGGGACCGCCGTGCACGCCTTCGGCCAGCCACAGCGCCCGGCTGGTCGCGGCCTCGACGACCGTGGCCAGGGTGGTGCTGCCGCTGGTGCGGAACAGATCGTCGTGACGCCACATCGCCAGGGCGACCGTGAGGGTGCGGCCCAGCGCTCCCAGATCGGCCGCCGCGCCGACGGCCCGCGCCAGGTCGTGCAGCACCTGTCCGGTCAGCTCGCCGATGCCGCACAGCGCCGCGTCGAACAGCACGTCGGCCAGCTGGTCGAGGTCCGCGCCGGTGATCCGCTCGGCGAGCGCGGCGGCCGCCGCCTCCTGCGGGTCCACGCCGTACCCGCCCGCCTCGATCAGCGCGGGCAGCCGGTCATCCGACTCGGTCAGCACCCACTGCTCGGCCAGGTCCGTGCCGCCGGCCAGGCGGGGTCCCGAGGTGCGCCGCACGCCGGGGATCTCCAGCACGCGCAGCCGGTGCAGGAACCGGCTGCGCTCGCGGCCGGCTTCCGTGCCGAGGTCGAGCCGTTCCGTACCCGGATCGCCCAGGGCCGCGAGCACCGCGTGGACCAGCGGCGGCAACGGGGTCGAGGGATGCAGGCGGCCCACCCGGTCACCGCTGAGGGCCGCGATCATCTCCACGATCACCGGATGGTTGCCGGCCTGCAGCGCGCCGCGGGTCGCCCAGGGCAGCGGTGCCTCGATCGCCTCGCTGACCAGCGCGCCCGCCAGGCCGTCCAGCACATCGACCCGGGCGGGATGCGGATGGCCGCGCATCAGCGCGAGCCCGTCCGCAGTGGCCCTGGCGGCGATCAGGTCCGCGGTGGAGACCGGCTGGCGCCGGGCGCGCAGCCGGGCCGTCACCGCCTCGGTGAGCGCGCGGGCGGCGTCGGCGGGACCGGACTCCCACAGGCGCTGGTAGTAGCCCGGCGACGGCATGCCCGACTGGTAGCCGTCGAAGGCGTCCAGCCGCCGGAACGAGTACGGCACCAGGTAGCTGCCGACGACCGCGTCCGAGGGGGGCCGCGGCACTTCCGGCCGGCTCCGGTCGCCCCGCTCGGCCAGCCGGACCAGCGCGGGCCGGTGGAAGCCGCCGGTGACCACGACCACCGGCCTGCCGCCCGCGTCGTCGGCGGCGGCCCGGATCCACTGCGCCATGTACGCCTCGCGGGCCAGGTCGTCCTGCCCGGCCTCGGTGTCGCCGCGCACCAGGTCGAAGTACGCGGCCAGCCGTTCGGCCAGCCCGTCGGCCGGCTCGATCTCGAACAGGTGGTCCCACAACGCGTCCACGTTGTCCACGGCGAAGGCACGGCACAGCCGTGCGGTCACCTCGCCGTAGCGGGCCTCGGCGTCGGCGTACCGGTTGCGGACGCCGGACAGCGCGGGATGCCAGGCGGGCAGGTCGATGAAGCGCAGCTCGGCGCCGACCTCGCGGCCCGCGGCCAGCGCCGTCCACTCCGGGGAGTAGTCGCACAGCGGCGTCCACGAGCCGTGCCGTCGCCGCGCGTCGCGGTAGCTGGTGTAGACCGCGATCGGCAGCTCATGGCCCAGCAGGAGCTCGTCCATCCTGTCGTTCATGTCCGCCGGGCCCTCGACCAGCACGTACGCGGGCCGTACGGAAGCGATGGTGTCGGCGACCAGCCGGGCGCAGGCGGGGCTGTGGTGCCGGACGCCGAGGAACGTGATCGCCATCGTCAGCCCGGCAGGAGGTGACGGGCCTCGTACAGGGCCTTCCACTGGTCGCCGTGCCGCCTGCGCTCCAGATACCTGCGCAGCTTCGCCAGGTCCTCCGGGTTGTCCTTGGCCGCCGTGCCGGCCAGACAGGAGGCCAGGTCGGCGGCGGTGCCGGCCTCGCCGCGCAGGAACCAGCCGCGCAGCCCCACGGCATGCGCGACCGAGACGGCCTCGGCGGTGCTCATCACCCCCGACAGCCGGTCGGTGGCGTCACCGCGCGCGGTCTGCCCCTCGCGCAGCTCCCGGAACGCGGTGACCAGCACCTCCAGCACGTCACGCCGGGGCGGCGTGCCGACGCCCGAGCGCTTCAGCAGGGCGGTGGCCTCGGCCTCCACCAGCCGCAGCTCGGTGTCGAAGTCGGCGATCGGGAAGACCGTCTCGAAGTTGAAGCGGCGCTTGAGCGCGGCGCTCATCTCGTTGACGCCGCGGTCGCGGGTGTTCGCGGTGGCGATGACGGTGAACCCCTCCTTGGCGTACACCATCGACTCGGGGCCGGACAGCTCCGGTACGGCGAGCACCCGGTCCGACAGCGGCGACAGCAGGCAGTCCTGCACCTCCAGCGGGCACCGGGTGATCTCCTCGAAGCGCACCACCTTGCCCTCGGCCATGCCGCGCAGCAGCGGAGCGGCCACCAGCGACCGGGCGGACGGGCCTTCGGCGACCAGCAGCGCGTAGTTCCACGAATATTTGATCTGGTCTTCGGTGGTGGCCGCCCCGCCCTGGACCGTGAGCGTCGAGGTGCCGCTCACCGCCGCCGCGAGCAGCTCCGACAGCAGGGACTTCGCCGTGCCGGGCTCGCCCACCAGCATCAGCCCGCGGTTGGTGGCGAGCGTCACGAGGGATCGGTCGATCAGGGACGGATCGCCGACGAACTTGCGGCCGATGCCGAGCTGGTCGTCCCCGAGGATGAAGCGGCGGGCGGCCCGCAGGCTCAGCGCCCAGCCGGGCGGCCGGTCGTCGGTGTCGTCCGCCCGCAGCCGGGCCAGCTCGCCGGCGTAGCGGATCTCGGCCGGTGGCCGCTGCACGTCCTCGTTCATCGGGTGATCTCCCGCAGGTCGCGCAGGATCTCGGAGGCGGTGACCGGGTCGAGGCCGTCGAGGTCGACGCCCACCAGGGTCTGCTCGTCGGCGAAGTCGAGATAACCCACCGAGATGCCGGGATCGAGGCCGACCGTGACGGTCCGGCCGCCGGGCACGTCCCGCTCGATCCAGCCCTGCCAGCCGGCGTCCTGCGGCGAGCCCCGCCGCCAGCCGCGGCGTTCGAGGCCGATCACCGCACGGGTGGGGACCTTGGCGGCGCCGATCTCGGCCAGCAACGCCTCGTCCGGGACGTAGGTCTCCCGGCCCAGCTGCGGGAACGGCTGCAGGATCTCGTAGTCGGCGAACACCCCGGCCCAGGCGGGCAGCTCCTCCCGCAGCTCCAGCGGGTGCACGACCCCGACGACGGCCTCGTCGGGCAACGCCAGCGCGTCGTCCTCGACGTCGGCGAAGCTGCGATCCTCGGCCACGCGCAGGGCTCCCGTGAGCCGGCCGCCGGAGTCGTAGAGCCCCCACACCAGCCGCCGCACGATGTGCCAGAGCAGCGGATGGCCGACGAGCAGCCGCTCGAACTCCGCACCGCTCCAGCGGCGCCGGGTTACCATGGCCTGCTCCAGCCGGCGGATGTTGTCGGCGGCCACGGCGCGCACGTCCTTCTTCAGCCCGCTGAAGCGCCGGTAGGCGGCCGGTGCGAGCTCCGGGTCGTCGTTCGCCCCCGGCTTGGGGAGGCTCTTGAGCCGCTTGCCCGCGGCGTCGGCCACGTACGGCTTGAGCTGCTCGTCGAAGCCGACGACGAACTGCCTGCGGCCGTAGTCGAGGGTCAGGCTGCCCTCGGCGGACAGCCCGAAGTCCGGCACGAGCCGGTCGGCCAGCTCCTGCGGTGTCAGGCCGAGCTCCGCGGCGACCTCGGCCATCTTCTGCCTGGCCCGGTTCTTGAGCCCGGTGAACTTGACCTTCTCGGCGATGCCGTGCAGGTGCATCAGCGCGACCTCGGAGCCGATCCCGGCCAGCAGGTCGAGACCCGCGACCGCCCGCGCGTGCCCGCCCTCGCCCGGCCAGATCCTGATCAACGGCGTCAGCCGCCGTACGGTCTCGTCGTCGCCGAGCAGCCCCAGCGCGTCCATCACCCAGCTCTCCTTGGACGGGAAACCGGCCGCCTGCCAGGCTTGGAACAGCGCCCAGCCGAAGTCCGCCAGGCTGCGGCCGTCACATGCCTCCTTGACCGGCGCGAGGCCGGCGTAGGGGGTGCCGGGCCGGGAGATCGCCAGCATCGTCAGCACGTGGCGGACCGCCTCGGGCGGCAGCGCGCCCGCGTCACCGCGCAGGTGGATCGGGGTCAGGAGCGCGACCTGCGTCCACTCGGGCAGGACGGGCATCCTGGCGGGCAGCGCGCCGAGCGGGCCGTCCGAGAGCAGGTCGGCGATCGCCGCCTCGACGACAGGTCCGTGGGCCGCGGCGGCCTTCGCCACGGCCTCACCGCAGCCGCCCGCGGCCAGCGCCGTCAACGCCTGCTCGGCCTGTCGCCGGGGCCCGCCGGGCTTGCCCAGAGCCGCCGGGATCAGGGCGCCGGCGGCCGTCTCGGGGTGGCGCGACAGCCACGCCAGCGCGGTGGCCCGCACCGACTTCAGCCGGGACAGCCACTCGGCCATCAGCACGGCGATCTCCGGGGCGGCGAACGGGAGCAGCGCGGGAGCGATCGCGGCGGGCTGGCGCCGGGCGAGCTCCAGCGCCAGGGGGAGCGCCGCCAGCTCGAACCGGGCGAGCACCAGCGGCATCCAGTCGGAGACTCCCCAGTGGTCGTCCGGGTGCCACCTCCCGAGCAGCGGTCTGGCCAGTTCCTCGGGGCCGGAGACGAACAGGGCGATCTCGTTGTACAGGTAGTCCCCCTTGCCACCGGCGATCCCGCGGGCGATCTGCTCCCACGTCTGGTTGTAGGACCGACCCCAGTGATCGTGCCCCGCCCGGCGGGAATGCCAGTTGTCCCGCTCGCCCGGTGCCCACACCAGGGCCGGCTCGCCGGCGCACGCCAGGCCGGTCACCACGACGGGCTTGCGGGTCGTCCGCGGGCGGGTCCAGGGCGGGCTGACCAGCACCTCGGGCAGGGCGTCGAGCGGCGCGGTGGCGACGGGCCCGGCGGTCGCGACCGTGTTGATCCGCTCGGCGGAGGCGTCGTCGACGCTCGCGGCCACCTCGGCCACCAGGCCGGGATGGGCCAGGACGTGGGCGCGCAGCAGCAGGTCCACGCCCTTGCCGCTGGAGGCGGCCAGCATCCGCATCGCCCGGCGGGGGAAGCGGGCCGCCGCGTGGAGCAGGGCCGGCTGGACGTACTTGCGCTCGATCCGGTCGAGGAGCGCCCGCATCGCCACGTCGGCCGGCAGCTCGGCGAGCATGCCCAGCAGCCGCCGATGGCTGTCGGCGTCGTGGTGCGTGTCGAGCCATCCGGCCAGCACCGGCACGGCGGCCTCGGCACCCATGCCGTCGACGACCGTGGCGGGAAGGGCGAGGGCGTTCATCATGGAGAAGTGCCACAGGTGGCCCGCGATGAGCGCCGCCTGCTCCGGCGTGCTGAGCGCGGCGACCAGCGCGGGCGCGAGCCCCGGATTGACGCGGCTCGTCTCGGCGCAGTCGTCCGCGACCCAGCCGGCCTCGGTCGGGGCCAGGTAGGAGGCCGACACGCGGTGGTGCAGCCCGCCCGCACGGCTCGCCGCCAGGGCCGCGACGGCCTCGGCGTACTCGGCGTCCGGCGCGGCCACGAGGGCGGTGCGGACCCGCGTGGCCAGCTCCATCCGGCTCCACCAGTGGCTGGAGGAGTCGCCGTCCGCCGGCCGGCGGATCGCCAGCGTGCCTCCGTCCTGGATCGTGCACTCCAGCGAGGCCAGCTCGGTGGCGGCCACCGCCGCGAACGCCGGGCCGCGCTCGGCCAGCCAGACCTCGGCGAACAGGGGCAGCCACGCCCTCTCCTCCCAGCTCATGGACGCGGACACCACGCAGGCGACCGCCGCGGCGCCCAGCGGCGTGGCGGTGGCCTCCCCCGCCAGGTACGCCGCGCCCGCGGAGGCGATCTCCGGGTCCTGCGTCCTCGCCAGCGAGTCGGCGATCATCTGCCGGCGCCCGTCCACCTTCGCGGCGAGCTCCTTGGGAGCGCCCGGGTCCGGAGACTTCACGGTGACCTTCACCCCGCCCCGCCGCGGATGCAGCGCGCGCAGCCAGGCGGACGGCATCGCCAGCCGGTCCTCGTTCGCGACGCCGTCGTCCGCCGCGGCGGCCGTACCGCTCTGACGCACGTCCGAGAACTTCGCCGAACCGTCGCCGGCACCGGCCGGCAGCCGATCTGCGCTCATGCGGATCCCTCCACGCTGTTTGTGTGAGGCAGGGCCCGTCGTTCGAGCGGCGGCGTTACCGCGCCATCGCCGGTCGGCACCTCGTCCTCGTGATCTTCAGCGGTGAGTATCGCGCGCGGCACCGACAAATCGGCCGCGTCGCCGGCGGCCGCACCGGTGACCGGGCTCCTATCCGTCCTTGAGCAGGTCGCCGACGGCCGTCAGCATGCGCAGGCCGGCTTGGCGGCGCGGCCGGGGCATGGCCTCCAGCGCCGAGACGATCCGGACCAGCTCGGCATAGGCGCCGTCGCCCGTGAGCGCCTGACGGGCGGCACGGTGGCGGCGCACGACGTGCAGCGCGACCACGGCCTGGTAGGCGAACAGGCCCAGCAGCCGCAGGTCGTCGAACGTCCGCCGGTCGTCGTGGACCGGGTCGAGCACCTCCAGCACGCCGCTGACCTCGCCGTCGTACAGGAGGGGGGCGGCCAGGATGGCGCGCGGCACGTATCCGGCGCGGCCGGCGGCCCCGGAGGCGAGCGCCGGGGCGGCCGGCACGTCCCGCACCGCGACCGGCTCGCCGGCGGCCAGCACCCAGCCGGCGATCCCGGCCTCGGCGGACGTCCTGCGGCCCAGGATCGCCTCCTGCCCCTCGCCCGCGACGGCCTCGAAGACCAGCTCCTTGCCCGTCGCGTCCAGCAGGAGCACCGAGCCGGCCGCCGCGGCGAAGATGGCGCGGGCCGCCTCCACCACCGACTGCAGCAGGAGCCGTTCCTCGCGGGCCGGGCCCGGCACGGCCTGCGCCGCCAGGGTCGCCCACCGTCCGTCGTGGCTCATCCGTGGCTCCTGACGTTCGACGATGACAGGTAGAGGGCGGTCTTGACCTGGAAGGGCGTCAGCCCGGGATGCTTGCCGCGGATGAGGGCGCAGCGCGCCGCGACGTGGGGGGTGGCGAAGCTGTTGCCGCTGCAGCGCCGGTGCCCGCCGCCCGGCGTGGCCACCGGCACGTTCATGCCGCAGGCGAAGAACTCCACCGGCGGGCTGGGGTTGTACAGGATGAGGTCCGGCTCGGGCTCGCGGTGGCTGCCGACGGAGACCACCGAGGCGAAGCGCCACGGGTAGCTCTCGACGGGCAGGTTGTGGGCGGCGGCGACGATCAGCGTGTTCCTGAAGTACGCCTCGTCGGCCAGCTCGCGCAGCGCCGGCACGAAGTCCCGCTGGGTGGTGGACAGGCTGAGGTTGATCACGTCGAAATCCTGGGCGACCGCCCAGCGCAGCCCCGCGACCAGCACCTCCGCGCGCCCGTGCAGCGCGCCGAGCACCCGCATGCCGACCAGCTCGCAGCCCGGGGCGAGCCGCCTGATGACGCTGGCGCAGGCGGTGCCGTGCCCCGAACGGTCGCCCTGCTCGTCGGGCACGGCCCGCAGCCCGTCCCCGTCGGCGACCATGGCGTAGGCGCCGCTGACCGGGCCCACGTCCGCGTGGCCGCCGTCGATCCCGCTGTCCACGACGCAGACCCGCACCCCGGCGCCGGTCGCGCCGCCGTAGGCCCACTCGTCGAAGGACTGCGCCGGCCAGTCGGAAGGCACCTCCAGCTCGGCGGGATCGACCTCACCGGCGTGCCACGACAAACGCGGCCCGCCCAGCTGGTCGTTCACCGGCTCGCTCACCCGGTTCACCGGCTCGCCAAGCGGGCCCGCGCACCGGCCGGCGGGTGGCATACGAGGCAGTGCATCGGCTGTCCTCCCAGGTGACCGGACCGCGCCGGTGGCGCGGTCCGGTCGGTTCGGATCCTCGTCAGTGAATGATCACGCCGACGTGGTGGCCGGGCTGCTCGACGAGGTGCGCCGCCACCTCAGTGGCGGCGTCCAGACGGTCCTTCACCGAGGTGAGGACCCGCACCTCGGTCTGGGTGAGCGAGGCGAAGATGGCCTGCTGCTCCTCGGGGATCTCCGCCAGGGAGACTCCCGCGTCCTGCAGCGCTGTCAGGGCGTCATACTGCGACATTGCCATTCCTTTCTCTCTACGTACCAGAGGTTTCCGCCGATGAACGGTTTCGACGGCGGGTGTGACGCGGCCGAGGCGCCTTCGATCGGGATGAGCATCGCGATCTCGTCGCTCGGTGGTTCCGCGATCACGTCTGTGGCTCCTGGCTCCGCCAGGAGGGGGCCATCCCGCTTCACTCAGGAGGAACCGGGTGGCGGCCGTCGCCCGCGTGGGCGACTGCCTCGGGCCGCGCCGGAGCCGGCGCGCGCAGGGCCATGAGACCGAGGCCGAGCAGCGCCAGCGCGGTCCCCGCCGCGGTGAAGACGGCACCCACGCCGAGGTGCACGGCCAGCAGGGCGCCCAGGGGCGGCGCGGCCAGCTGCACGACGGTGGGGCCGGCGTTGGCCGTGGCGGACACGCGCCCGACGAGCTCGTCGGGGGTCGCGGTCTGCAGCACGTACGGGAAAGCGATCATGAAGCCGGCCGACGACAGGCCGGTCAGGGCGCCGACGGCGACCAGCAGCACCGCCCACGGCCGGGCCCCGGTCAGCAGGAGCAGCCCCAGCGACGCCACCGCCACGCCGATCCCGGCCTGACCGAGACCCATCAGCGTGAGCGGCCGCACGGCGTCGCCGACCCGCCCGACCAGCAGCGCCCCAGGCTCCA
>NZ_VCKX01000235.1 GCF_005889725.1 Nonomuraea zeae
CCTCCCCGATGGACCCCGCCCACATCGGCGCGCCCCCGAGCGAGGACCAGGGTCCCCGTCCCGGCTCGAACCTGAACCGCGACCCCTCCGACCCCGACCGCCCGTTCGTGACCGCCGGCCAGATCAGCGGGTCGCGCACCCCGCCGCCCGAGCGCCAGCAGGAGCTCTGGAACACCGTCTTCGGCGACAACTACCAGTCCATGGGCGAGCACGACCCCCTGGACGACGACGAGGAGCGCGGCAAGCCCATCTGGATCTACGCGCTCGGCGGCACCGTGGTGATCGCCCTGGTGGGCGCGCTGCTGTGGGCGTTCCTGGCGGGTCCGCTGGCGAGCGAGGAGCCGTCGAACGCCAGCCTGGCCGGCGAGAAGGCCACCGCCTCGCAGACGCCGAGCAGCACCAAGACCGGCACCTCGATCGGCCCGCTGCCGAAGTACGCCGGCAAGGCCGCCCCCGTGCTGGGCAGGGTGCCGGACGCCGACGCCGGGATCTCGGTCCCGCGCCTGGGCGGCACCTGGCAGCTCGACCAGCGCGCCACGGTCAAGGCCACGTACGGCTTCGACACCCGCCAGTACGTCCAGGTCGAGCAGGACAAGTTCGCCCAGCTCCTGTCGGGCCCGCTGTCGCCGAGACTGGCCTCCTACTACGAGCAGGACAACCTGGAGCCGGTCATCAAGCAGGTGGTGCTCTCCGCCCGCAAGCGCTTCTTCCCGGCGGACAACAAGGTACGCAAGATCGCCCAGCAGCCCATCAAGGTGGGCGACTCCACCGGCCGGCTGATCGCGTACTCGCTGACGTCGGACACCGAGAAGGCGACGATCGTGACGATCGCCGTCAACACCGGCGCGGACGTCCCGGCCATCGTCTACATGTCGATCCCGTCGGAGAGCAAGCAGCTCATGCCCGACATCCGTACGGTGATGAACCAGATCAGGCTCAACTCGCAGTCCTGATCGCGTGGCCGGCCGGCCCCAGCGCGAGATCGCCGGGTCCGGCAGGCCGTTCTACCGTGATCCGGTGGCCGAACGGCCGTCGTCCGGGCCGAAGAGCCGCTGGACATCGCCGAACAGGTCGCCCAGGCCGAGGCTCGCACTCACGTCCGCCATCAGCGCGGACTTCGCCTCGGCCGCGGCCTGCTCGGCCGCGCGGATCGCCACGAGCACCGCGTCGCCGAGAGTGACACCGTCGTGCCGCCGCTTGCTCAGCCGGCTGATGTCGATGGTAAGCAGGCTTCCCGCGCCGTTCACGGTCGCCGTGATCCCGCCCTTGTCCGCCTTGCCGGTGAACTCCCGCGCGGCCAGCTGCTCCGCCGCCGCCTGGCTGTCTGCCTGAGTCGCTGACAGCCGCTCCAGCCGCTCCAGCTGCTCTGTGAGCCTCCGCAGCCGGTCCGTCTCATCCATGCCCGGCCTCCCGCAGCATCGCGTCGAGGTCACGCGCGGACGGATGGCCCCGCGCGCCGGGCTGCGGCCGGCCGCCGCCGTTCAGCCTGCCCAACACCTCGGTCAGCTCCTCCGCCGCGGCCTCGCGCGCGGCTCCGACCGCCTCCAGCACGGCCTGGCTCAGCTCCACGTGGTCGAGGTCGCGCATCGCCCGGGCACCGATGCGCACGTCCAGGAGCCGCGCGGAGCCCGACACCGTGGCCGTCACCTGACCGGTGCGGTCGGCGCCGGTCACCCTCCGCTCCTCCGCCTCGCGCGCTTCGCCGGCGAAAGCGTCGGCCATCCGCCCGACCTCGCGCAGCATCTCCGGGAGCCGCGCGTCGGCAGCGTCATCGTGCTTCATGACGTGGCTTCCTTGGTGATGGGCTCCCAGAGGCCGACGTCGTAACCCGGCGGTTGGAGATGCAGTTTCTCCTGCCCGACGGAGAAGAGCCCCTCAAGCTCGAAGATCTTGTGGCCGAGGGTCTCCAGCTTGCCGTCGAGCGACTTGACCTTGCCGACGAACTCCTGCAGCAAGGCCGCCAGCAGCCCGAGGAACGCGACGGCGGCCAGCCCCAGAGTGAGCTTGCCACCCGGCGTCGCACTGAACGGCAGGAGGGTCTTGTAGGCGGTGCCGGCCGACACCAGCAGCGTGACCAGCTTCACGTCGTACTCCGTGACATCCCACGCCAGGCTGCTCATGAGGCCGCTCATCTCCGTGGCGACGCGGCCGAGCTCGTCGAACATGCCGATCAACTCGAACCGGAGATAGCGCTGGACCGTCTCGGAAGCGTGCCCCTCCCAGTACGGCGAGATCTGGCTGAAGTAGCTGATCCACACGTCCCAGGCGCTGAGCTTGAGATCGCCCAGCATCTCGTTCCACATGCTCCGATCGCTGAAATACCTCTGGGGATCGGCCGCGTTCCCGATGGCGGCGAGGACCAGCGCACCGCCGGCGATGGTCAGGCCGGACACGGTCACCATCGCGTGGGCCGGCCGGCCGTGCGTCTGGATCAGCTTCCGCACCCTCTGGAAGAACGCCGAATCGACCTTGACCTGGCTGGTCGCGGCGTTGGTCGCGGCGTTGGTAGTGGCGTTGGTCGCGGCCTGCTTGGCCGCCAGCCGCTCCACGCGGTTCGTGGAGTACCGCAGGGTCTGACTCCGGTGGGGCGGTTTGCCCGAGGAGGTCGGCATCTAGGGCGCCCTTCAGAGCTTGATCTTGTTGATGGCCGCCTTGGCGCCCTCGTCGACGTCGCGATATCTCTTCGCCACCCCGATGAGCTTCGGCCCGTCGTCCTTGAGCACCTGCTCCAGGAGTCCCGCGGCCGAGGTCCATTCCCCGATGTAGCCGTTGAGCCGGTCGAGAAAGGGACTGATGATGCGCGGGGTGTCGAACCACCCCCAGTCTTCGACGACGGGCACCTTGGCCTTGACCTTGTGCACAGTCTCCGCGGCCTCGAGCATCACGTCGGCGAACGCGATGATCTTGTCGGTCCTCGCCGCGTAGCCATCCGTGCCATCGGGAATGGGCTCGACCGGCGGCGCGACGGGAACGTCATCGCCGGGACCGGGCACGAGAGGGCCCGGTGAGCGGCCCAGCCTGTCCGCCGGCAGGCACGGGCGGATCCGGCACGGGGGATTGTGCGGGCATCCCGGCAGATTCGACGAGGAGGGGCTCTCGGCCGAAGGGCCGGCTGACGGAGTCGCCGAGCCGGAGTCACCGGGAGAGGGCGTCGCCGAGCCGGAATCGCTGGGAGACGGTGAGCCGCTCGGCGATGAGCTGGGCGTCCCAGAGCCGCTTGGTGAAGGGCTTTCCGATAAGTCAGAGGATGTCGGGCGCGCGGAATTGCCGTCGGACACTGGACGTACCTTTCCCTGTGCTCAGCAGATGGGCGAGGGGAGATACGACGACCGTGCTCCGACTCGATGCCTGGAGCCCGCCAATAGCGGGCGGGACCACAATCTAATGGACGATCATCATCGGCGTCCACGCCGACGTCATCCGATGTTCACCCGGGATCGGCTAGAACGTGCACTCCATGTGCTTGATGCCGTTGATGAAGCTGGAGTGCAGGCGGTCCGGGCGGCCGGCCTCGATCTGCGGCACGCGGCGCAGCAGTTCGCGGAACATCACCGTGATCTCCCGCCGGGCCAGGTGCGCGCCG
The DNA here is from genome assembly GCF_005889725.1 of Nonomuraea zeae. Lineage (GTDB taxonomy): Bacteria > Actinomycetota > Actinomycetes > Streptosporangiales > Streptosporangiaceae > Nonomuraea > Nonomuraea zeae. Next base: position 3,584 of record NZ_VCKX01000235.1, read on the forward strand.
AGGCAGAAGTGCGGGCCGGGGCCGCCGTAGCCGACGTGCGGGTTGGGGTGGCGGCCGATGTCGAAGCGGTACGGGTCGGCGAACACGGCCTCGTCCCTGTTCGCCGCCCAGTAGAACAGGACCACCTTCTCGCCCTTGCGGTAGAGGTGCCCGTTCATCTCGTGGTCCCTGGTGACCTTGCGGCGCATGAAGTTCACCGGCGAGGCCAGCCGGACGATCTCCTCCACGGCCCCCGGCGCGCGCCCGTCGATGTCCTCCAGCCAGCGGGCGCGCTGGTCCGGGTTCTTGGTGAGCAGGCGCAGCCCGTAGGAGATGGCGTTGCGGGTGGTCTCGTTGCCGGCCACCACCAGCAGGATGAAGAACGACCCCAGCTCCTGCATCGTCAGGCGCTCGCCGTCGATGTTGGCGTTGACCAGGGACGAGGTCAGGTCGTTCGTGGGGTTCTCGGCGCGGTGGGCGGCCAGGTCCTGGACCAGCTGCTGCAGCTCCATCCCGGCGTTGAGCAGTCGCTCGGCGATCTGGTCGACGTCGCCGCCGGTGTATTCGGGGTCGAAGCCGCCGAGGATCTGGTTCGAGCGTTCGAAGACGAACTGGTAGTCCCGCTCGGGGATGCCCATCATGTCGCAGATGATCTTCAGGGGCAGCCGCGCGGCGACGTCGGTGACGAAGTCGACGCCGGACCCCTTGGCCAGGAGGTCGTCCACGATGTTGCCGGCCGCCGTCTCCACGTCGGCCTCGAACTGCTTGATCATCTTGGGCGTGAACGCGCGGGAGACGATCCTGCGCAACCTGGCGTGCCGGGGGTCGTCCATGTTGATCATCGAGCCGAAGTACTCGGTGAACTCCGGCGGCATGTCCGGGATGTTCGTCGCCCCGCCGTCGCCCGAGCAGAAGACCTCGGGATTGCGGCTGGCTTCGAGGATGTCGGCGTGCTTGACCAGCGCGTAGTAGCCCGGGCCCTTGGGAGCGAAGGAGACCTCCATCTCCTCGAAGAAGGCCGGGGCCTCGCGCGCGCGGAGCCGATCGAACGCCGCCTCACGCTCGGTCATGCTCTTGGCCCAGAAGTCACTGTCCGACAGGTCGAAGTCGAGGACGCTCATGAGGCCATCATTGGAAAAGCAGCCACTTACGTCAATAGATATGACGTACACCGTACGTACGACCGCGGAAATAATGCGTCGCTCCCGGCGTCCGGGGCCAGTAGGGTCGTCGCCGTGACGTACTACTTCTTCCTCCGCTAGCGACCCGCCGGCGGGTCGCGGACGACCCCACCGCCGGCGATGCGGGACGGCTGAGCAACCGCCGTCCCGGGTCGCGACGTGGGAGAAGGACACGTGCATACCTTTGCCGTGGCCAGGGCGGTGCATGGCATCGAGCCCCTGGTGGCCACGGAGATTCGACGTTCCAGGCTGGGCGTGGTGCGCGGGATGCGCCATCGCGAGGTGTGGTTCGAGACCTCGTCACCTGAGACGGCCCTGCTGAGCCTGCGCACGGCCGACGACGTGCTGCTGGCCGCCGCCGTGGTGGACGGGATCGGCCACGACCGCTCGGCGCTGCGCCGGCTCGCCCGGGCGGCGCGCGAGGTGGACGCGAGCCACCTCGGCGCGCGCGGGCGCGACACCGGCCGGCGGGCCGGGGGCGGCGGCGGGCTGGAGGTGTCGGCGTCGTTCGTCGGGCGGCGCAACTACACCAGGTTCGAGGTCGAGGACGCGGTGGGGGCAGAGCTGGCCCGGCCGCCGCGGCTGCCGTACCACTCCAGGCGGGACGGCCGGCGGCCCCCGGAAGGGGCGATGTCGTGGCGGGTGACGATCGAGGGCGACCAGGCGGTCATCGCGCTCCGGCTGGCCGATCGGCCGCTGCACCGCCGGCCGTACAAGCTGGCCTCGATCCGGGGCACGCTGCACCCGCCGGTGGCCGCCGCGATGGCGGAGCTGGCCCGGCTCGGGAACGCGAGCACGGTGCTCGACCCGTGCTGCGGCGCTGGGACCACCCTGATCGAGGCGGGCGCGGCGGTCCGGGCCGGTGCGGGAAGCGGGCGCCCGTCGCCGGTCCGGCTGCTCGGCTTCGACCACGATCCGGCCGCGCTCCGCGCCGCCGCCGCCAACGCCCGTGGCGCTCCCGGAGCGGGCCGGGCGTCGTTCGCGTGGGCCGTGGCCGACGGCGGGCGGATCCCGATGGGCGGCGAGCACGCCGACCGTGTGCTGGTGAACCCGCCCTGGGGACGGCAGGTGCCCCCGGCGGGCCTGCTCGCCGGTGACCTCGGCCTGCTGTGGCGGGAGGTACGCCGGGTGCTGGCCCGCGACGGCCTGGCCGTGGCGCTGGTCCACGACGGGATCCCGGCCGGCTTCGCCGTGGAGGAGGCCGTCCGGGTGAGCCTGTCGGGACAGCACCCGCTGATCGCGGTGCTCAGCGGACGCCGCCCCTGGCGCCCCTGAGCCACGCGAAGTCCCGCGCCCGCCAGGAAGTGCTCTGGGAGGCGAAGGGCCCAGCCTCAGGAGGCCGGGCCGAGCCAGTCCAGGATGAGCCGGTTGACCTCGGCGGGCCGTTCGAGGTGGAGGAAGTGCCCGGCCCCCGCCACCAGCTCCGTCCGCGAGCCGGGCGGCAGGTGGCCGGCCGCGTCCTTGGCCAGCTCGGGGCCCAGGCAGCCGTCCTGGGCCCCATGCAGGTACAGGACGGGGCCCGGCTCAGGCTCGACCGCGGGGTAGCGGCCGGAGCTCGGCGTGGTGCCGAGCATGGCCCGGTAGTAGCCGATGGCGGCGCTCAGGTTGGCCGGCTCGCCGATGCTGCGCCGGACGAACTCCAGGTCCTCGGCGGCGTCGTACCCGGGCGACCAGTCGCGCCAGAGTCCCTCGATGAAGCCGGGAGTCGCGGCGGCGGTCTCGGCCACGGCGGTCTGGAACAGGAAGATGTAGAAGGAGCGCTTGAGCTGCTCGTAGTCGAGGAAGGCGGTGGCGAGCGCGCCCGGCGGCGGCACCGCGAGCGTCACCGCCCGCCGGAAGCGCCCGGCCGTCTGGTAGACGGGGAACGCGCCCCAGTCGTGACCGACGACGACCGCGCTCTCGTCGCCGCCGAGCTCCTCGTACAGGGCGCGCACGTCGGCGACGAGCGCGGCGTCCTCGTACGCGCCGTCGGCGGGGACCTCGGTGGGCGCGTAACCGCGCATGAACGGCGCGACCGCGCGGTAGCCTCGCTCGGCCAGCGCGGGCATCAGGTGCCGCCAGGTGTGCGCGGTGTCGGGGAAGCCGTGCAGGCACAGCGCCAGCGGCCCCTCACCCATCGCTAGATACGCGAACTCCACCCCGTTGGCGTGGATAGTCCTGATCTCCATGACTGCGAAACCTAGCATTCGGCCCCGCCTCAGGAGTACCACTACGCGAGGTCGCGGGCCGGGCTCAGAAGGTGTAGCGCAGGTGCTTGATGCCGTTGATGAAGTTGGACAGCAGGAAGTCGGGCTCGCCCGCCGCCCTGATCCCGGGCAGCCGGGTGAACAGCTCGCGGAACATCACCGTCATCTCCCTGCGCGCGAGGTGGGCGCCCAGGCAGTAGTGCGGCCCCGGGCCGCCGAAGCCGACGTGCGGGTTGGGGTCGCGGGTGATGTCGAACACGTCGGGGTCGGTGAAGACCGACTCGTCGCGGTTGGCCGAGTTGTAGAAGAGCAGCACCTTGTCGCCCTGCTTGTACGCGGTCCCGTTCAGCTCGTGATCGCGCGTGAGCGTGCGGCGGAACTGGATCACCGGGGTGGCGTACCGGACGATCTCGTCGCACGCCTTGACGATGTGGCCGTCGAAGTCGCTCAGCAGCAACTCGCGCTGCTCCGGATGGTCGGTGAAGAGCTTGAGCCCGTACGCGATGGCGTTGCGGGTCGTCTCGCTGCCCGCCACCACCAGCAGGATGAAGAACGAGCCGAGCTCCTGCGAGGTGAGCCGCTCCTCGCCGTTGACCAGCAGGCTCACCAGGTCGCCCGTGGGCCGCTTGCGCCGCTCGTCGCCCAGGCGGGCGGCCAGCCGGTTGAGCGAGAACCCGGCGTGCAGCAGCTTGACCAGGCCGCGGGCGACGTTGACCCGGCTGAAGTCGGGGTCGATGCCGGTGTACTCGCGGTCGGCGTTGCCGAGGATGACGTTCGTCCGCCGCAGCACCAGGTCATGGAGTCTGGCCGGGATCCCCATCATGTCGCAGATGACGCGTACGGGGAGCCGGGCGGCCACCTGGGCCACGAAGTCGCCCGGCCCCTCCTCGATCGCCCGGTCCACGATCTCCGCAGCGGCCGTGGCCAGATCCTCCTCCATCTTCGACAGGACGCGCGGCGTGAACGCCCTGGAGACGATCCTGCGCAGCCGGGCGTGTCTCGGGTCGTCCATATTGATCATGGAGCCGAAGTACACGCTCAGCCAGCGCGGCATGTCGGGGATGCTGTTGGAGCACGGCTCGCTGCTGAAGACGGCCGCGTTCCTGCTGGCCTCGGTCACGTCGGCGTGGCGTACGAGGGCGTAGTAGCCGGGACCGCCGCCGACGAACGGGACGGTCTGCTCCCGCACGAACGCCGGCCGGTCCAGGCCCCGCAGCTTGCGGAAGGCCTCCATGCGCTCGGCCTGCGGCAGTCCCCAGAACGGGATCTGCGACAGATCCAGATCCACGGGCAGCGTCATACCACAAAGCCTTGTGCAAGTGACCACTTACGTCAAGAGGCGGCTACTTGCGCTTCTTGACCAGATCCGCTCCCTTTTCTCCGATCATGATGGCGGGGGCGTGGGTGTGGCCGCGGTTCAGCGTCGGCATGATCGACACGTCCACGACCCTGAGCCCTTCGACGCCGCGTACCCGCAGCGACGGGTCCACCACCGAGGCGTCGTCGGTCCCCATCCGGCAGGTGCCGACGGGGTGGTAGAGGGTCTCGCCGCGCTCGCGCACCCACTGGGCGAGCTCCTCGTCGCTGTCCGGCGCCCAGTACGGCGCCATCGGCCCGCCCGCGTACGCCTTCATCGCGGCGGTGGCGAAGACCTGCTTGGCCGCCTTCAGCCCCGCGACCATGCGCTTGACGTCGGCCTCCGCCGTCAGGTAGCCCGGGTCGATGACCGTCTCCCTGCCGCTGAGCCCGACCCTGCCCCGGCTCTCCGGCTGCAGCAGCACGACGCCCACGGTGAGCCCGTGGCCGGTCGGCGGGGTGAGCCCGTGGTCGATGAACGGCCCGGGAGCGAAGATCAGCTCGATGTCGGGCGCGGGCTCCTCGGCCGAGGTCTTGATGAACGCGACCGCCTCGCCCACGTTGGTGGTCAGCATGCCGGAGCGCAGGACGATGTAGCGCAGCAGGTTGCCGATCGACTCGGCCTTGGTCAGCGTCACCGGCTGCTTGCACTCCACGAACACGCCGGAGGACAGGTGGTCCTGGAGGTTCTTGCCGACCTCGGGCAGCTCGTGCACGATCGCGATCCCGGCGTCGCGCAGCTCGTCGGGCGCGCCCACGCCGGAGCGCATGAGCAGATAGGGCGAGCCGATCGCGCCCGCCGACAGGATGACCTCGTTGCGCGCCTTGATTAACGCGCCGCCGCCGTGCTCGATGCCGACGGCTCGCTTGCCCTCGAACACCACCCGGTCGACCGTCGCGCCGGTGATCACTTCGAGGTTGGGCCGCCCGGTCGCCGGGCGCAGGTAGGCGTCGGCCGAGCTCCACCGGCGGCCTCGGTTCTGGGTGACGGGCGTGGGGCTGTAGCCCTCGTTTGAGCGGCCGTTCAGCTCCCCGAGCCGGGTGTAGCCGAGCTCCTCGCACGCCTTGAGGAAGGCGGCGGTGGTGACGTTGGGGCTGCGCAGCTCGGAGATGTAGAGCGGGCCGGAGGTGCCGTAGACGCCGCCCTCGTTGGTGCCGACGCGGTTCTCGGCCTTGGTGAAGTACGGCAGCACGTCGTCGTAGGCCCAGCCGGGGATGTCCCACTGGTCGTAGTCGCGCGCGCAGCCGCGGACCCACATCTGGGCGTTGAGCGAGGACGACCCGCCGATCACCCGGCCGCGCGGCCAGTAGAGCTCGCGGCCGGACATCTCGCTCTGTTTCGCGGTGGTGTAGTTCCAGTCGTAGTCGGTCTTGAAGAGCTTGGCGAAGCCGGCGGGCATGCGGATCTCGAGCTTGTCGTCCTGCCCGCCCGCCTCGACCAGCGCCACCGTCACGCCTGGGTCCGCCGAGAGCCTGTTGGCGAGCACGCATCCCGCGGATCCCGCGCCGACGATCACGTAGTCGTACTCCATGACCCCTCCTGGGGTAAGTAATCTGGTACTTGCTTACTCCAGACGGCGCGACACGTCCATATGCGGCCGTGGCCGGCGAAGTGCGCGCAATCGCATGGGCCGCGTGATCGCCCGAGCAGGCGCCGGCCGATCAGCGGGCGGAGCTGGCCTCTTCTTACCGGATTCAGCGGATCGCGGGCCGGCCGCGTCACAAGTCTGTGGCCTGCCGGGCGCGGAGTGCCCGGAGCTTGTGGCGGTTGCCGCAGCGCTCCATCGCGCACCAGCGCCGCGCGCCGGGGCGGGAGGTGTCGACGAACACCAGCGGGCAGTCGTCGCTCGCGCACTCGCGGATGCGCGCGGCGAGCGGCCCGGACAGCAGCTCGATCATCTCCCGCGCCATCGCCGACAGCGCCTGCGCCGCCCGCACCGGCGACGCCCATCCCGCGCTCGCGCCGTCGGCGGCGAGCTCGGGGACCAGCGGCGCCGCGGCCGCGGCCCGGTTGATGGCGGCGATCGTCCCGGCGGGGATGGGCCGCCGCGCGGCCTGGTCGTGCGCCGCGTCCCAGATCGCCTGGCGGAGGGCCTTGGCCTCGGCCAGCTCGCGGGCCGTCACGGGAACCGTCATCACCGCGGCCAGCGGCGGCTCGGCCAGCCATCCGGCCAGGTCGGCAGGCTCGTGGAGGGTCTCGAACACCGCGTACCGGCCCTCGCCGCCGGTGTGGGCGAAGTCCAGGCAGAGGGCGCCGGCGTCGAACCGGAACGACCCGCCCTTGGGGTCGTTCAGCACCCGGCCGGTTGCGTTCACGCGCATGTAACTACTATAACTGGTGTCGTAGATGAAACCAGTTTAAGTGGTTTCTTCATCGGAGGAGGCAGCACATGGGTGTCCGGCACATCAACCCCGAAGGGCTCCATCGCAGCCCGGCGTTCAGCCAGGCCGTCGTGGTCGAGCAGCCGGCCAAGACGATCTACATCGGCGGGCAGAACGGCGTCGGCTCCGACGGCAAGGTCGTCGGCCCCACGGTCGGGGAGCAGGCCAGGCAGGTGTTCCGCAACCTCACGACCATCCTGGAGAGCGAGGGTGCGAGCCTGGCGAACATCGTGCACTGGCGCATCGCCGTGGTGGCCGGCCACACGTTCGACGAGGGCGTGGCCGCCTTCCAGGAGGTGTGGAACCGGGCCGACCCACCGCCGGCGATCACGGTCCACTCCGTGGCCGGCCTGGGCCCCGGGTACCTCGTCGAGATCGACGCCGTCGCCGTCGTGTGACCGCCGCCGGGGTGCGGAGATTGCCCCCTACCGGTCGGTCTGCCCGCCTGCGAAGATGGCGCCCAAGCCGGTCTAGAGGAGGAAGGGCGTCATGCTCAATCTGTCGATCGTCCTGGAGGACAGCGCCAGGAACACCCCGGACGGCACCGCCATCGTCTTCGGCGACATGCGGCTGCCGTACTCCATGATCGACACGGTCGCCAACCAGGTGGCGAACCTGCTGGTGGCGCGGGGCATCGGCAAGGGCGACAAGGTCGCGCTGGCGTGCCCGAACCTGCCGTACTTCCCCTTCGTCTATTACGGCATCCTGAAGGCCGGCGCGACGGTGGTGCCGCTCAACGTGCTGCTGCAGTCGCGTGAGATCGCCTACCACCTCGACGACAGTGACGCCAAGGCGCTGTTCTGCTTCGAGGGCACGCCCGAGCTGCCGCTGGGCGAGCGCGGCAAGGCGGGCTTCGAGGCCGCCGCCGGCTGCGAGCACTTCTTCGTGCTGCCCGCCACGCCGCTCGCCACCGAGTCCGGGTACGGCGAGTCGATCTGGGCCGCGCTGGGCGGGATGGCCGCCGAGTTCGAGACCGTCCAGACCGCGCCCGACGACACCGCGGTGATCCTCTACACCTCCGGCACCACGGGACAGCCCAAGGGCGCCGAGCTCAGCCACCAGAACATGCTGCTGAACGCCATGGTCAGCGACAAGATGTTCCCCCGCTCCGACGAGGGGGACACCTACCTGGCCGTGCTGCCGCTGTTCCACTCCTTCGGCCAGACCGTGGTCATGAACACCGGCTTCCTGCGCGGCGCGACGGTCGTCCTGATGCCGCGCTTCGAGCCCGGCGAGGCGCTCGAGCTCATGGTCCGCGAGAGCGTCTCGTTCTTCGCCGGGGTGCCGACGATGTACTGGGGCATGCTGACCAAGATCCACGCGGAGGGCGCGGAGGTGCCGAGCAAGCTCCGGGTCGCCGTGGCGGGCGGCGCGTCGTCGCCGGTGGAGGTGCTGAAGGACTTCGAGCAGACGTTCGGCATCGGCATCCTGGAGGGGTACGGGCTGTCGGAGACCTCGCCGGTGGCCAGCTTCAACCAGCTCGGCCGCCCGACCAAGCCCGGCACGATCGGCACCCCGATCTGGGGCGTGGAGATGAAGCTGATCGACGGCGACTGGAAGACCGTCGAGGGCGAGGGGCCCGGCGAGATCGCGATCCGCGGCCACAACATCATGAAGGGCTACTACGGCCGGGCCGAGGCGACGGCGGAGGTCATGCGCGACGGCTGGTTCCGTACCGGGGACATCGCGACCCGTGACGCGGACGGCTACTACTCCATCATCGACCGCGCCAAGGACATGATCATCCGGGGTGGGTTCAACGTCTATCCGCGCGAGCTCGAAGAGGTCCTCATGACGCACGAGGGCGTGTCGCTGGCCGCCGTGGTGGGGGTCGCGCACGAGTCGCACGGCGAGGAGATCAAGGCGTACATCATCAGGACGCCCGGCTCGGCGGTCTCCGAGGACGAGCTGATCGCCTGGGCCAAGGAGAACATGGCGGCCTACAAGTACCCCCGCCTCGTCGAGTTCCGCGACGCCCTGCCGATGACGGCCACGGGCAAGATCCTCAAGCGCGAGCTCCGATAGCAGGGTGCTCGCACTCTTCGACCTCGACAACACGCTCATCGACCGGCTGGGCGCCTTCCGCCGCTGGGCCGCCGAGTTCGCGGCGGAGCGCGGGCTGGGCGAGCAGGAGGTGTCCTGGCTGGTGAGCACGGACGCGGACGGGTCCGTGCCCATGGACACCTTCTTCACCCTGGTACGCGACCGGTACGCGCCGGCCGAGCCGGCCGGTGAGCTGTGGCGGGGCTTCCGGGCCAGGCTGCCGCACCTGGTCTCGTGCCGGGCCGAGGTGCTGGCCGGGCTCGACCGCCTGCGGGCGGCCGGCTGGAGGACGGGGATCGTGACGAACGGGATGACCGACAACCAGACGGCCAAGATCGAGCGCACGGGACTGGCCGGGCGGGTGGACGGGTGGGCGATCTCCGACGCCGAGGGGGTGCGCAAACCCGACGTCCGGCTCTTCGAGATCGCCGCCGCGCGGTGCGGCTCCCCCTTGGCCGGCGGCTGGATGGTCGGGGACGACCTGGCGAACGACATCGCGGGCGGGCGGGCCGCCGGGTTGCGGACGATCTGGATCGACAGGGGGCTGACGGCGGGCACGGCCGATCACGTGGTGACCGACGTCCTCGACGCCGTCGACATCCTGATCGAGGTGAATCCCGGCCGGGCCGGACGCTAGCGTGGGCGGATGAAAGATCGTCCGGAGGGATTCGACGAGCGGCTGCTCCTGCCCGCGCTGGGCGAGTGGGGCATCGAGGCCGCCACGCTCGACTACGCGCCGGTCGGGTTCGGGGACTATCACTGGGTCGCCGGCGGGCGGTGGTTCCTCACCGTCGCCGACGTGCGGCGCAGGTCGTTCGACGGGCTGCGGCTGGCCATGGACACGGCGGCGGTCCTGCGCGAGGAGGCGGGGCTGGGGTTCGTCGTGGCCCCGCTGCGCACGCCGGGCGGCGCGACGCTCGTCCGCCTCGACGGCCACAGGTACGCACTGAGCGTCTTCCCGCTCGTGGACGGCCAGGCCGGGGACTTCGGCCAGGAGATCGAGCCCGGGGAACGCGGCCTGCTCATCGACCTGCTGGCCGAGCTGCACCGCACCCCTGCCCCGTTCTCGACCCCCGACCGGCCGCTGGAGCTGGTGGGACGGGCCGGGCTGGAGCAGTCGCTCCTGGACACGCACCGGCCCTGGCTGGGCGGACCCTTCTCCGAGCGCGCCAGAGAGCTGGTCGCCGGTCACGCCGAGGTGCTGCGGCGCAGGTTGCGGGAGTTCGACCGGCGGGCGGAGCGGCCCGGCGAGCCCGTGGTGACGCACGGCGAGCCGCACCCGGGCAACCTGTTGCGGGCCGGCGCGCGGCGGCTGCTGGTCGACTGGGACACGGTGGGGCTCGCCGCGCCCGAGCGCGACCTGTGGCTGGTCGCCAAGGAGCCCGCGGACCTCGCCCGCTACGCCGAGGCCACCGGCCGGACGCCTGACCAGGCCGTGATGGAGCTCTACCGGCTGCGGTGGGCCCTCGATGACGTGGCCGAGTTCGTGCAGTGGTTCCGGTCACCGCACGGGCGCACCCCGGACGCCGAGGAGTCCTGGGACGCGCTCACCGCCACCCTGGAAGGGCTGGCCGCCGAATGACGGGGGGCGTGCGCATGACCGCGGACGACGGGCGGGTGCGCACGACCGAGGTCGCCCCGCGCGCCACGACGGCGGGCGCGGGCGGATGACCGCGACCGACCCGCACGCCACGCATGACGTCGAGGTCCGGGCCGAGGTCGTGATCAAGCGCTATCGCTCCTGGGACCGGCGCGAGCCGCAGCGCGAGTGGACCGCGCTCACCCGCCTGCATTCGGCCGTCCCGGTCGCGCGCCTGCCGGAGCCGGCCGCGTGGACGCCGCGGAAAGCGCTGGCGCACGTACGAGCCCGCGCCGCGCAGGGACCGGACGTGGGCGAGGACCCGCGGGCCGCGAAGGCGTTCGCCGCCGGCACGTCCTGGCTGGCCGGTCCGGACCCCGACCGGCTGGCCGACGACCCGTTCCCGCCCGTGCTCGGCCCGGGTGACAACAACCTCGCCAACTACCTGTGGGACGCCGCCACCGCCGAGGTGCGCATCGTCGACTGGGAGGACTCCGGCGCCGGCGACCGGGCCTTCGAGCTGGCCGACCTCGCCGAGCACATCTCCCGCCTCGACGGCCACCTCGACGCCGACCGGCTCCTGACCCTGCTCGACCTGCCGCCCGCGCAGGCTGCCCGGGTGCGGGGCTTCCGGCGGCTGCTCGCGCTGAGCTGGTTGCTCATGCTCGGCCCGCGAGGGCCGTTCGCCGCCCGCAATCCGCCCGGCACGCTCGGCAGGCAGGCCGAGCGCGTGCTGGAGCTGCTCGGCGGCTGAACGAGAGTCGGATTCGCGCTCGGTACATGCCGATAGTAATCTTACGCTCACGTTGAGCAGTCAGGAGAGGCAAAGGAGGTCGCGTGGGCAGGCACGCCAAACCCCGCAGTCCCCAGGACACGCCGGACGACTCCCAAGAAGGCGCCAACCCGGACGAGGCCCCGGCGAGCCACGGCAAGCACGCCGCAGGCTCCGGCGACGAGAAATAGCGACGGCCGGGAGGCGCCGACGCACCGCGCCTCCCAGCCGTCGCCGGTTCGTCTACGGCCAGTCGACCGAGGGGCGCAGCTGGACGCCCGAGCGGCCCTGCTCGTCGAGCTTGACGCCCAGCACCTGGTGGAGCTGGACCTTGTTGCGCTCGAAGCCCACGATGCAGCCGGCCATGTAAAGGGCCCACACCCGGGCCGTGCCCATGCCGACCTCCTGCACCGCGTCGGTCCAGTTGGCGTCGAGGTTGTCGCACCAGTGGCGCAGGGTCTTGGCGTAGTGCTCGCGCAGGTTCTCCTCGTGGCGGATCTCGAAGCCGAGGTCCTCCATTTGCCGGATCAGCCAGCCCACCGACTCCAGCTCACCGTCGGGGAAGACGTAACGGTTGATGAAACCGCCCTTGTTGAACGTCTTCTCCTTGCCGGTGGGCCGGGTGATGCAGTGGTTGAGAATGCGCCCGCCCGGCCGCAGCTTGCCGTACAGGAACTCGAAGTACGCCGGCACGTTCGCCTTGCCGATGTGCTCCGTCAGGCCGATGGAGCTCACGGCGTCGAAGCCGCTCTCCTTGACGTCGCGGTAGTCCATGAAGCGGACTTCCGCGAGGTCCTGGAGGCCGGCGTCCACGATGGCCTTCTGCGCCCACTCCGCCTGCTGCTTGCTCAGGGTCACGCCGAGCGCCTTGACGCCGTAGTGCTTGGCGGCGTGCATCACCATGCCGCCCCAGCCGCAGCCCACGTCGAGCAGCCGCATGCCGGGCTTGAGGTCCAGCTTGCGGGCCACCAGGTCGAACTTGGCGAACTGGGCCTCCTCCAGCGTCGACTCCTGCGTGGGGTAGACCGCGCAGGTGTAGGCCATGGAGGGGCCGAGCACCCACTCGTAGAAGCGGTTGGAGACGTCGTAGTGGTGGTGGATGGCCTCCGCGTCACGCTGCTTGGCATGACGGGAGCCCAGCCTGGCCAGCGCGCTCTGCCGCATCTCCTGCGGGGGCGGCGGGACACGCATGAGGAGGGGCTTCATGCCCAGCGAGCGGACCGCGGCGAGCTTCTCCGACGCGGTCAGGTCGTTGGTGGTGATGTTCCACATGCGGTCGAGCAGGGTGTACATGTCGCCGTGCACATCGATGTGCCCGGAGATGTACGCCCTGGCCAGCCCCAGCTCTCCAGGAGCCTGTGCCAGATAGGCGACCGCGATCGGGGTCTTGACCTCAAGAGCGAGGTCGGCCCCATCCGGCCCCGCCTTGCTGCCGTCGTAGGCCATGAACGCGATGTTCGCTTCCGTGCCCACGATCTTCTCAAAAATGGTTGCGAGAGCCATCAGCTCACCTTCCCCGTACACACTTTTCGTACAGGTCCAGCAGGCGACCGTTGGAGTCGTATTCCCGCTTGACCGGCCAATAGGCGTCACCGTTGTACAGCTGCCAGAACTGCTCACGGGCGTAGAAGGAAGTCGAGTAGAGCGACTTGTGGCCGTCGAGCTCGTGCACCGAGTTCTCGATCAGCCGGTTGTAGTAGCCGTCGAACTGCCCCCGTGGCAGCGGCACCATTCCCCAGAAACCGAAGTTGACGTAGAGCTTCCCGGGCTCCAGCGGGTAGAGCGGCCAGCGCGTGGAGGCCCGCAGCGGGCACATCCACACGGGCGTCATGCCCACCTTGTCGTGGAAGAACTCCAGGAACTCCGCGCCCCGCTCGACCGGGACCTCGACGTCCTGGATCACCGACTCCTGCACCGGCTGGTCGCGCCACCTGTCGACGCGGGCGGTCACGCCGTATTTCCGGTCGAGCGCCACGAGACGCCGGTAGACGTCGGAGCGCATCCAGCGGCGCGGCATCAGCGAGCGGACCACGGGCTGCTGGACGCCGAAGGCGCGCGAGCACCAGAACCAGTCGGTGTCCCAGCGCCACAGGTAGTCGCGGATGGTCAGCCAGTCGCGGTTGCGCTGCTGGATCGACTGGTAGTAGATGCGCATCCCGGTGTAGTCGGACACGTAGGGCGCGCGCTCGGCGAAGCGGCCGAGCGTGATGTACATCTCGCCCGGCTGGAAGAAGACGCCGTCCACGAAGTCGACGTTCTCGCCGTCGTACACCATGCTGTCGCAGATCTCCTGCATGGCCAGCATGCACTTGGCCGCGTCGGTGAACTTGAGATGCGTCAGATGGACGTACGGCTGCACCTTGCGCAGCTTGATCTGGATGCGCAGCGCGTAGCCGAGCGTGCCGTAGGAGTTGGGGAAGGCCCGGAAGAGCTCGCGATGCTCGTTGTCGTCGCGGGCCACCACGATGCGCCCGTCGCCGGTGAGGATCTCGAGCTCCTCGACCGACTCGTGCGGCAGGCCGTCCCTGAAGCTGGTGGACTCGATGCCGAGCCCCGTCACGGCACCGCCCAGCGTGATCGTCTTGAGCTGCGGCACCACGTAGGGCATGAGGCCGTACGGCAGCGTGGCGTCGACCAGGTGCTCGTACGTAGTCATGCCCTGGACCTGGGCCGTCATGGTCTCCGGGTCGACGCTGATGACCTCGTCGAGGTCCTTGGCCGACAGCTTGGCCGTCCGGCCCTGGTCGCGGAACCTGAACAGGTTGGACGTGGACTTGGCCAGCCGGGGCGCGGCACCGCTCGGCATCTCCGCATACGACTGCCGGATCTGCTCTACTGCCCGCTGGTGTGTCGACATCGTCGTCGTCACGAAAAGCACCCCCTTGAGCTGGTAGAGATCGTCCGTAAGACGGTATCTCCCGCGAGCGACTCGGGCCAGACCGGGGTCGTTAAAGACACGAAAACTGTTCAGCGTGGCAGGTGAAATGCCTATGTGGCAGGCGATTCAGTAAATTTTCTGTTGATCGTTGGTGCTACGCCGTTCAGCACTCCGTGCACCTCGCGGCCCTCGACGGCCGCGGTCAGATTGTCCATGGTGGCGCTGAGCAGGCGGCTCGTCGCCTCCGGCGTGACGCCGGCCACGTGCGGCGACAGCAGGACGTCGGGAAGGTCGCGCAGCGGGTCGGCGGCGGGCAGCGGCTCCTCGTCGAACACGTCGAGCGCCGCCCCGCCGAGATGCCCCGAGCGCAGGGCCTCGACGAGCGCCTGCTGGTCCACGACCCCGCCCCTGGCCGCGTTCACCAGCAGGGCGCCCTGCTTCATCCGGCGGGGGTCGATCAGGCCGCGGGTCTCGTCGGACAGCGCGATCACGACGACCACGACGTCGCTGCCCGACACGAGCGCGTCCAGGTCCTCGAAGCCGGCGTCCTCCCGCGGCGTGCGGGTCCAGTAGGACGCCTGGCAGCCCAGGGCGCGGAACATCGCCACGCAGTTCGCGCCGATCTGCCCGTAGCCGACCACGCCGACGCGGCGCCCGCGCAGCTCGCGCGGCTGCAGGCCCTGCTGGGGCCACTCCCCCGCGCGTACGGCCGCATCGGCGGCCCCCAGCTTGCGCGACAGCGACAGGGTGGCGGCCAGGCACCACTCGGAGACCGCCACCGCGCTGACCCCCGGCGTGTTGGCCAGCGGCACCCCGGCGGCGGCCAGGGCGTCGAGGTCGTGGCCGTCCACGCCCACGGACGGCTGCTGCACGAAGGCGAGCAGCGGCGCCGACTTGACCGCCTCGGCGTCCAGCGCCAGCGTGCCCGTCCAGTCGCCGAGCACGATCTCCGCCTCCGGCAGCGCGGCGAGCAGTGACTCCCTGTCGCGGGCCGCGGGCACGCGCACCCGCACCCGGTCGCCGAGCGGGGCGAGCAGGCGGCGCATCAGCTCCTCGGGGAGCGGGGGCAGGGCGAGCAGGTTCCAGGGACTCATGCCCCCACAGTAAAGCTGCTGATCACCTGCCGCATAAGCCCTCTGTTCCTGAGCCACTGGGCCTCGGTGGCCGTCCACGACAGGATGTAGGCGGTGTCGCCGATGGCCACGGCCCTGCGGACCTCGCGGTAGCGGGTGCCCGGCGTGACCCACGGCGTGTCGCCCGCGGCGCCCGCGGTCCAGGTGAACTCCCACTCCACGGCCTTCGTGCCCTGGTGCACGACGGTCCGGCGGGAGCGGTTGACGACGCTCTCGGCGTTCTGCCGGACCGTCTCCTCCGCGTCGCGCATGATCTGGTTCGGGTCGAGGTTGGAGTAGAGGGCCTCCACGCCGAGGTGGGCGCTCCTGTCGCGGCGCGTCCACTCGGTGTACGCCTCGCCGAGCGCGCCCCGCCAGCCCGTCGGCCGCATGATCGACCAGCCGTCACGCGACTTCCACACGCGCAGGGCGGGGACGACCCTGCTCACGCTGGGCGTCGGGGTGGGCGTCGCGGTCGTGCTGGGCGTGGGCGTGGCGCTCACCGGCAGCGGGCTGGTGGCCGCGGCCGGCTGCGTGCTGCTGCGCGGGGCGCCCTCCGCCGGGGAGGAGAGGCGGAAGTAGGCGACATTTCTCTTATACACATCTAAAAAAAAAGATTACAACAAAGACGGCAACAAATTAGATCTGTACGGTAAAGTAGACGGCCTGCACTATTTCTCTGACAACAAAGATGTAGATGGCGAACAGACCTACATGC
>NZ_VCKX01000236.1 GCF_005889725.1 Nonomuraea zeae
GGGGGCGATTCCGGGGTGGCGGGAACCAACGTTTCGGTTTGCGCACGTGTCCACAAGAAGATCGGTGTTGTCAGCCTGTCCGACGTGCTCTTCTGTACAGGCGTACGCGCTGTTGACAGGGGTGAGGACGGGGCCGGGATCGCGACAGAGAAGGCCGGAAACGCCTAGGCTGCGACGATGGACCGCGAAACCGACATGCCCGAAAACCCGCTGGCGGGGCATCCTGCCTGGGTTTCGCCCGCGACCCAGCCCGTGGATCCGGCCGAGGCGAACGATTACGACAGCTTCGCCGAGGCGTACTCCGCCGAAACCGAGCACAGCCTCCAGAACGCGTACTGGGCGCGGCCCGCGATCGCGACCCTCGCCGGAGACGTGGCCGGCCGCCGGATCCTGGACGCCGGCTGCGGCTCGGGCCCCCTGACCGCCTTGCTACGCGACCGCGGCGCCGTCGTCACCGGCATCGATTCCAGCGCCGGGATGCTGGCGATCGCCAGGCGGCGGCTCGGTGACGACGCGGACCTGCGCGTGGCCGACGTGAGCGAGCCCCTGCCGTTCGCCGACGGTGCGTTCGACGACGTGGTCGCGT
This sequence comes from Nonomuraea zeae, assembly GCF_005889725.1. Classification (GTDB taxonomy): domain Bacteria; phylum Actinomycetota; class Actinomycetes; order Streptosporangiales; family Streptosporangiaceae; genus Nonomuraea; species Nonomuraea zeae. The sequence continues at coordinate 587 of NZ_VCKX01000236.1, forward strand.
CGCTGGTGCTGCACTACCTGGAGGACTGGGGGCCGACGCTGGCCGAGATGCGGCGCGTGCTCAGGCCCGGCGGCCGGCTGATCGCCTCGGTGAACCACCCGTTCGTGGAGCATGTGACCCTGGAACCCCGGCACAACTATTTCGCGACCACCAGCTATGCCGACAACTGGACGTTCGACGGGCAGCCCCACCCGATGATCTTCTGGCGCAGGCCGTTGCACGCGATGACCGACGCCTTCACCGCCGCCGGCTTCCGGATCGCCGTCATCAGCGAGCCGCGGCTCGACCCGGCCGCCCGCGAGCTGGTCCCTGACGACTTCCACGACCTTTCGACCAAACTCAGCTTCCTGGTCTTCGTCGTCGAGGCACCGCCATCGGCCACGGGCCTGGACGGCTGAGCTCACCTGAACTCGCGTCGGCCGCGATTCCCGCCGGACCGGGCAGGACCCGCCTCAGTCGCCAAGACGGATGATCCCCCGCGTGGCCGCCACGGTCACGGCGGCGGTGCGGTCGTCGACGTCGAGCTTGGCGAAGATGTGCAGCAGGTGGGTCTTGACCGTGGCCTCGCTGATGCACAGGTGGGTGGCGATGGCCTTGTTGCTCATCCCCCGGGAGACCGCGCCCAGGACCTCGATCTCCCGGCCGCTGAGGGCTCCGGGCGCGTCGGCGCGCGCCCATGACAACACCCGGGTCGCGATCGCCGGCGACAGGGCGCTCTCTCCCCGGGCCGCCGCCCTGACGGCGTCGAACAGCTGCTCACGGTGGGTGTCCTTGAGCAGGTAGCCGATCGCTCCGGCGTCGATGGCACGGGAGATGTCGCTGTCGGTGTCATAGGTGGTCAGGACGATCACCCGGGCGCCGGGGTCGTGCTCGCGGATCCGGCTGATCGCTGTCGCGCCGTCGAGCTCGGGCATCTGCAGGTCCATCAGCGTGACATCCGGCCGCAGGTCGCGCACCAGGCGTACCGCGTCGGAGCCGGAGACCGCCTCGCCCACCACCTCCAGATCGTCCTGGGTGCCGAGCATCGCCCGGATGCCGTCACGGACCACCGGGTGGTCGTCGGCGATCAGTACCCGGATCGCGGCCCGCGCGGTCATCGCGCCACCGCCGGGAGGCTGGCCACGACCGTGGTGCCCTCCCCGGACGCGCTTTCCACGAGAAGCGTGCCGCCGAGCTGCTCCATCCGCTCCAGCATGATCAGCAGGCCGTGGCCGGCGGTGGGCCGCTCGGGATCGAAGCCGTCGCCGTCGTCGTGGACATCCAGCACGACCAGGTCCTCCATGTACGACAGGGTAAGGGTGACCTGATCGGCGTGGGCGTGGCGGCGGGCGTTGGCGACCGCCTCCTGCGCCACCCGCAGCAGCTCCACCTGGACGTGCGGGTCCAGGGGCCGCAACGCACCGGTGATCACGGTGTGCGCGTCGATGCCGGCCTCGTCGGACAGCCGGCCCGACAGCCGCCGCAGCGCCTCCGGCAGGCCGCCGTCGTCGAGCTCGCCGGGCCGCAGCGCCCGCACCACGCGGCGGCTCTCGGTGAGGTTCTCCCTGGCCGTCCGCAATGCCTGGGCCAGGTGCCGGTCGTCCGGCAACCGCTCCTGCGCCGCCTCCAGCAGCATCACCACGCTGGCGAACCCCTGGGTCAGGCTGTCGTGGATGTCGCGCGCCAGCCGCTGCCGCTCGGCGGCCACGCCCGCCTGCCGCTCGGCCGCCGCCCGTGCCTCCTGGGCGGCCTGCAACTGGTCGATCAGCTCCTTGCGCTCGGCGCTCTGCCGGGCCACCGAAGAGAAGTATCCGACCGAGGTGGCCGCGCTGATCGCGATCAGCGCGGTGATGGCGATCTCGGTCCAGGTGATCGACCCGCCTTCGTGGTAGCTGTGCCATAACCAGGCGCCGGCGCACGACAGCACCGCGACCAGCCCGACGCGCAGGGCGTCCATGCAGTACGGCACGAGCACGCTCAGGCAGACCACCAGGAAGGACGAGTCGATCACGAACAGCCCGAGCCAGAGCAGCCCGCCGCCGACCACGTACGGCAGGGGCACCTCACTCGCGGGAGGCGTGCGCAGCACGAACCACACCGCGTACCACCCGGCCAGCCCCGCCACCAGCGCCACCGGCAGGACCTGACCCACCTCCATCAGCGGCCCGGCCGAGGTCAGCACCAGCCACGAGGCGAAGAAGGCGTGCTGCCACCGTCGCCGGGACCGCTCCCAGGACTCCACAGGAGAGACGATAATCAGCCATCCGCCGCTCCGGCATCAACCAGTCGACTGACCCGGCGATCGGTGTTCCGCTCGATGTGCGCGCGGCCGTGCCGGAGCCAGACTCGGCCATGTGACAGCCATCCCCAGCCCGTCCCAAGGCGTCTGGCACCTCGGCCCGCTGCCCATCCGCGCCTACTCCCTGCTCATGGTGCTCGCCATCGTCGTCGGCATCTGGCTCACCCAGCGCCGCTGGACCGCCCGCGGCGGCGAGCGCGGTGTGATCGGGGACATCGCCACCTGGGCCGTGCCGTTCGGCGTGATCGGCGCGCGGATCTACCACGTGGCCACCGACTGGCCGCAGTACTTCGGCCCCGGCAGGGACCCCCTGCGCGCCTTCGCGATATGGGAGGGCGGGATCAGCATCTGGGGCGCCGTCGCCGGCGGCGCGCTGGGCGCGTGGCTGGCCTGCCGCCGGCGCGGCATCCCGCTGCGCGACTTCGCCGACGCCGTCGCGCCCGGGATCGCACTCGGGCAGGCGATCGCCCGCTGGGGCAACTGGTTCAACCAGGAGTTGTACGGCAGGCCGACCACCCTGCCCTGGGCGCTGGAGATCGACCCCGCCCACCGGCCGCCGGGCCTGGAAACCACGGCCACCTACCACCCGGCCTTCCTTTACGAGTCGCTGTGGGACCTGGGCGTGGCCGGGCTCGTCCTCTGGGCCGAGCGGCGCTTCCGGCTGGACCGTGGCCGGGTGTTCGCCCTGTACGCCGCGGCCTACACCGCCGGCCGCGCCTGGATCGAGTGGCTGCGCGTGGACCCAGCCCCTCTCGTCCTCGGGCTGCGTTTCAACGTCTGGACCGCGCTGCTGGCCTTCGGGGCGGCGGTCGCGTACCTGACCGCCACCCGACGTCGCGGCGCAGAAGCCGTCCCGCCGGGTGCGACGCCCGCCTGAGCGGGGGGCGGTGGCCGGCAGCGGCGACACCGGTAGCGGCGCACGTCGACAGCGGCATACGTCGGCAGCGGCGGCACACAGAGACCCCGTCAGCGGCGCGCTGCCGGGCTCCTCTCACGCCGGTCTCCGCCGTGAACCACGAGCCTCATCCGGGATCGATCCGCGGAGAGGTGGCGAGCCGGTTGGGGATCAGTGCTCGCCCGGGTGGTCGCGGGCGTTGTTGATGCGCAGCGCCTCGGCGAGCTGGTCTTCCAGGACGATGATGCGGCAGGCGGCTTCGACCGGGGTGCCCTGGTCTACGAGTTCCCGGGCGCGCGCGGCCAGGCGTAGCTGGTAGCGGGAGTATCGGCGGTGGCCACCGCTGGAGCGCAGCGGCTCGATCAGTTTGGCGGCGCCCAGAGTCCGCAGGAACGTCGGGGTGACACCGAGCATCTCCGCGGCCGTGCCCATGCTGTAGGCGGGGTAGTCCTCATCGTCGAACCGGTCCTCGGCCCTGGACCCGGCCGTGTCCGCCTTCGCGCCGTGAGCGAGCGTGTCACCCTCGGCATCCGAGTGACGTTGATCCATATATTCCTTTCCCGAAACGCGCACAGGGGGCCCCGGCGCATGTTGCGCCGGGGCCCCGAAGAGTTCAACACCATCTACCGGCCACCTGGCCGGCCTTCTGTTTCCGCGGCCGCCGCACGGAGCGGCGGTGATGCGGGGATCGCGGATGCGTGACCGGAGACCACCTTCCTATCTGTGGAACTGCGGTACCCGAGCGGCGAAACTTCAGCCGGCAACGGGCGATCCCGATGGCGTTCAACACTCCCTTCATCTCTATCTGCCGAAACTACTGTCCAACTTCACCGACAAGGCAGCGCGTCCACGGTCAGGGCCCCTTACCACTGCGCTGGCCCGTCACGTCCGACCTTCTGCCATCAAGCAAAACAGCAACTTCACCTGCGAATTTCAGCGTGCTCCGGGCAGTTCGTCGTGGTGCCAGTACTTCCGCTGCCCGGCCGATCCGTTCCTTGCGACAAGAGAAACACTAGCCCCCTCCGCGACGAATGTCTACTGCGGCCACTACAGATTTTCGGCTCCATCCGCACCAGCCTTCCTCCGGCTTCGCTGCGGCGGTCATTTCCATGCCGGGCGATCCGAACGGACGCGGCAGGCCCAGGGGCAGAAGCCGTGGGGCGGTAGGTGCGGAGACACCCGGGCCATGCCGCCGACATCGGCCGATCGTCGACCAGTCCCTACAGCTCCTGGCATTGAGCGTCACCGTCACCCCACCACCTGCCAACGACGCCCGCAGCCAACCTCACCGACGTTCACCGGTCAGGGGTGCGCCGCCCCGCGCGCCCAGTTGTTTCCGGGTACGGCTCGCGCGAACCGCACCCGGAAAGGGGTGTCACACGATGCGGGTCGCGTCACAGCCGAAGAAGCGATAGACGTTGCTGCCTTCGCCCGTGACCGAGCCCTTGACGCAGGCCTCCGTCGTCCCCGCGACCAGGCCCGACTCGCCGGAGCCGAAGTGCAGCACCATGTCGGAGTCTCCGTCACGCACCCGCTCGGGGTTACCTCGTTCGAGCGAGTCTTCGACATGGCCGCGCTCGTGCACCTCAAGTCCGGTGGCCTGGCCGGCCCACGCCGCCGCACGCGGGCCGAAGCGGACGGTCAGCGGCTGGATGGCGGTCGCGTCGAAAGCCAGCGGGAGGTCGTACTCTCCGGCCCGTGTGGTGAGGACCGCCAAAGGCACGTTCGCGTTGGGCGGGTTGATCGAATTGGGATCGGAGCCGGGCTTGATGTTGAGCGCGACCGGGATCACGCAGTCGATCGTGAACTCCGCCGTGCGCTTGTTGTTGCCCGGCTCGGGATCGACATCGTCTGCGCTCGCAGGAGCGATCTCCGCCGACAGCCCGACCGTCTTGTAACCGGGCTTGTCGCAGGTGACCCGTGCCGTGGTGGACAGGTCGCGGGGAGCGCCCTTGGCCAGCGCCGGCACGGCCAGGTCGGCGACGCCGCCGGTGAAGTTGACGACGGCGTGCATCGGGGAGGACGGTCCGGTGCTGGCGACGCTCACTTTCAGCGGCACGTCCGCGCTCTGCCCAACGAGCAGTTGGCCGGGGGCGGTGGCGGTGAAGCCGGTGACCGCAAGGTCGGCCACGGCGACCACCTTGGTGCTCGTTGTCGCCTTGTTGTCGGACTGGTCGGGATCGGGACCCCACAGGTTGGAGACCTCGACACCTGCGGTGACGGTCTTGGGGCCGCCGTTGCGGTGGACCAGGTCCTCTGCGACGTGCGCGGTCACGGTGAAGGTCCGATCCTCATGCGCCGCGATCTCACCCAGGTAGCAGCCGGAGTCGGTGCATCGGGCGGAGCTGCTCTTGTACTGGACATCCGGGGGCAGGGAGACCACGGCGCGGACCGAGGTGGCCGGAGCGGGTCCGGCGTTGCGGACCTTGATGGTGTAGGTGAGGTCGGTGCCCGCGGCGACCGGGTCGGGAGTGTCGGTCAGTGTCACCGACAGTCCCGCAGTGTTGAACAGCTTCCACAGCCGCTGAATCTCCGCCTCGGTGGGATCGGGATCGTTGTCCAGGTCGGAGGCACCTCCCGGGTGGGTGTAGGGCATCTTGATCCTGCGCCAGTCATCGGACCCCTTCAGCGTGTCCGTGGTGGAGGTGTTGGCGCACTTGGCTGGGTCACCGCTCATGTCGGTGGTGTCGAGGTTGGCCGTCACCGGAGCAGGCTCGTACGGCGGGTCGTTGCCGTCGCCGCTCCAGTCCGGGTTGGCGTTCAGGTCGTGCGGCGCCTTGTTCCCGGTGGCATCGACGAAGATGAAACGGTTCACGTTGTCGCCGGGATCCACGACCTTGTTCTCGTCGAGTTGGTTCTCCACCAGGTCGTCGAGCGGGGCCCGGCCGCGGCTGGTGCCGTCGAGGGCGGTGCGCGGCGGCGAGTAGTCGAGGATGACGCCGCCGTCCTGCCGCGGGATGCCCGGGTTGTGGTCGTAACTCATCAGGCTGACGTAGTTGGGCTTGCAGCGGTTCTCGTCGTGCCCGCCGTGTTGCAGGCCGAGGTTGTGGCCGACCTCGTGGAAGAGGGTGCGGCCAGTGCCGTTGTGGTCGGCGAAGTTGCCGTCCCGTCCCTGGCCGCCCTTGGTGCATCCCGGCGAGCCGTCCACGCTGATCCCGTAGATGAAGATGTGGCGCCTGGCGGAGTCGAAGAAGGTGTTCCTGATGTCGAAGAAGGCGTCGTTCAGACCGCAGACCTTGGTCGTCCCGTCGCCGATCAGCTCGTTTCCCCTGGCCAAGGCCCCGAAGTCGTCGGCGATCACGCAGTCGGGGTCGTTGGCGTCGGTCTTGCCGTCGGTGTCGTTGTCGCTGTTGTCGTCGCAGTCCCCGGCGGGCGGATCTTCGACGCTGCCGCTGAGGTAGTAGCAGTCGGGGTCGCCGCCGTCGATCGCGTCAGCGCCTCCGTTGTCCACCCCGTCGGAGCAGGTGCCCTGGGGCATGCCGGACTCTCGCAGGTCGCGATCGGCCAGCGGTCCCATGTCCAGATGGAGAGTGATGCCGAGTTTGCCGTCCGGATTGGGCACGCCGCCCGCGTCCTTGGGCGCGGCGGCGTAGGCGGCTCTCACCTCGGCCACGCTCTCGCGGTCGGGATGGTGGTCGCCCACGTAGTCCAGCTCGACGAACAGGTCTTTGTGCCTCGGGTCGGCGCCCATCTTGGGCAGGTCCACGTCGATGACGGAGTCGGCGTTGTCGTTGTAGCCGTGGCGCTCCCAGCCGTCGAGCAGTCCGTCGCCGTCCGCGTCGCCGGTGGCGGCTTCGGTGCTGATGTCGAAGCACACCTCCACCCGCGGTTCGTCCTCGTCGTCGTCCTGGTTTCCGTCACCGATCGAGCACGATTGCGGCCAGTTGACGTCCCCAGTCCAACGGCCGGTGGCCATGTCCACCGTGATGTCCAGATTGTTGTCGTTGTTGCGAGGGCTGGCGTCGCCGTTGTCGTGTCCCGAGGTGGTGTCCCAGTCCCATATCTGAACGGAGATCGGCACCTGGGTGCGGGTGTCCGGCACGTCGGCGCTCTTCACCCAGAACGGTTCCACGAGCTCCTGGTCGTCGGGTGCCCGTGGTGTCCTCGGCAGGTCCACTCCGTCGATCCACACTTCTGCGAAGAAGTCGGCCGCCGACTCCGCGTCCGACTCCAGGCCGTCGTTGCGGCAGTCGTCGACGCACTTGACCTTCGTGATCGTGATCGCGACTGGTTTGGTACCGGCCGCCTGCACGGGTGCCGCCTGCATCAGCGCGAGAATCAGCAGACTCGCGACCAGCGCGGCAAGATGTCGTAACCGCATGGACCCCTCCCTGGGTGCTGTCTGGCACCTAGGGTGAGGCCTCCCGCGCGACGTGACCTGAGTAGCGGCTACTCAACAAGTGCACAGAAGATTACGCAGCGCGATCTCCGGCTTGACGACCTCCCCGCGCTCGCTCCGCGCTCACCCGGACTGCCGGGCGGGATGGACGGCACAACCGCAGGACCTTGCTGCGCTCTGGACGGTCATCACCTGGATGACAGTGCTCGACAACCGGCATGTGCCGGCGCTGACCCGTGCCCTCGGCGCCACCCGCAGGAAGCGAGCGTCCCACTGCCGGCGGCGCAGGTACTGCCCCAGGACCCGGTCATGGGCATTTCACGAGCAGCCGACTTCGCTTGCTGAGCGAAATTGGGAACAGATCAAAAGCAATCTTGATACTGCGGCCCGCGTCGAGTCAACGACGCCCATAGGGATATGGGAAACAAAAGGACGGGCGTGACAGTCAGGCTCACCGTCGCTTGGATAAGTGCCCTGTCGCCACTTGATCAATTCTGCGCTGCTGACAAGCCGCAGAGCGGCCGGGAGAGGCATGCCTACCGTGACGGAAAGTCCCAAGCGATTCGTACGCCGCCGCGAGGACTTCGACTGTGCCAATTGCCGCAAACAGGTGTTGGGCACGGGATACACGAACCATTGCCCACGCTGCCTGTGGTCCCGGCATGTCGATGTCGCACCCGGTGACCGCCTCGCCACCTGTCGAGGCATGATGGAGCCGGTCGGAGTCCTTTACGAGCGCGGTGAATACCTGGTGACCCAGTGCTGTGTCGAGTGTGGTCACTTATGGCAAAACCGGGCGGCCTCCGCTGACAGCCGGAATGCCTTGCACGGCCTGATGGGGCGTGCCGTGAAATCTCCCGCCGCCAGTAACGGCCGAAGAAGACCCACTGAGCGCTGATTCGCTGTTCAGCGAGCCGAAGGTGCCGATCGATCCGGTGCTGAATCTCTTTGCGCATTCTGACGCCCGGCTGAGTCCGGCCAGGGCCCGCCGTGCGCGCGGGTCGGGACTGTCGCGTAATGATTCCGCTCGAAGTGCCGGACACGAGGTCTTGTTCAACTGCTCGAAGTAATCGGTTGAACAACCTCGCGCCGTTGGCGACCAGCCGTGACGACCCTCGATCCTGCCCGCGCAGCCGAGGGCCATGACTGCGGCGGCCTGCCGCATACCGGCAACATACCGCCCCTCCATATCGTCGGCCACGATCACGACGTATTAAGGGGAGCCGACTGTGCCTGTTCCGCCGAAGCATTGGTTTCGGTGTTCTGCGGTCCACGTTTCTTCAGCGCCGCAGCTACCGCCCGCCGGATTGGACGTGATGCCGCCATTGCCGAACGTCTCGGCCTGCTTGCCGTCGCCTGACGCGTGCGCGCGCTCCACAGCTTGGTGATCCGTGCTTCATGACGGGACTCGAACACGGCCTGACCTGGTCGATCCGGCGGCATCGCGCCTTCCTGCTGCCCGCGACAGCACGCCTGTGTCGAGGCAACACCGTGATCACGGCGAGTTGCGGTGGCCGTATCTATCGGGAGGAGGCTTCGTGGAGAGAAGCACTTCAGAGTCGGCGGACCGGGAGAGCGGATTCATCGCCGACGATGTCGTACTCGTGAGGCTCGATGAGTTGACGGCGGCGGATTCGCCACGTCGCCAGGGAGTCGATCTCGACCACGCTCGCGCACTCGCCGAGGTGGAAGGCCCGCTCCCGCCCATATTCGTGCATTTCGCCACTATGCGTGTCATCGACGGGATGCACCGCCTCACTGCCGCCCGGTTGGCCGGTCGTACCGACATCGAGGTGCGGTTCTTTCACGGGACCTCCGACGAGGCATTCCGGGTGGGCGTCCAGGCGAACGTCTCACATGGTCTACCGCTGAGCCTGGCCGATCGGAAGTCGGCCGCGGCACGCATCATCTGGTCCCATCCGTATCTCTCGGACCGGGCGATCGCCTTGTCGGCGGGCTTGGCGGCGGCGACCGTGGCGACCCTGCGCACGCAGACCGACGGGTCCGGTGAAGTCCAGGCCAGGACGGGCGCGGACGGCAGAGTCCGGCCGTTGAACGCCGCGAAGGGACGACTGGTCGCCAGCGAGGTGATTGCGGAGCGTCCGGACGCGACGCTCAGGGAGATCGCCCAAGTGGCAGGCATCTCGATCGCGACTGCCCAGGACGTGCGGCGGCGGGTCCTTGCGGGCGTGGACCCCGTGCCTGATCGATTGAAGTTCGCCGAAGAAGACGTGTCTCAGCGAAGGCCCTTGCCAAGCGGCGCCGGCGTCACTACGGACCGGATCGACGTCACACGAATGATCGACACACTGCGGCGTGACCCGTCGCTTCGCTATTCCGATTCCGGTCGCCTGCTGCTCAGGTGGCTGGACTCCAGGACGGTGACGGTCACGCAATGGGCAGAGGTTGCGGAGAACGTGCCGCCGCACTGCCTGACCTCCATCGCCAAGGTAGCGAGGGAATGCGCTCGGACGTGGTCGGATATCGCCGAGATGATCAACGCCAGGTGACCACAGGCAGTTGTCTCGCGCACGGGTGAAGGAAAGCCGAAAATGAAATCAACCATTGGCTTCCTGAAACGCCGCGTCACTATGGTGGCAAGTTTCTCGGCGAGCGATCAAGCACGCTGAAATGCGTGCTGAAAAGTCGTGCTGAAGAATCCGTGCGCTCGAGTTGTGTGGATGTCGCCCTCGGCATGTCCGGCAATGATCTCGGAGCTGACATGAGGCCGTTCAGGAATCGCTGGCCCTTCTTCTCGGTGATCAGTAACGTCCTCTTCACGCATCTACAGAAAGGAGAAAGTAACCATGGAGCTCATCAACGACCTTCAGGTTTCCAAGCAGTCCGAGGAGGACCTGCAGGCCGTCCTCCAGATCGCTTTCGTCTCGGCGTACCGCTGCCCGGCCACGGAGGAGGCCAAGGCGAACGTCGAGGAAGAGTTTCAGCTTGCCTGGGCGGCTCCGCAGAGCGCCTGAGCGCTGATCTGAGGCCGGCGATATCTTGACGGTTGCCGGCTCGCATTCATGACCCCGCCTACGCAGGGTGTCACTCGCCTTGTGTAGGCGGAGTTAAAAAACGCGATTGTATGGAGCCCTACATGTTCGTGTTCACTCACCGACCTCACCGTAAGTCCCTCGAGGTTCAGGATGTGCAGGGCTACTCACCGGCAGTTCTGTCCGACGTCACGTTGCCCTACCTCCGCCACCCGGAACAGGTCGCCGACGACCGGGCAACAGGGTTTGTGGAACGAGCGATCGGCCGAGGGTGGCTGTCTCCGCAGAAGGAACTCAACGGCGTCCTCCGCATCGTCAAGGCGGAACCCTGGCTCCGGCGGATGCAGATCGAGACCGCACTGACCTGCAACTTTTCGTGTGACTATTGTTACAGCGGTTCGGCTCCCACTCGACGTGAGCGACTCGCGCCCGCTGAAATAGTCGCGCTGCTGGACCAGGCGGCGGATCTGGCCGTGCGTGAGATCTGCTTCACGGGCGGAGAATTCCTTCTCTACCCATCATGGCGAGATCTGGTGGCGCACGCGCGCTCCCACGACATGATCGTGGATATCCACACGAACGGATACCTGCTCGATGACGGAGCGATCGCGCACATCACGCAGAGCAAGGTGCGCCAGGTCCAGGTGACGATGGAGTCACACCTCGCCGAGATCCACGAATCAATCCGGGGACGCAAGGGCTCATGGTCCCGGGTGATGAGGAACATCAAGGCGGCACGCGACGCGGGCCTCAGAACCAAAGTCGTGACGCAGGTGCACCGGAAGAATCTCTCGACCATTCGAGAAACAGCGAAGTGGTTCCACAACGAGCTCGGCCAGATGGTCAACCTGGACCGGATCGTCGGCGGCGGTGACGACTTCGCCGTCAGCCACGAGGAGTTCTGGGAAGCAGTAGCACCCCTGATGGGTCTGGGCGCGAGGGCATCACGCTTGTGTGACCCCGCCGACGCGGGTATCCCTGGGGTGGAGCCGGAGTGCGGCGTGGGGGCAGACCTGGTCTACGTCACGGCGGATGGTGAGATCGCGCTGTGCCCGACGATGACGAGCCGCGAAAGCGCTCTGTTCTCCGGGCCCAACCTTCGTGAAACGTCGCTCGAGGACGCGTGGTACTCCTCGCAGGTTTTCACCCGGTATCGAGGGGTCAACTGCGAGAACACCCATCAGTGTCCGGCTGCCGGCAGTTGTCGTGGCGGCTGCCGTTCGAACGCCTATGCCGAGACGGGACGCGTCGAGGCCCCCGACGTGATCGCGTGCAACATCAACAAGAACCCTGGCGGAGTGTTCGTCGACTTCATCGGCAGGTACGCCGACGGTGACTTCACGCCGGTGACGGTATGAGCGAGCAGAATCCGGCCGGACGGCATTCCACAGGGGACAGACGCGAGAGTGCTGCCGATGCGTAAGGTGCGGGTAATCGTCGTTGACTACGACGGCGGGACGAAGGTGCCAGGCTCCGGCGGGTCAAGCCCGGCCTGGCATGTCGTACTGGAAGATCTGCCGATCTCCTTGCGTGCGCATATCGCGGGACAGCTAACTATCTCGCGATCATTGGGCAGATATATTCCGTCGATGGTCAGGTTCGCAATAGGCGACTGCTTGCGGGACGGCCTCTCTCCGCTCCTCCTGGGTGGGGATCACTCTCTCTCGTACGCAACCGCCTGGGCGGCCCGGGAGTGTGTGGGAACGCTCGCCGTCGTCCATGCCGACGCACATCACGACAGCTATCAAGTGCCTTACCTCAGCAACTACTCCTTTGCCTACCACGCGGGCCGGGACTTCGGTCACCAGTGGCATGGAGTGGGATGGCGTCACGAGCCTGATCAACTCCGGTCCAGGCGTCTGGAGTATGACGTCCGTGGCCCGAGTTGGCTGTCGTTCGACTTTGACTACTTCGACCCGGAAATCTTTCCTGCGGTGCGTTTCCCCGTTCCCGGACCGGGCGGAACACCCGAAGACCTTGACGCGACGATCGATCGCATGAAAGGTCCGCTGCTCGGCGTAGACCTGCTCGAATGGATGCCCGCGCCGGGGGCCGAAAATTCCGATCTCGTCATGCGCACGGTTGTGCGCGCACTGGAAGCGGTGTTGCGGTGATACTCTTCGATCCCGATGGTCAACTAAGGATATTGCCGACCAATGCGGTGGCCATTGTCGATTCGGTCGATCTGGTCATACGCGACCCCCGGGGCCCCATTGTCGTCCGCAATGGCATCCGCAACGGAAGTGAGTTGACCCGCAACGGCCTTGAAGCGCTTGAGCGGCACGGATACTTGAGCAGCCTTTTCGAATCGGATGTCGCGGACTGGTATCTCGATGAGGAAGGTCCTGCTGAGGACACCGACGCTGCGATCACGACCGTGGTCTCGGCCGCCGCGGCACTCGGAAGACCGGTGCTCGACTGCTGCTGCGGGTTCGGCCGGCTCTCGATCTCACTGTTGTCGCAGGGCGTCGAGGTCTACGGCGTGGATGTATCCGAACGATCGGTTGCCGCGGCCGCGGCCAACGTGGAGGCGGAGGGCCTGCTCGAAGGATTCCGCCCCATCATCGCCGACATGGCGAACTTCGGGATCCAGCGGTTCTTCGGTGGCGCCATCTCCGCCGCCAATTCCTTGCGATATCTAGGAAGTATGGGGCGGGTAACCCGGCATATGCGGCTGATGGGCCAGTCGCTTGTTGAGGGTGCGGTCTTCGCATTGGAGGTCGATACCAACTCCATGCCCGGAGGCGCCACCTGGAATATGCCACGGGGAGAACTGACCTGGGAGGTGCTCTCAGTCGACACACTGGCGGGAGAGTCACTGGAACGGGTCACCGTCCGGGATCACTCAGGAAACACGCTCCTCAGCGAGCTACAGCATCAGGTGTCGGTCAGCAGTGACCAGCTCCTGGAAATCGCGTCGACTGCCGGTTTCACATTTCGTGAGGCCTGGGACAAGCGCCGGAAATCGCTGAGTCAGGCCGAGCTTCCGGAATACGAGGGCAACATCTGGTACATCTTCGATCGTCAATAGAGCAATGAGAAACCGATATGACGCCCCCGGAGGAATCATGAGTGACGCGTTGGCATCGTGTGTGGGTGACACCGACTACTTCTTCGAAACGGTTCTGTCTCGTGCCCACCTCTACCGGCCGGCCGCATTCGACGAGGGTGCTGTCCCGGTCTCCACCGCGGAGATCGATGACTGCGTCACCAGCCGTCCCTTGGCGGCCAGTTCCGTTCGGATGGCGAAGGACAACCAGCTGCTCGACCAGAAGCTGTACCTCATGGACGTCGGCCCGAGCTACGTAGGACCTCGGGACACGATCGATCCCGTGAAGGTCTCGCGTCTCATCGACGCGGGTGCCACTCTGGTCATCCGGCCGGCTTCACTGCATCTGCCGAGGCTTCGACGCTTCTGCAAGGACATCGAGATGCAGGTCGGACAGGGAGTCGATGCCGATCTCTTCATCACGCCTTCGAACGCCCGCGGCTTCGAGATCCACGCCGACGCGGCTGAGTCGCTGGTCATCCAGCTGCAGGGCAGCAAGCACTGGACGCTGTACGAACCGGTGCGGCCCTGGGAACACCGCAGTTTCGGAATCGACCCGCCCGCGGAGTTGAGCCCGGTCGCGGAGTACACCCTCAACCCGGGCGATTTCCTGTACGTGCCGCGCGGAATGCCGCACCTCGCGCGCACCGCCGACACCCTGTCCGTGCACGTGACCATAAGCATCAATGCGATCAGGTGGTCCGACCTGCTCACCTCTGTGATTCAAACCGCGCTGGGTGCGCCTTCCTTCGCCGGCCCCGTTCCTCTGAGGGACAACTTGGTCAGTGCCATCCGGGAAGAACTGCCGCAGCAGATGGCGCGGCTCGGCCAGGTCGTCCAGCAGGCGGCGGCTGCCGAGGGCGTCCTCGACCAGATTCTCAGGTCAGACGACAGCATGCTGGACGCGGTCCGCTCGAACCTGCTCTCGGAGCTGGTCACCGGGACGAAGGCCGACGTGGCGGACAAGGTCCGGCTCCGGCCGGGGGTATGGCCCGTAGTCCATCGCGGTGGCCAGGACACCGCGATCCAGACGGGCCGGAGCCGCTTCCGTGTCAGCGGGAGCGCAGCCGACGCCTGTGAGGTGCTGATGAGGGCGCCCACATATGTCAAAGACCTGGCCGAGGACACCCAAGCGGCGCTGGAGGCGGTGGAGGTGCTCTTCCAGTACGGGATCGCGGAGCGTTGTCCTGATTAGGCGCCGCCATGTCACCAGGTCACGAGGCACGAGGAGACAAGTGAGCCAGGGTCGAAGCAGCCTGAGGCGGCTACCCGGGTTTCCCGAGGTTCTGGCCGCAGCCACCGTCTCGACGGTCGGGGACGGAATTCAACTCGTCACCCTGCCGCTCCTGGCTTCGTCCCTGACGATGAGCCCGCAAGTGATCTCGGCACTCGCTGCCGCAGGCATGCTTCCGGCGTTGATCTTCGCACTCCCGGCCGGAGCCCTTGTAGACCGTATTGATCGGCGCCGGCTGTTGGTCGTCGTCGATGTCCTGCGCGCAGTGATCCTTGGAGGCTTGGTCCTCTTACTGCTCAGCGGCCGTCTGGCGCTCTGGGAGCTGTTCGCGATCACATTTGTTCTTGGTATCTGCGGGGTTCTATTCGGCACCGGATCCGTAGCGTATCTGCCGAGCATTGTGCCGAAAAACAAGCTAGCCCAGGCGAACGGCTACCTTTCCACGGTCACCGAGCTTGGGAACGGCATCATCGGCCCGGCACTGGGTGGGCCGATCTTCGCTATATCGAAGGCTTTACCCTTCGTCATCAATGCCCTCTCGTTCGCGGGTTCCGCATACTTTCTGGCACGTCTCGCGCGCTCGTCCGCACTCGCTCCCACGCAGACCAGAGCCGCTCCGCCGTCCGGATCCTTCGGCCGGCAGGTGACCGAGGGTCTTCGCTGGCTTTTCCGACGACGTTCACTGCGTTCATTGGTCTTCGTCGTTGCCGGGTGGAACCTGTTCGGATGGATGCCTGAGGCAACCTTCATCCTGTACGCCAAGCAGGAACTCCAGCTCGGCGAGGTCGGCTATGCCCTGCTCTTCACCTCGACATCGGTCGGGGCAGTGCTCGGCGGTCTCGTGTCATCTCGGATGATCAATCGCTGGGGCATGCAGCCCGTTCTGTATTGCTCAGTCGGCCTCTACGCGCTGCTCATGGTGCCTGTGGCGATCTCCGATTCCGTGGTCGTCGTCGGCGTCGCATTCTTCGCGCAGGGCATTCCCTTGGTTGCCTGGACCGTTGTCAGCACGACCATCAGGCAAGCTCTCGTCCCGGACGAGTTGCTGGGGCGAGTCGCCTCCGTGTTCCGCTTGGTCGCGAGCGGCTTCTCACCCATCGGCATGCTGGCCGGCGGACTTCTCGCGGATTGGCTCGGCCTCCGCGCGGTCTACCTGGTCAGCGCTGCGGGGATTCTCCTGATCGTGCTGATGAACATGCGGGGACTGCGAATTCTCGCGCAGGAGGCCGAGGCTGAGACGCGGCGGGTGGATCAGACCGAAGCGTCGCCGTAGGCGGCCGCGTCCGGTCGAAGAATCTCAATCATCGATTCGGTAATACGAGCAGCGTTGGAGTGATCGTAGAATGGGCGTGGAAACGGTTGGACGGCGTAAAGTCGAAGGCTCGTCCGGGGTCGAAGGTCTGTCGCGGCTGGGTCTCGGCGTGGGCTTGGACATGCCATGGGGCGGCCGCGTAGGGTTTTCTACGACTGGCGGAAGCCGAGGTGGCGATGGTGTGACGCCTGCCGTCCGACAGTTTCTCGAGCGCCAGCTCAGCGCGTTCTCGTATCTGTTCTTCTCTTTCCAGCCCCGCGACTACGGCGCCCTGGAAGGGGCCCGCTACCACGCTGCATATGACGACATCTGCAGCCTCCTTCCTGCGGACATGCCGCGCGTGTTCCACCACACCCGACTGAACATCGGCAATCCCGAGCCGTTCGACAAAGAAGAGACCGCCCGCTTCACGAATGATCTCATCGCCAGGTACGGTTTCAGCTGGGTCGTCGAAGACCTTGGGATCTGGTCCTTCCGCGGGAAGCCGCTTCCCTACCCTCTGCCTCCCCTGCTTACGCCGGAGGGTCGGGAGATGTGTATCGAGCATGCGACCCAATGGCGGCAGCTGTTGGACGCTCCCATCTCCATAGAGTTCCCTGGTTTCACTGAGGGCGGCACGTTCTACCTGGGGCACGAGAACGCGTTTCAGTACTTTTCGGAGGTTGTGGAGACGGCGGACGTCCTGGCCACGATCGATATCGGCCATATCATCAGCTACCAGTGGATCCGGGGGGTGCGGGGAGAGGCTGCTCTGCAGGAACTCGAGCTCCTTCCCCTGGATCGCTGCGTCGAGTTCCACCTGTCAGGCTGCCAGATCGTCGGGAACAAGTTCCGCGATCTGCACCACGGGATCCTCTTGGACGAGCAGCTCGAGTTGCTGGAGCACCTGCTGCCGCTCTGCCCGAATCTGATCGGGGTCACGTACGAGGATCCGGTGTTCGACAACCAAGGTGATTTCGCCCCCAAGACGGTGCCCAACTATCTCAGGCTGGTCGATATCACAGAAAGATGGTTCAAGGATGCCCAGTAAGATAGATCTCGTCGACGCTCTCCACGCGCTGATTTATCACAAAGAGTTCCGCGACGAGTTCATCGCCAACGGACCGGAGAGTGCTGCGCTTTCGCTGACGCCGGCACAGCGCTCCGCGCTGTCCGCCGTTGATCTGGAAGAGTTGTCCCGGACCACCTCGCGCATCCAGAGCATGATCCTGCGTGGGCATGTCGATGGACACGGCGGTCTGCGGGCATCCTTTCCGAAGACGCTGACACTGCTCGCCAGCCGGGGAACCAAAGATTCTGGCCTGTGCGCGCGCTTCCTCGCCTCGTCGAGCTTCGATCAGTTCCGCGAGATCCCCTACGGCGAGAAGGGTCTGTCGCTTGAGGAATGTTTCTACGAGTTCCTTTGCGACGGACCGTTCGATCTCGACGCCGAAGCAAAGTTTCTGGCGACTCACGAACTGTTCAAGGCGCTGATCAATCATGTGCAGGCGGGAAGCCTGGCCACGTTCGATATTCGTACCGAGGTGTTCCGGAGCAATGGCGCAGCGTGGTTCGGCACCTTGGAACACCAGGCTGCGGTGTGCCGGACCTTCGCTGTCGATCCCGCCTGCGATGGCACCGTTCTCTATGCGATCGGCCAAAAAGGGCTGGTTATCGGTCAGGTTCCCGATTGGATGGGGCGTGTCCTCGGTCTGCCTGACATCAGCCGCCAGGTCCTCGAAGGAGTGGCGAGTGAGGAGGGACTGGAGAGCTCCTTGCTGTACGACGCAGCGCTGCGACTGGTGGATCTGGGTCTGCTCCCGATGTCGGCGTCATCAAAGGGGTAGGTCGTCCACGCGCAACTCCACAAGGACGTCACGCACTTTTCATGCGATCGCCGCACGCTGGGCTTCGTCCGGACGCCGACTTCTCTCGCGCCCTCCGGCCTGAGACAGGCATGTCACCCGGCGCATGCCGCGCCGAGGATCGGGGCGAAAGGACAAGGCTGACGGGGCCAGGTCGGGTGGCCCGGAAGGGTCTCACACCTGCGGGATGAGCATTGGCCGGGACGCCCGTAGCCGCCTGGCCCCGGCAGCGGCGGCAGCCCTGGCGGGGGCTGAGCGCGGCCACATCATCATGGCCGCGCTCCTCACTCTTCCTGCGGGAGCCTTCCTGCGGGAGCGTTCGCGCATCAGGTGGCGACCGCCTCCTGACCCGCGCCGCGCAGGTACGCACGCCGGTCCCGACGGCCGACAGCCGCAGCGGAGACTGCGGCCTCGGCTCGCCGCTCAGCCAGATCCGCGGGCCGCGTCCAAGATCGTGGTGTATGAGATTCGACCACTCTGCGATCTAAATCCTATTTAAGCAGCAATAGCACTATTAGTCACATTTGCATCGGCGTCTTCCTGGGCCTTTCTCTCGGCGGCCTTACGGCAGTCGGCCAGGACCTCCAAACCGAGGTAGCGCCGGCCCTCGGTCCACTCGTCGTGTTGTTCGGCCAGCACCGCTCCGACCAGCCGAACGATCGCGTCGCGGTGGGGGAAGATGCCGACCACGTCGGTGCGGCGGCGGATCTCCTTGTTCAGCCGCTCTTGCGGGTTGTTGGACCAGATCTGCCGCCACACCGTCTTGGGGTAGGCGGCGAAGGTGAGGATGTCCTCGCGTGCCTCGTCCAGATGCTCGGCGGCCTTGGGGTACTTGTCCTCCAGCGCCTGGACGACCTGGCGATGCTGGGCGCGCACCGAGGCGGCGTCGGGCTGCTCGAAGACGGTGCGCAGCATGGTCGACACCCACGGCTGGGCGCTCTTCGGCACGCAGGTGGCCAAATTTCGGGCGTAGTGCGCGCGGCACCTCTGCCAGGAGGTACCGGGCAGGGTGGAGGCGATCGCGTCCCGCAGCCCGGCATGGCAGTCGGAGATCACCAGGCTGACGCCGGACAGGCCACGGGCGACCAGGCCGCGCAGGAACGCCAGCCAGCCCGCCCCGTCCTCGGATGAGACGACGTCGATGCCGAGGATCTCGCGGTGCCCGTCGGCGTTGACGCCGGTCGCGACCAGGGCGTGCACGTTGACCGTGCGCCCTC
>NZ_VCKX01000237.1 GCF_005889725.1 Nonomuraea zeae
GGGTGAGGGCGGCCTGGTCGGCGAGGGCGGGGTAGTCGGTGCAGCCGCGGTGGAGGGCATCGGCCAGGGCGATGGTGGCCGTCCTCGGTGATCTCGGCGCCGGTGAGCTCGGCTCCCACGGGGTCAGGCCGTCCGGCAGCGGGGAGCCCTGCCCCGACGACGACCGCGCCACCCCACCGGAATCCCGCTCTGACCCGGGATGACTGGTGTCATCCGATGGATCGGATGCACACCGTCAAGGTGTCCAAGAGCCTGCCCAGCCCGTCCGGGGCCGCCGACGTCGTCAAGGCGCCGGCGGTGATCTGCTCGCGGTGGCCACGTAAGGATCTGCCGAACGAGGGTCAGATGAGCGGTCGCTGGCCCCTCGTGAAACCGCTCTCTCGGACGTAAAGTGACGGGGTGGAGCTAGCTGAGATCCGGAAATATCCGGTGAAGTCGGTTTCGGGACGGGTGGTGGATTCGGCGGTCGTCGAGCCGTGGGGGCTGGCGGGAGACCGCCGCTGGGCCGTCGTGAACGAGCAGGGGGGCGTTCACTGGCTCGGGGAGAATCCCCGGCTGCTGTCCGTCGTCGCCAGCGTCACGGCCGAGGACGGGCTGCTG
Source organism: Nonomuraea zeae (assembly GCF_005889725.1). Classification (GTDB taxonomy): domain Bacteria; phylum Actinomycetota; class Actinomycetes; order Streptosporangiales; family Streptosporangiaceae; genus Nonomuraea; species Nonomuraea zeae. The sequence goes on from NZ_VCKX01000237.1 coordinate 601, forward strand.
ATCGAGGCGCCGGGACTGCCCCAGCTGAAGGTCCCTCCGGCCACCGGAGAGCGCGTTCCCGTGGGTTTCGCCGAAGTGGACAGCGTCGTGCTCGCCGACCCCGACGCGCACGCCTGGTTCACCCGGCTGCTCGGCAAGCCGGCCCGCCTGGTCTGGCTCGACGACCCCACCCGCTGCGCCGTCCCGGCCTCCCACGGCGGCCTGCCCGGCGAGGTGGTCAGTCTCGCGGGGGACGCCCCCATCCTGCTCACCTCCCGCTCCTCGCTGCGCCGCCTGGACGACTGGATCCTCGAAGACGCCGCGGAACGCCAGGACGACCCGCCCGCCCCCCTGGACATGGCCAGATTCCGCCCCAACCTCGTGATCGACGGCGCACCCCCGTACGCAGAGGACGGCTGGCGCGAGATCCGCATCGGCCCGCTCGCGTTCCGCTTCTCGGAACACTGCGACCGCTGCGCCGCCACCACCTACGACCCGGTCACCTTCGAGAAGGGCCAGGAACCTCTGCGCACCCTCGCCCGTCACCGCCGCTGGGACGGCAAGACCTGGTTCGGCATCCGCCTGGTCCCCCGAGGCCGGGGCGAACTGCGGCTCGGCGACCCGGTCACCGTCCTGGCCTGAACCGGCCGGAGACCTCGGGGCCTGCCGGGCGTGCTGCGGGTCCGAGGTCCGCCGGTACGCGGCGTACGGCGAGCGGGCTCGGCGCGGTCACGCAGCCACGTGCGGCAGCGTCACCCTGCCCGCGTTGAGCTCCAGGTGGGAGCCGGTGAAGGCGGCCCGCATGCGCCGGTCGTGGGTGACGATGACGACCGCGCCCTCGTAGCCGGCCAGAGCATGCTCCAAGTCGTCCACCAGGGCGGGGGACAGGTGGTTGGTGGGTTCGTCCAGGAGCAGCAGATCGGCCGGTTCGCTGACCATGCGGGCGAGTTCGAGCCTGCGGCGCAGGCCGGGGGAGAGGGTCTTGACCGGCGAGGCGAGCTGGGCGGCGCGGAACAGCCCGAGCGCGAGCAGCGCATCGGCGTGCTCGGCCGGATCTCCCGGCCGCTCAGCCGCGAACGCCTCCAGGACCGTGCCCGCGCCGCCGGCCATGCCGTCTTGCTGACGCAGATGACCCACCCGGGCGACCCGGCGGACCGTGCCGGTGTCGGGGGCGAGTTCGCCGGCCAGGACGTGCAGGAGCGTGGTCTTGCCCGCGCCGTTGGGGCCGGTGACCAGCAGCCGTGCGCCCGGTTCGATGCGCAGCGACTCGACGTGCAGGCGCTCGCCGACCCGCACATCCGTCAGCTCCACGAGAGGGCCGGCGGCGTCGATGCCGGCGGCGGTGACGTGGGCGGCGAACCGCAGAGGCGGCGCAGGCGGCGCGACCCGGTCCAGATGGAGCCGCCGCAGCCGTTCACGAGCGCCGCGGATCCTGCTCATCGCCCCGTGCGCCCGCGATCGGGCGCGGAACGCCCCGGCCCCGCTGAAGGCGGCCGGGGCCTTGCGCGGGATGGCGGCCAGCCGATGGGCATGGGAGTCGGCCAGCGCCTCCTGGCGGGCCACCTCCGCGCGCCACTCCTGGTGCTCTCGCGCCCAGCGCGCCCTGGCCGCCGCCTTGGCCTGCAGGAATCCGGGGTAGCCGTTGCCGTAACGGTGCACGGTGCGCAGCTCATCGTCCACCTCCACGATGGCGGAGGTGACCCGTTCCAGGAAAAGCCGGTCGTGCGTGACCGCGATCAAGGTGCCCCGGTGATTTCGCAGGTGGTCCTCCAGCCAGGCGACGGCCTGGTCGTCGAGGTCATTGGTGGGCTCGTCGAGGAGCAGCACCTCCGGAGCCGCGGCCAGGGTCGCGGCCAGCGCGAGCCGGGAGCGCTGCCCGCCCGACAGGAGCCCCAGCGGGCGGTTGCGGTCCAGCCCGGGCAGGCCGAGCGCGTTCAGCATGATCTCGACCCGGGTGCCGGCCTGGTATCCCTCGCGGGCCTCGAACCGGGCCACCAGATCGCCGTAGCCGGCCAGCTCGGCGGGCGTGGCATCACCCAGGCGGAGCTCGGCCTGGCGGATCCGGCGCTCCAGGTCGCGCAGGTCGGCCAGCGCGAGATCGATGGCGTCGCCGACGAGGGCGGTCGCGGGCAGATCCAAGGTCTGGGCCAGGTAGCCGACGCCACCGGGCGCCGTGACGGTGACGGTGCCGTTGTCGGGCCGGCTCCGTCCGGCGAGCAGGCGCAGCAGCGTCGACTTTCCGGAGCCGTTGTCGCCGATCACACCGACCTTCTCGCCGGGCCTGACCGTGAGCGAGACCTCGCTGAGCACGATCTTGTCGTCGTACCGCTTGGTGACGCCGGACAGGACGAGCTGGGTGTCGGATGAGGAATGACCGATGCGCATAGAGGCGTCCTCCTGATATCGGCGCGGCCGGGTGGGCGGTGTGGCGGTCCTGGGGCCGGTCAACCGGCGGTTCCGGGGGCGGGTACGGCGTGTTCGGCGGCGCGGCTGACCTGCTCCCAGGCGGCCCAGGTCTGCATCCGCCGGCGGGAGATGTCGAAGGCCAGGTCGTAGACCATGCTGCCGAGCAGCAGCCGCAGCGGCGGGTCCTCGCTGTCGACCAGCTTCAGCAGCGCCTCGGCGGCCAGCCGCGGCTCACTGTCGATCGAGCCCTCGGCCCACTGCTTTTCCAGCTCGGCGCGGAGCGGGCCGTACTGCGCCGACGGCGAGGTCGTCGTCATGCTGGTGTACAGGTCGGTCCAGTAGCCGCCGGGCTGGAGGATGCTGAGCTTGACGCCGAACGGTGCGGCCTCCATCGCCAGCGCCTCGCTCATCCCCTCCAGCGCGAACTTGCTCGCGCTGTACATCCCGGTGCTCGGGAAGCCGCCCAGGGCGGCGATGCTGGAGACCTGCACGATGTGACCGGAGGCCTGGGCGCGCAGGTGCGGCAGGACGGCCTGGCACACCCACATCGCCCCGAAGAGATTGACCTCCAGCTGGGCGCGCGCCTCGGCCTCGGTGAACTCCTCGACCATGCCCGAGGACATGGTCCCGGCATTGTTCACCACGACGTCGAGCCGGCCGAAGTGCCCGACGGCGGTGTCCACGGCGGCGAACACCGCGGCGCGGTCGGTCACGTCCAGGGGAAGGGCAAGGAGCCGATCTCCGTACCGGTCGTCGAGGTCCTGTCGCGCGATGGTCCGGGCGGCGGCGGCCACGCGATCGCCGCGCTCCAGCGCGGCGAGAGTGAACGCGCGGCCCAGGCCGCGGCTGGCTCCCGTGATGAACCAGGTGCGGGGCGGGACGGTACGCATAGGAGAACTCCGATCGGTTGCACGCTCTGACGAGACGATCCGTCTCGTCTCGGTGAACCGTGACAGTACGGGCTCCTCTTCGCAAAGTCAAGACGGACCGTCTCGTCTAGTTGTTTGTTAGGTTGGCGGCATGACGACACAGCGCAAGCCCTCCGCCGACGCGACCCGCCGGAACGAGGCCTCCCGGCGGGCCATCCTCGCCGCGGCATTCGAGCTGGTGCAGGAGGTGGGATACGCGAAGCTGAGCATCGAGGGCATCGCGGCCCGGGCCGGTGTCGGCAAGCAGACGATCTACCGCTGGTGGTCCTCCAAGGGGGCGGTCCTCTTTGATGCCTTCCTCATGCTCAGCGAGCAGCCGGACGGCGGAGGGAGTGCCCTGCCCGACACCGGCGATCTGGAGGCGGACCTGAAGGCGGTGCTGCGCGCCACGGTCGAAGAGCTCAACGATCCGCGCTACGACGAGCCGATGCGCGCCCTGAACACCGAGATCACCCATGATCCGGCGCTCGCCGCTCTCTACGCGGAGCGGCTGGACGGGCCGATGAGGGAGCTGAAGAAGCAGCGGCTGCGCAGCGCTCAGCGGGCCGGGCAGCTGGCCGAGGACCTCGATCTCGACGTGGCCGTCGACATGCTTTGGGGGCCCTTGCTCAACCGGTGGCTCCAGCGCAACGGCGCGCTCACCGCCGGCTATGCCGACAGCATCGTCGAGACCGCTCTCAACGGACTGCGCCCGCGTTCCGGCTGAGGCCGCCGCGCATTCCCGGAACCGGCGCCAGTGGCGTGGGCGCCCTCAACGGACTGGCCGGGATCCCGCGTGCGGGCCGCGGCCTTGTCCGCCGTGACTTTTAAGGTTCAGCAGGTCAGGTGGTGAGGGCGGCCGCCGCTTCCCGGTAGATGACCTCCGGGTCCTCCGACAGCCACGCCTTCACCTGGCGGCTCCAGCCGTCGGCGAGCACCTCGGGCCGGTGCGCCTCGATGCCGTCCAGGGCTGCCGCGACGATCGCCTCCGGGGCGCTCTTGTCGCCGTCGTACCAGGCCATCATGTCGGTGTCCGCGGCGCCCAGGTGCAGGCCCGTCACCAGGGTGCGCTGGCCGGCCAGCTCCAGGCGGACGCTGTTGGTGAGCGCCCACTCGGCGGCCTTGGCCGCGTGGTAGCCGCCCGCACCGTCGTAGGCGAGCCACGAGATCGCCGACAGCACGTTGAGGATCGCGCCGTCGGCCAGCTGGGGCGCGAAGGCGCGGATCACGTTGAGGGTGCCGTAGAAGTGGGTGTCCATCTCGCGGCGGATCAGGTCCAGGTCGCCGGTGACCAGGTTCGCCCCGGTCGAGATGCCTGCGTTGTTGATGACGATCTTGACCTCGGGCGCCGCGGCCACCGCGTCGGCGATCGACGCCGGATCGGTGATGTCGAGGCGCAGCGGGACGACCCCCGGCACGTCGATGAGGTCCGGGCGGCGGGCGGTGGCGTACACCTTGGCGGCGCCGCGGTCGAGAAGGGAAAGGGCGAACTGGCGGCCCAGGCCGCGGTTGGCGCCGGTGACCAGCACGTGTGCTCCGTTGATCTGCATGCCGGATACGCTAAAACCTGACGTTGACGTCAGAGGCAAGTCCTGTGAGGGAGGTCACGGTGCGTATCGGTGAGCTGGCGGTGCAGTCAGGCGTCAGCGTACGGGCCCTGCGCTACTACGAGGAGCAGGGGCTGCTGGAGGCGAACCGGAGCGGCTCCGGCCAGCGCCACTACCCCGAGTCGGCGGCCGACCGGGTTCACCTGATCCAGATGCTCTACGCGGCCGGCCTGTCCAGCCGGACCATCGCCGAGCTGCTGCCCTGCGTCGAGGCCAAGGTCAGCACGCCGGAGTCGCGGGCCCGGCTGACCGGCGAACGCGATCGCATCGATGCCCAGATCGCCGCGCTGACCCGTACTCGTGACCGCCTCGACCAGGTCATCGCCTTCGCCGGAAGTCCGGCCAGCGGCTGCGCGTGGATCGCGGACGAAGAGGTCGCCACGCAGGCGAGCCACTCCGCGACGGCGTGACCGCGCCACGGTGGTGCGGCCTACCAGCGGCCGCGTCGCCCTCATGGTCTCATGGCGGTGGACGCCGGGCGCGTCCCTGAGTCCGCGTCATCTCGGGCGCTCTTCGGCTCCGCCCCTGGAGAGCCGGCTGCCGGCTCGTTCCACTGGGCAAGCAGGTGCAGCGCGGTCTCGGACGGGCTGCCGGGCTCGACGTCGTAGATGAACAGCGTCTGGTCGGGGTCGTCGGCCGGCGTGAGGGCCTGGTAGGTGATGGTGAGGTCGCCGACGAGGGGATGGTGGTAGTCCTTGCTACCGGTGGTGCGCTGGTGAACCATGTTGTCGGACCAGTGGCGGCGGAATTCCTGGCTGTGGATGGACAGGTCTCCGACCAGGGCGCTGAGGGCCGGATCGTCGGGGTGGCGGCCGGCGTCCCGGCGGAGCATGGCGGCCGTGTCGGCGGCGACGGCGGCCCAGTTCTTGTACAGCTCGCGGGCGTGAGGATCGAGGAAGATGAAGCGTGCCTGGTTGCGCTCGGCCGCGGGCAGGGCGCGGAAGTCGGTGATCAGACGTCCGGCGAGCCGGTTGTGGGCCAGGACGTCGAGCCGGCGGCCGAGGACGAAGGCGGGCCGGCGCGCCGCTTCCAGGGTCTCCAGCAGCCGCCAGGTGGCCGCGTGGACGCGTTGCGGACGCGGGCGCCGTCTGCGCTGGGCGGGCATGGGACGCGCGAGGAGGTGCAGGTGCTCGCGTTCGGCGTCGCCGAGGTGGAGGGCGGTGGCGAGCGCGTCGAGGACCTCGGGTGAGGCGCTGCGGCTGCGGCCCTGTTCCAGGCGGGTGTAGTAGTCCACGCTCACCCCGGCCAGCCGGGCCAGTTCCTCGCGCCGTAGGCCGGACACGCGGCGCCGGCCCAGGAGCGGCTCGTCCAGCCCGGCCTCGTGCGGGCTGAGCCGGGCGCGGGCCGAGCGCAGGAACTCCGCCAGCGGGGTGTTGATGTGCTGCTCACGGTCCATACCACCCAGTTTCGCGCCTTCTTGCGGAGCGGCGGCCCGTGAGGGTGGCCCAGTTTGTCCCCCGATGGCTTGGGCCCTTTTGCCGCCTGTTTTCGCTGTTCGGAGCTGGTTTCGTGGAAGCCGGGCCGGATGCGGGACGCGTCCCCCGCACCTCCGCTCTTCACTCAGCAAACGGACAAGGAGTGTTCACATGTTCACATGGTTCATCACCGGTGCTTCCCGGGGCCTCGGCCTGGAGATCGCTCGCGCCGCCGTGGCGGGTGGCGACGCCGTGGTGGCGGCGGCCCGCAACCCGGACGCCCTGCCGGAGGATCTCAAGCAGTCCGACCGGGTGCTCGGTGTCCGGCTCGACGTCACCCGCGGCGAGGAGATCACGCGCGCTGTCGCGGCGGCGATCGAGCGCTTCGGCGCCATCGATGTCCTGGTCAACAACGCGGGCCGGGGTCTGCTCGGCGCGCTGGAGGAGATCACCGACGCCGAGGCGCGTTCCCTGTTCGACCTCAACGTCTTCGCCCTGATCAACCTCACCCGCGCGGTGCTGCCGGGCATGCGCGCCGCCGGCTCCGGCAAGATCATCAACATCGGGTCCCGCTCCGGGTTCGAGGGCGAACCCGGGGTGAGCCTGTACGCCGCCTCGAAGTTCGCCGTCGCCGGGATCAGCGAGTCGCTGTCGGCGGAGCTGGCGCCGTTCGGGATCCAGTGCATGGTCGTCGAGCCCGGCGTCTTCCGTACCGACTTCCTCGACACCAGCTCCCTGTCCACGGCCGCGCACCGCATCGACGCCTACGACGGCACGCCCGCGCACGTGACCTTGGACTGGGCCGGCGAGGCCAACCACAGCCAGCTCGGCGACCCGGTCAAGGGCGCCGCGCTGATCTACGAGGTCGCCTGCCAGGACAGGCTGCCAGGGCACCTGTACCTCGGGCCCGACACCCTCGAGCGGCTGCAGGTCAAGCTGGACCTGATCGAGCGGGACGTGGCCGCCTGGCGGGACAGGTCCACCGCCACGGCGCACGACGATGCCGCGGCCTGAGAGCGACGTACCGTCGGCCGCGGTGCCAGGTCCGCCAACCGCACCGGCCGCACCACTTGAGAGGGCATCCCACGAACGGCGCCGACCCCTGCCGGCGCCGTGGCGTTCGCCTCGTCGTGGTCGCGAAGCATGCGCAGGACGGTGGCCGGGGAGGGGGTGCCCGTCCGCTTTCTTGCCTTGGTGATACCGAGGCGTGCGGCGATCTCGCGCAGGCTGAGGTGCAGGGCCACCCGCTTCTCAGCGCGGACCAGGACGCCGACCGCACGGTGAGGGCCGTCGCAGAATGGCCGGAGAACCACCGGCTCGCCTACCAGGACCTGCGGACGCTGACGGCACCGCCCTCGATGAGGGTGGTGCGGCAGGCGGCTTCCGAGGTCAGCAGGTCAGGCGCCAGGCCTGCTCGCTCTGCCCGGTCAGGTGCAGGCCTTACCTGCGGCCCAGGCGCGACAAGCAGATCGCCGCCAGCGAGCGAACCGCCACCGGCAGCGACAACTGGACCATCGACCGCGAGATCTGGGCCGACCGTCGATGGCCCCTTCTGTGGTGGCCCCTCGTCCTGCCGATGCTCTCCTCAGCTGTCGGGGTGCACCATGAGAAGGACGGCGCGGTTGTGGGCGGCGTGGCCTTGGTACTGGTGCGGGCGGGCGGCATCGAACCGGATGGAGTCGCCTTCGGCCAGGTCGGTGAGGGAGTCGGCGGGCCCGGTGGTGACGCGTCCGCAGGTGAGTACGAGGCACTCCTCGACGCCGGGCAGGTGGGCGTCGGAGTGCTGGGTGTTCTGGCTGATGGCGATGTCGTAAACCTCCACGGTGCCGCGCAGCCTGATGCGGTGGAGGAGACGCGCGCTGACCGTGTCACTCTCGACCTGCGGTCGCCTGTCGCCGGCGCGTACCACCTCGACGGCCGAGGCGGGCGTCTCCAGCAGCTCGCCGAGGGACGCCTTCAGCGCGGTGGCCAGGGCCCACAGGGTGCTCAGGGTGGGGTTGCCCTGGCCCTGTTCGATGCCGTGCAGCGTGGTCTTGCTGATGCCGCTGGCGGACGCCAGGTCGGCCAGTGATATCCCGGCCGCCGTACGGAGCCGGTGCACGTTCTGCCCCACCACTTGCGTAAGATCCATGCGTATCAGCATAGTGATATGCCTGTACCAGTGAAACGGTTTCGACTTCGGAGGCGACATGACGGTGACGCGGCTGCGCGACATCCCGGGCATCGGTGTGGACACCATCGGTGACGCGGCTGACGCGATGGACGATCCGGAGTTCTTGCGACTGGAGAACCTCGACACCGACCTGCGGCCGCCCGCCGTCGCCCTGGCCGCCACGCATGCCGCCGTCGACGACGACGCGGCCAACAGCTATCTGCCGTTCCAAGGGCATCGCTCCCTCCGCGAGGCCGCCGCCGGGCACGTCGGGCGCATCTGCGGGCGCCACTACGACCCCGGCACCGAATGCGTCAGCGTGGCCGGCGGGCTCAACGGCATACTCAACACGCTGCTCGCCACCGTGGAAAGCGGGCAGGAAGTCGTGCTGTGCGACCCCATCTACGCGGGCCTGGTCAACCGCGTCCGGCTCGCAGGCGGTGTTCCCCGCTTCGTCCCCGCACAGCCCACCGCGGACGGCTGGACCGTCGACCCCGAACGACTCGCCGACGCCGTCGGGCCCGACACGGCGGCGGTCCTGATGATGGGGCCGGCGATGCCGACCGGCCTCGTCCTGGACGAGCGCCACTGGTCCGCCCTCTCGGACGCCTGCGAACGCCACAACGCCTGGCTGATCTACGACGCGGCCATGGAACGCATCCGCTTCGACGGCCGCCCGCCCAGCCACCCTGCGGCCCACGAGGGTCTGGCACGGCACACCATCACCGTCGGTTCGGCCTCCAAGGAACTGCGGCTCATCGGCTGGCGCGTCGGCTGGGTCGTCGGCCCTGCCCCCATCCTGGCCGACATCCGCCTCGTCGGCCTGATCAACGTCGTGTGCCAGGTCGGCCTGGCCCAGCAAGCGGTGGCCGCCGCGCTGGACGCACCCGACGCCGATGCCGACGTCGCCGCGGCCACCGCCACATGGCAACAGCGCTGCGAGACGGTCCTGGACGAGCTCGCCGCCTACCCGGTCATCCGGCCGCACGGCGGCTGGTCACTCCTCGTCGACACCAGACCCCTGGAACTGACCGCCTCCGAGCTGTCCCGGCGCCTGTTCGACCGGGCGAAGATCGCAGCCACTCCCATGGACGGCTGGGGTCCCAGCGGGGGGCACTACCTGCGGATCGTCTTCGCCAACGAACCCGTCGAACGCCTCACCGGCCTCGGCGAGCGCTTCCGCCTGGCCATCTGATGACAGGCCGCCAAACGTCAGGGCTTGTCGTGATCGTCGACATCGTGCTCAGCGCCGGGCCGCTTGCTCGACTGCATCGTCCGGCAGCTCTGAACGCGCCCGCAGCCCGGCCTTCCAGAGGGCGAGCCACGAGAATGAGAGGGTGTACCGACGCGTGCGACGTCCCGGGAGTGCCCTGTGATCAACGAGGATCTGTCCGAGCCGGAACTCGCCCTCTGGGAGGCGTTCCCCTCAGCGCGTCCAGTAGATCTTCCCGGCACCCCCGTCCGGGCCGCGGTCATCGCAAGGATGCTGCTCGGCGCTCAGGAACGCCTTCCAGGGCAGACGCCTGGCCTGCACCTGTCCGGAGCGCGGATCGCCGGCCGGTTGGACCTGTCCCACGCCGAGGTTCAGCACCCTGTGATCTTGACCAAGTGCGAGTTCGAGGAGGCGCCGGTCCTCACCGGAGCCCGCACCGGCCTGGTCGACCTCGCGGGTTCCCGGTTGCCCGGACTGCAGGCCGCAGATGCCGTGATCGGCGGGAGCCTGCGCCTGGAAGGCTGCGTGATGAACGGCCCGATTCACCTGGCCGGGGCACAGGTGGCCGGAACGATGAACCTCAGCGACGCGCAGATCCACGCAGATCCGGCCGTACATGCCGAGGGCCTGAACGTCGAGCGTGATCTTCTGTGTGCGAACGCCGTCATCGACGGCGAGATACGCCTCGCGGGCGCCAGGGTCGGCGGGATGATGACCCTCGACGGCACGCGGGTCGGACGCGCAGGCGGCTTCAGTCTCACCGCCGAGGGGATCGTCGTCGAGGGCGGGTTGGTGTGCGGCCATGGTTTTCGGTCCTGCGGCGAGCTGAGCGTGCAGGACGCCCGGGTCAGACGCCGGTGTGCGTTCGGCGGAGCCCGGCTTTCCAACCCCGGCGGCATCGCCATGAACGCGGAAAGACTCACCGTCGAGGGTGGGCTGCTCATCAATGACGGCTTCACGGCCGAGGGCGAGGTCCTGCTGCGCGGAGCCCACGTGGCCGGTCCGCTCTCCCTTGCTCACGCGAGCCTCGCCAATGCGGGAGGACGCGCGCTGAACGCCCCGCTGATGGAGATCGGCAGTGGCCTGCGAGCCACACCCGGCTTCGAGGCGGCCGGAGAGGTTTTCCTGGACTCCACCCAGGTCAGCGGATCGGTCAACCTCGACGGCGGGAAGCTGTCCAACCCGGGAGCGACGGCGCTTTCCCTGCGGCGGCTGGGGGCCACCGGCCGGCTCAGCTGCAGCAAAGGCTTCAGCGCCGATGGGGAGATCGTGCTCATCGGCACCAAGGTCGAGGGCAGCATGGAGTTCCACGGCGCTTCACTGAGCAACCCCGGCGGTCGGGTCCTGGCCTTATGGGAGGTGAACGTGGGCGGTGGCATCGACTGCTGCGAAGGGTTCACGGCCCAGGGCACCCTCTCGATCAGAAACTGCCGGATTGCCGCCACACTGTGTTTCGCGGAGACCACCATCGACGGCGACCTTCACCTCCGTGGCGTCGAAGCGGGATCTTTGAAGATCGGGCCTCAGACCGCACTGCTCCGCGCCGTCGACCTCCGCCACTCCCGAGTCGGCGTGCTCGATGACGTTCCCGGCCAGTGGCCCGCGCACCTGATGATGAACGGCTTCACCTACGACAGCCTGGAGGCTCCGCTTCCCGTCCAGGAGCGTCTTGGCTGGCTGGCCAAGGAGTCCTATCAGCCCCAGCCGTACGAGCAGCTGGCCTCCGTCTACCGCAGGCATGGTCACGACGAGGCCGCACGGGACGTGCTGCTGGCCAAACAGCGTCGCCGTCGCACAGGGCAGCGGCTCGGGGTACGGCTGTGGGGGTACGTGCAGGACTGGACCGTCGGGTACGGCTACCGCCCGTTCCGCGCCGCGCTCTGGCTCGCCGCCGTTGTCCTCATCGGCACGGTCGTCTTCGCCTTCCACCAGCCACCGGCTTTCAAGCCAGGCGAGGCACCCCCGTTCAACGCCTTCCTCTACAGCCTGGACCTGCTCCTGCCGATCATCAGCTTCGGGCAGGAGACCGCGTTCGGCCCGCGCGGCCCACAGCAATGGCTCGCCGCCGCGATGATCACGTCAGGGTGGATCCTGGCCACGACCATCCTGGCCGGCCTCACTCGCGCGCTCTCCCGCCAGTGACCCGGCCAGATGCGTTCACCTCGGCAGCCTGAGCAGCCACCATGACCTCGGCCACGTCGCCGCCCGGAAGCCGGATCACGTGATGCCGGAAATGAGCCGTTCGCGATCGAGCACAGCCGAAGCCGCCCGCCACCCGAGAAAGTCGGCAATCAGCAGGACCGACCCGAGTACGAGCGCCACGAGCAGGGTGGCGGGGATGACGTTGACGGCGATGAGCGTGGTGACCACAACCGTCGGAAGGCTCAGGAGCAGGGCGAGCTGCGCCGCGGTGCGCGGGTCGCGCGCGCGGGCGGACACGGCGATGCCGACCCAGACGGACCAGGCGGCCAGCGGCGGGGTGAACAGGAGCTGGGCGAGCAGTTCGGGGCCCCGGATGAACGCGGAGGCGATCGCCGGCCGGGCGAACATCTCGACGACGGCCACGAACAGGGCGAAGACGCCGTAGGCGATGGCGACCGAGGGGATGAAGGCGGCCAGGGCCTTGCCGAGCAGGAGCTCGCGGCGGCTGATCGGGGTGGCGAGCACGGGTTCGAGCGTGCCCTGCAGCCGTTCGCCGACCACCGCGTACGCGGCCGGAACGGCGGGGACCAGCACCGGGATGGCCAGCAGGTAGAGCAGGGTGTGCTCGTGCCGCAGTGCCGTCGCGGCCGAGGCCGGCAGGGCGAAGACCTGGATCAGCGGCTGGATGAGGAAAATCAGCGGCAGGATCGCCATGGTGCCGAAAATGGCGGCATTGCGCCGGTACTCGTACAGCTCCTTGAGCGCGATGGCCCGCACCCGTCGCCTGCTGATCGTCACCCTGCTCCCACCCCTTCCACCAGCTCCAGGTAGACGTCTTCCAGCGAGTGGCGCGTACGGCTGATCGACAGCACGTCGGCGCCCGCCGCCACCAGCGCCCGGGTCACCGCGGGCGCGGCCGCGTCCGGCGCGGACACCTCCAGGACGTAGCCGGCCGCGCCGTCCGGGCGCCAGCCCTCGACGGCGGGCAGGCCGGCGAAGACCTGGCCGGGATCGGCGAGCGGAGCGGCGACGCGGACGGTCAGGGCCGGGGTGAACAGCCGCTCGCGCAGCTCCCCGGGCCGGCCGATCACGCGTACCGTCGTGTTCAGGATCGCGACGCGGTCACACAGCCGCTCGGCCTCGGCCAGGCGGTGCGTGGTCAGGAAGACGGTGACGCCGCGCCGGCTCAGCCCGTCGATCAGCTCCTGGACCTCGCGGGCGGCGACCGGGTCCAGGCCGGAGGTCGGCTCGTCGAGGAAGAGCACCTGGGGGTCGGCCAGCAGCGCCCTGGCCAGCGCCACCCGCTGGCGCAGCCCCTTGGACAGCGTGCCGCAGACGTCGCTGGCCCGGCCGGTCAGGTTCATGGCCCGAAGGGCGTCGCCGATGCGGGCCGCCGGGTCGGGGATCTCGTACAGGTCGGCGAAGCACCGCAGGTTCTCCAGCACGCTGAGGCGCAGGTACAGGCCCGGCGATTCGGGCATGATCGCGATCCGGCGGCGGATCCGCGCGGCGTTGGCCGGGGTGAGCGGGAGCCCGGCGACCGTCGCCTCGCCCGAGGTGGGGGCCAGCAGCGTGCCGAGCGTCCGCACGGTCGTCGTCTTGCCCGCTCCGTTCGGGCCGAGGAATCCGAACACCTCTCCTCGTTCCACCTCGAAGCAGACATCGTCGAACGCGACCCTGTCGCCGAACCGCTTCGACAAGTGCCTGACCGACAACGCGGGCCCGACGGTGGATTCGGGTTTGATGAGGGCCACCTCCTCCCGCGGAGCACCTCCATGGTCCCACCGCGGCCGAATGCCATCACGCCGCGCGCGTCACATTCCTCCGTCACGGCCTGTCATACCAATTGACCGGCGAACCACCGCCGAGGTGACCTCCGAGCCCGCGCCGGAGAGCACCCGTGCACGAGCACGGAGCTCCAGTCACCACCACTTTGCAAAGGACAAATGTATGACCACCCGAGTTTGGCCGCGACGCTTGATGACCGGCGTGTACTGGTTCGTGGCCCTCCAGTTCGCCTTGGGCGCCATCACCAAGTACTGGCCCGGCGAGACGTTCTTCGGCCCGCCCTACGCGGTGCAGTTCGTCGAATGGGGCTACCCGTCCTGGATGCGCTTCGTCGTCGGCAGCCTGGAAGGCCTCGCCGCCGTCCTGCTCGTCATCCCCAGCAGGCGAACGCGCTTCCTGGGCGCGACCACGCTGGCGTTCGTGCTGACCGGAGCGGTCACCACGCACATCATCAGCCCGGACGGCCTGAGCGAAAGCTGGGCCGCGCCGACACACCTCGTCATCGCCGGCGCGCTTGCGCTGGCCAATTGGCCCGCCGACTGGCGGGACCTCCTGCGGGCCCCCGCGGGCCGGGCACCGTCTCCAACGCGGTGACGGAGCGCTCGAAACCGGGCTGGTGTCCTGAGTGAGTGATACACGGTCCGATTTGCGAAGCTGATGCTCTTCCCGTCAAGCTGTGGGACCACTCCATGGGCACAGAGGTGGGAAGTGCGGATAGAGCGTCACCAGGTGAGTGAGGCCGTGGTCGCGGCGGCCCGCGAGGACTTCGGCAACAGGATCGGCGCGATGGTCCGCTCCATGTCGAAGGCCGGGCCGATGACCGATGCGGAATGGTGGCTGATTTCGCGGGAGTTCCTGGACTATCTGGGTGCGCTCTCGGTCGAGACACCCGATCTCGGCACTCCCGAGGCCAAGGCGGCCCTGGAGGACGCTGCCGAGGCCGCCGCGGGCGCCGTGGCCTACGCCGCGTACTACCCGCTCACCTCTTTCCAGGTCTTCCTCAATTACCTCAACTTCGGGATCGGCTACGAGCGCGAATCCGAGGGCCGCCGGACCTCCATCACCGCGGATCAGTGGCTGGACGCGTTCTGCCTGGCGGTTCTGGCCGGCAAGGTGGAACGGCATGGGGAGGCGTTCCACTTCGCCCGCCAGGCTCCTCAGCGGGGCGGTGCCGGGCGTCCGGCCGTGGAGCTCATCAACGGCCTGATGGCGTACGTGATCGGCGACACCGGAGACGACCAGGCGGCCTGTCCTCCGTCGGGGGAGCAGCAGCTGGCCGCGATCGACGCGGCGCTGGGCCGGGTGCGCGCCTTGGCCGGCGAGCTCGACGCGAACCTCGTCGACCACCCGCACAGCATCGCGCTCCACGCGTTGCGCGCCCTGGCCGGCGAGGACCTGGAGACCTTCCGCGCCGATCTGGTCAAGCTGCTCCTTCCCCACAGCGCAAGCGCCCCTGGCGCCCGGCCCCGCACCCTGCTTCCCCTCCTCCCGCTCGCGCTCGCCGCCCTCGCCCGCCACCGGCACAGCTGGACGCCGCTGATCGACACCGGCTATCTCCCGCGCGCGCTGGTGACCCGGTTCGAGGTCCTGGGGCCGCGGGTGGGGGAGTACGGCCGCAACCGGCGTCCGGACGCGGTCGCCGAGCTGGCCGACGGGCCCGTGCCGGTGAAGCGTCCCGGCAGTCCCCAGCCCCTGGACGCCGAGAGCGAGGCCCTGTTCGAGCAGTACACCCGAGAAGCCCTCACCGGAAACTCCGCGGAGGCCTGGGGACTGTGGCAGGCGATGGGACATCAGGGGCGCCTTTTCCAAGCACGTGCCGCGCTGTCCGGCGACGTCACAGACCCGCAGCGGGAGAACCTGCGCCTGGCCTCCCAGCTGGGTGCCGCGCTGTTTCGCGCCGCCCTCGCCGAGCCCGGCACCGGCGTCGAGGTGACGATCGACGACCGCGCGTTCACCGTGCCCGCCGACGACGATACCGAGCCCGGCCACTGGCACGCCGCCATGACCTTCGCCCTGATCACCGGCACCCGCGCGGACCTGGCCCCCGTCGTCCTGGCCGGCCCCGTAGCCCTGCGCAACGACACCTCCGCCTTCGCCTCCTACCGCCGGGCCCTGCACGACTACCTGCGCGGCATCGACCCCGAACCCGCCACCGACCGCGCGCTGCACGACTGCGAGAAGGCCAAGAACTGGGGCTTCTTCCCGCCACCGGCGGTGCTGCTCTCCCAGCTGGTCGAGGGCGACGAGGAAAGCTTCAACCTGGCCCTGCTCGACGCGCTCGAAGCGCACCGCGATCACTACAGCGTCGCCGACCGCGCGGACGATCCGAAGGCCGCGATCAACCTCGACATCCTGGCCCTTGCCTGCCATGCCCGCCGCCGGGGCTGGACCATCCACGTCACCTCCCCTTACCTGCCGGCCGGTCTCCTCGCAGGCGGGTGACCCTCCACTCGAGGTGCGAACAGATCCGGACACTATGGCTCGCAAGTTATATTGTCGAAGATTGA
Source organism: Nonomuraea zeae (assembly GCF_005889725.1). Taxonomy (GTDB): domain Bacteria; phylum Actinomycetota; class Actinomycetes; order Streptosporangiales; family Streptosporangiaceae; genus Nonomuraea; species Nonomuraea zeae. The sequence continues at coordinate 16,718 of NZ_VCKX01000237.1, forward strand.
TATAATAGGCGCGCTATGTAGCTGGAGGCGTGATGGAGCTGAACTCGCTCAGGCAGTTCCTGGTGGTGGCGCGGCTGGAACACCTCAGCGCCGCGGCCGAGGAGCTTCGCGTCGCCCAGCCGTCGCTGAGCCGGACCATCGCCCGGCTGGAGAGCGAGCTGCGCACCCCGCTGTTCGACCGGAGCGGCCGGCTGCGGCTGAACGACGCGGGCAAGCTTTTCCGCGATCACGTCGAACGCTCTCTGGGCGAGCTGGATGCGGGGCGGCGAGCCGTCGCCGAGGCCGTCAGCGAGGGTGTGGGCACCGTACGGCTCGCGTCGGAGACCTTCCTCACGCTCACCGGGCCGCTGGCGGCCTTCAAACGAGCTCATCCGGCCATTGAGGTCGAGCTCCGCTGGATGGCGGCCGAGGACATGGGCCGTCACCTGCGCTCCCAGGACGTCGACCTGTGCGTCGCCTCCCAGCCGATCTCCGCTGAGGGACTGGAGGCGGTCCCGCTGCTCGATGAGGCGGTCGGTGTGGCCATGCCGCTAGACCATCCGCTGGCGAGCCGTACGTCGGTGAGCATCGACGAGCTCGCCGGCCAGCCCTTCGTCAGCGCCCGCAAGGGGCACTGGCAACGCCGCCTCCTGGACCGGCTCTTCGCCGCACGAGACCGTACCCCGAAGATCGTCTGCGAGGTCGACGAGCTCAGCTCCATCGCGGCCCTGATCAGCGCGGGGCTCGGCATCGGTCTCGTCCCCGCCTTCGCCCGGACCAGCTCCATGCGGGTCCCCGCCGCCTGGGTCCCCGTCGACAGCCCTGACTGCCGGCGCGCGGTCACCCTGTACTGGGGCGCCGACAGCCGCCTTTCCACCGCCGCCCGCCTGATGCGCACCACGATCGCCAACTGGAACTGGATCACCGGCGAACCACAGCAGAAGCGCTGAGGACGCGCTTCGTGATCGTCACAGTGCCGGGTGTCCTGCCGGTCAGGCACCAGCGCGGAGGTCTCGCGAGGTACGGCTCGGCGCGTCCGGCAGGAGGTCCGGCAAGGGTGTGCCGGGGTCGGCGAGTTGTCGCGGGGCGGCGGGGCGCGCGGCGGCGATGAGGGTGCGCAGGTGATCGGCGGCGCCCTGGTGGTCGATGGTCAGGGCGGCCACCGGGATGCCGTGGTCGAGCCAGAAGGCGGTGAATCCGGGAGTGGCGTGCTCGCCGCGGATGACGATGCGGTCCCAGATGGTGGGGAGTCCGAGGTATTCGAGGGTGGAACCGTACTGGGTGGAGAAGAAGTAGGGGACGTGGTCGATGGTCGGGGGCTTGCCGAGCAGGGTGGCCGCGGCGGCCGTGCCGTGGATCACGGCGTTGTCCCAGTGTTCGATCCGTACCGGGTTCAGGTAGCGCGGGTGCTGGTGGCGGGCGACGTCGCCGGCGGCCACGGCGGCCGGGTGCGAGGTGCGCAAGTGCGCGTCGGTGAGGATGCCGCCGTCCACGTGCAGTCCCGCCGCCCGGGCGAGTTCGGTGTTGGGGGTGGCGCCGACGCAGACGATGACGAGGTCGGCGGGGATCGTCCGTCCGGTGATGGTCTGGACGGCTTCGACCGAGCGCGTGCCGAGGATGGCCTCGACGCCGTCGCCGAGGAGCAGGTTCACGCCCTGGTCGCGGTGGCGGCGGGCGACGAGGCCGCCGAGCTGGTCGCCCAGCACGTAGTAGAGCGGTGCGGGCAGGGGGTCGATGACGGTGGTGTGGTTGCCGAACGCCCGGCTGGCGGCCGCGAGTTCGGAGCCGAGCCAGCCCGCGCCGATGACGACGACCTCGCCGGCCGCGCGCAGGGCCGCGGCCAGGTGTTCGGCGTCGTCGCGGTTGCGCAGGTAGCGAACGCCGTCGAGATCGGCGCCCGGCACCTGGAGGCGGCGCGGGCGGGCGCCGGTGGCGATCAGCACCCGGGTGAAGGGAAACTCGGTGCCGTCGGCCAGCCGTACCCGCCGGGCGTCCAGATCGAGGGCGGTGGCGGGGGCGCCGAGTGCCAGGGTGACGTCCTGGTCGGCGTAGAACCGCGGCTTCAGGACGTCGAGGGCGCCGGGCCCGCTGGTGCCCAGGAGGTAGCCCTTGGACAGGGCAGGGCGCTGGTAGGGCAGGTGGGGTTCGTCGCCGACGAGGGTGATCGGCCTGTCGTAGCCGTGGTCGAGCCGGAGGGCCTGGGCGGCCGTCGCGCCGGCCAGGCTCGCTCCGATGATGACGATGCCGGGATCGGCGCTCATGGCAATCCTTCTCAGCTCGACGAGGCGCTGGACCCAGAGCGGCGCTGTCCCGATCCCGCTCGGCCGAACCGCGGAATCGGGACACCACCCGATCGGTGGATGGGGCCTTGCGGCTGCCCGTCCGGTCGGGTCACTTCTGGAGAACGGCCTGGATCTCGAGGCTGATCGACACCTTGTCGCCGACCACGACGCCACCGCCCTCCATCGGGGCACTCATGTCGATGCCGAAGTCGCGCCGGTTGATCTCGGCGGTCGCGGAGAATCCGGCCCGCTGTCCACCCCACTGGTCCGGGCCGAACCCGTTCACCTCGACGGCCAGCGGTACCTGCCTGGTGACGCCGTGCAACGTCAGCTCACCGTCGATGGCCCAACCGTCGCCGGCCTGGCGGATGCCGGTCGAGCGGTAGCTCATCGTCGGATAGGTGCCGATCTCGAGGTAGTCGGCGCTGCGAAGGTGGTTGTCACGTATGTCGCTGCCGGTGTCGATGGACGCGAGATCGATCGTCACGGCCACCGACGAGCCCAGCAGGTCCTCGCTCGTGACGATCGTGACGTCGTAGCCGGTGAACCGGCCACGCGTCTTGCTGATCATGAGATGGCGGACGGTGAAAGCGATCTCGGAGTGCACCGGGTCGGCTTTCCAGGTGCCGGCCAGATAGCCCGGGATCTGGACGGTCGCGGGGGCGGGGGGCATGACTTCCTCCATGGTCGTGGCGTCGCGGCGTGGGC
>NZ_VCKX01000238.1 GCF_005889725.1 Nonomuraea zeae
GCTCAGCCCCGGTGGGGCCAGGGGCGTGCCGAGCCCCGGTGGGGCCATGGGTGTGCCGAGCCCGGGCGGGCCGGCTGGGATGTCGCCGTGGAGGCCGAGTGTGGTGGTGACCGCCTGCGCGAGGTCGGTCACGTCCCCGCGCCTGGCCCCGAGCTCCACCAGCCACACCCCGTCGGCCACCTGTCCTGCGGGGGAGTGGGAGAGGCGGGTCGCGGCCTCCACGGCGAGGCGGGTCTTGCCGACCCCGCCAGGTCCGGTCAGCGTGACCAGGCGGGCGCCGTTCAGGAGCCTGCTGACCTGGTCCAGAGCGTCCTCGCGGCCGATCAGGGCGGTGAGCGGTGCGGGGAGATTCGACGAAGGGCGGTCGTCGGGACCCGCGTGCGCCGGAGCGCCGGGACCGCCGCTCAGGGCGCGGGGGTCGCTGCCTGGGGCACTGGGGCCGCTGCCCGGAGAGGGGCCGAGTGATGGGTCCTGGCGCAGGATCGCCTGGTGCAGCCGGGCCAGCTCAGGGCTCGGATCGACCCCGAGCTCCTCCGCCAGGCGCTCACGCAGCTCCGCGTACGAGGCCAGCGCCTCGCTCTGGCGGCCGGCCAGGTAGAGGGCCCGAAGCTGGACGGCGCGCAGGCGTTCGCGCAGCGGATGGCGGGCCACCAGGCCGGCCAGCTCCCCGGTCAGCAGGAGGTGGTCGCCGGCCGCCAAGCGGGTCTCCGCCTGCTCCTCCACGACGGCGAGGCGCTGCTCGGCCAGGCGGTGCGCCGCCGTACGGGCGAACTCCGCGTCGGCGAACTCGGCGTACGCCGGCCCGCGCCACAACCCCAGCGCCTCGGTGAGCAGGGCGACCCGCGTTCCCGCGCCGGCCGACCGGGACTCGGCCACCAAGGAGTGGAAGCGGTCCGCGTCCACCTCGTCGTCCGGACCGAGGCGCAGCCGGTATCCGGGCGCCTGGTAGGCCACGCGGTCGCGGCCGAGAGCCCGGCGCAGCTGGGAGACCTTGGCCTGAAGGGCGTTGGCGGGGTTGCCCGGCGGCTGCGCGCCCCACAGGTCGTCGATGAGCCGGTCGGCGGAGACCGGCCGGCCCTCGTGCACGAGCAGATCGGCGAGCAGCGCTCTGACCTTGACTTCGAGGACCTTGACCGGCTCGCCCTCGTCGTCCCACACCATCAGTGGACCAAGCACTCCGAACCGCACAGTGGCCACCGTACACACGGCCGGGCGGCCGGCCGTCAGCGGACCGTCAGGGACTCCGAAGCGCTCAGCGGCACAGTCAGCAGTGGCACCACCGGCACACCTGAGAGATCGGATCTGATGACCATGGAAAGCACGGCGTTCACCTCCCGCCTGTTCGAGCCCGCCCGGCTCGGCGCTCTGCACCTGCCCAACAGGCTGGTGATGGCGCCGCTGACGCGCAACCGCGCGACAGCCGACGGCGTCCCTGAGCCGATCATGGCCACGTACTACGCGCAGCGCGCCTCCGCGGGGCTGATCATCGCGGAGGCCAGCACGCCTAACGCGGTCGGGCAGACCTATCCCAACATCCCCGCCATCTACCGCGACGCGCACGTGGCAGGCTGGCGGCGCGTCACCGACGCGGTGCGCGCGGCGGGCGGCCGGATGTTCCTGCAACTGCAGCACGGCGGCCGGATCGGCCACCCGGACACCACCGGGCTGACGCCGGTCGCGCCCTCGCCGGTGGCCTTCCCCGACCCGATCCACACCCCCGGCGGGTCCAGGCCCGGGGCCGTGCCCCGTGAGATGACCGTCGCGGAGATCCGCTCCACCGTGGCCGACTTCGCCGCCGCCGCCCGGCGGGCCATCGACGCCGGGTTCGAGGGGGTGGAGGTGCACGGCGGCAACGGCTACCTGATCCACCAGTTCCTGTCGGGGGAGACCAACCGCCGTACCGACGGCTACGGCGGCTCGGCGGCCGGCCGCATCCGCTTCGCGGTCGAGGTGGTGGAGGCCGTCGCCGACGCGGTCGGCGCTGCCCGGGTGGGCCTGCGCATCGCGCCCGGGGTCACGGCCAACGCCATGCGCGAGCACGACGTCGAGAGCGTCTACCCGGCGCTCGTGGGCAGGCTCGCGGACGCGGGGCTGGCCTACCTGCACGTCGTCTTCGCCGATCCCGAGCAGGCCCTGTTCCACCGCATCCGCGGCGACTGGCCGGCCACGCTGATCGCCAACCCGGCGCTGCCCTGGCCGAGCCCGCTCCCCGCCGACGGCGGCCGGCACGAGGGCGAACGGCTCCTCGCGGCGGGCGCCGACCTGATCTCGCTGGGCCGGGCGTTCCTGGCCAACCCCGACCTGGTCGAACGGCTGCGCCGCGGCGCGCCGCTGAACCCCGTGCGCGACGAGTACTGGTACGGGGGCACGGAGCTCGGCTACACCGACTACCCGGCGCTGACCACCGCCCCTGACCGGTTCCACCCGGTGCCGGTCTGACCCGGGCACCCGGCCGCTACCCGCCGACCCCCAACCGGCCGCCACGCGCCGACCCCGAACTGGCCGCCACGCGCCGACCCCGAATCCGCCGCTATGCGCCGATCCCGACGCCGCCGCCCACGACGATGTTCTCGCCGGTGACGAATCCGGCGGTGGCGAGGAACGCCACGGCCTCGGCGATCTCCTCGCCGGTCCCCATCCTGCCGAGCGGGATCCGGGAGACCGTGGCGCGGGCGGCCTCCTCCAGCACTTCCGGCGCGAGCTCCCGCTTGGCCCAGATCCCGGTCGCGATCGGGCCGGGGCTGATGGCGTTCACCCGGATGCGCCGGGGCGCCAGCTCCAGCGCGAGGGTGGGCACGAGGGCAAGGAGCGCCCCCTTGGTGGCGACGGTGACCGACCCGTTGGGGAGCCCCCTGGTGGCGCCGACGCCGACGTTGAAGATGATCGACCCGCCGTCGGCGAGCAGGGGCAGGACCTTCTGCAGGGTGAAGAACTGGCCTTTGACGTTGACGCCGAACAGGTCGTCGTAGGTGGCCTCGTCGAAGGACTCGATCGGTTGCGGCCGGACGATTCCGGCGTTCAGGAACACGGTGTCGAGCGTGCCGAAGCGCCGCCGGACCTCTTCCGCGACGCGGTCGGCGTCGGCGAGGGACCGGGCGTCGGCGCGTAAGACGACGATGTCTTCAGGGAGCTCCCGCTGGGCCGCGGCGATGGTGCCGGGGTTCTGCCCGGTGACGATCACCTGGTATCCCCGGCGATGGAGCAGCTCGGCGGTGGCCCGGCCGATGCCGCTGGTGCCGCCGGTGATCAGTGCTGCGGGCATGTAGGCCTCCTGTGTGGACGGTTCAGCCGAAGTAGTGGCCTTGTTCGAGGTCCGCGATGAGCCCGGGATGTACGGGCTGCCAGCCGAGCTGCTTGCGGGTCGCCTCGCTGGAGGCCGGGATGTCCGTCGAGAAGAAGGACCCGAGGAAGCCGAAGTGGCCGTCCGCCTCCGCAAGGGGGATCGAGGTCACCGGCAGCGCTGTATGCCGGCCGATGACCTCGGCGATCTCGCGTACCGCGACGCCCTCCTCCCCGACCGCGTGCAGCCGCGTGCCCGCGGGCGCCGTCTCCAGGGCCAGGCGGAACAGCCGCGCGGCGTCGAGCCGGTGCACGGCGGGCCAGCGGTTGGCGCCGTCGCCCGGGTACGCGGACACGCCCTTGGCCCTGGCGATGCCGATCAGCTGCGGGACGAAGCCGTGATCGCCCTTGTCGTGCACCGTCGGCGGGAGCCGTACCACCGAGACGCGCACGCCGTGCTCGGCCGACGACAGAGCCGCCACCTCCGAGGCGAACCTGAGCGCCGCGAACGACTCGGGAGCCGGGGCGTCCACTTCGGTCGCGAGGTGGCCGGGCGCCAGACCCGCGGTTCCCGAGGTGATGACGAAGGGGCGATCGGAGCCCGCGAGCGTCTCGCCCAGCACCTCGATGGCCCGCCGGTCCGTCATGGCGGCGGACTGGAAGTCGGAGAAGTCGTGGATGAACGCCAGGTGGATGACGCCGTCGGAGCCGGCCGCCGCGCCGCGCAGGCTGCCGAGGTCCTCCAGGGAGCCGCGGTGCACCTCGGCCCCCGCGGCCGTCAGCGACGCGGCGGCCTGGTCCGACCGGGCGAGGCCGAGCACCTGGTGCCCGGCGTCCAGCAGCTCCCGGACGACGGCGCTGCCGACGAATCCGGACGCACCGGTGACGAAGACACGCATGGCTGTACTCCTTTTCGGAAGATGGGGACCGGCCCGCTCGATCACCGCGACGGTGCCGGGCCGGTGATCCCACCTTGCGCCCGCGCGGCGTTCCCCGTCCAATGAATGTTTCGCAAGCCGCGATACGATTCGTGCATCACCACAGCTAGAGTGGCCATATGCCCGACTCATCGCCGCTGGATCCGGACCTCGACCTGCGCCTGGTGCGCTGCTTCACGGTCGTCGCCGAGCACCGGCACTTCGGCCGCGCCGCCGCCGACCTCCACCTCACGCAGCCGTCGCTGAGCAGGCAGATACGCCGGCTCGAACACCAGCTGGGCGCCCGCCTGCTCGACCGCACCCCGCAGGGCAGCCGGCTCACCGAGGCGGGCGAGGTCTTCCTGCCGCTGGCCAGGACGCTGCTGCGGACCGCCTCCCAGGTCGCGGCGCGCACCCGGGCCGCCGCGCAGCCCAGCCGCGTCACCATCGGTTACGCGGGGGGCCTCATCGTCACCCCGGCCGTGCGCGAGCTGCGTCACCAGCACCCCGACGCCGACGTGCGGACCACGCATCTGAGCTGGAACGAAGCGCGCGCGGCACTGCTGGAGCACCGGGTGGACGCGGCCGTGGCCCGGCTGCCGTTCCCGACCGACCGACTGGACGTGACGGTCCTCTACGACGAGCCCAGGGTGCTGCTGGTCCCGCTCGACCACCGCCTGGCCGGCAAGGAGTCGGTCACCCTCGACGACATCGCCGACGAGCCCCTGCCGCGGCTGCGGCAGTCCGATCCCGACTGGAGCGCCTTCTGGCTCCTGGAGCCGCGCCCCGACGGGCGCCCGGCGCCGGAAGGGCCCATGATCGACGCCATCGAGGACAAGTTCGAGGTGATCGCCGCCGGTCAGGCCGTGGCCGTCTCGGCCGGTCCCCGCGGCCACAGCCCGCGCCCCGACATCACCGCGATCCCTCTGGAGGGCGTCGAGCCGAGCCACGTCGTGCTGGCGACCCGCGCCGGCGACCGCGGCCGCCTGGTGGCCGCCTTCCGCAAGATCGCCCGCACCCACCTCACGGGTGACTTCGGTCAGGAGTGAGGCTCCGGGCCCGCCGGCCGCAATTTCCGGCGATCCCGCAGCACATCGTCCGGCCTGGAGAGAATGAGCCCCGCTCCAGGGGCAGGAACATCGACTATGGACGTCATCCTCATCCTCGCGCTCATCGCACTGCTCGCCGGTATGGTGATCGCGCTCACCCAGCGGGTGTGGCCCGTCGCGCTCCTTTGCGGCGGCATTTTCATGGCCGTCCTCGCCGACGCGGGGCTCATCGTCAGCTAGCCCCGCGGGCCCGTCAAGTGGAGCTTCGCCTCGCGAGCTTTCACGGCGAGCGAGTGGGAGAGGCCGTACTGCTGTTCGGCGCTGGAAGAGGAGCTCGTCCGATCACGTGGGTCTCCTGGTTCAGTCCTCCGCCACGCGGATGATCGTTTTACCGGGAGCGCGCTTGCCGGGGCCGAATGCGGCGGGTGCCTCGGCGAGCGGCCGCACAGCACCGACGAACGGCCTGAGCCGCCCATCCCTCAGCCGCGTGGCGAGATCGGCGAGCCGGGCGCGGTCGGGCTCGACGACGAAGAAGACCGCCCGGCCGTCCTTGGGCTGGACCTTGGGCGGCATGACGACGGTGACGAGCGTGCCGCCGGCCCGGACCAGGGCGGCCGAGCGGTCAAGGATGTCGCCGCCGATCACGTCGAACACGACGTCGGCCTCGCCGGCGTCCTCGAGCCGGTCGGCCTGCAGGTCGATGAAGGTGTGGACGCCGAGCGCGAGTGCCCTGTCCCGGCCGGAGGCCCGGCCGGTGCCGATGACGCGGGCGCCGGCCTCGCGGGCGAGCTGGACCGCGATCGAGCCGACGCCGCCCGCGGCACCGTGGATCAGGACGGTCTGGCCCGTGGCGAGGCGGCCGTGGTCGAACAGGCCCTGCCAGGCGGTCAGCCCGGAGATCGGCAGCGCGGCGGCCACGGTGTGGTCGATGTCCGCCGGCAGCGGGGCGAGGTTGCGGGCCTCCACCGCGGTGTACTCGGCGAGCGTGCCGTTACGGGTCCAGTCGGCCAGCCCGAACACCCGCTGTCCGACGCTCAGGCCGGTGGTGCCGTACCCCAGCTCCACGACGACACCCGACAGTTCGTGTCCGGGCACGCTCGGCGTCCGGTCGCGGCCGGCGCGATCGGACCACGTGGCGGGCCAGTCCAGCTCGCCAGGGGTGAAGCCGGCGGCGTGCACCCGCACGACGACGTCGTTCTCGGCCGCATGGGGGTAGGGCATGTCTGTCAGGGACATCCCGGCGAGACCGGCGTTACGGTCTCGCACCGTGATGGCTTGCATGCAGGTCCTCACTGGTAAGGCGTGACCCCGAGCGCACAGCCCGCTCGCGTGCGGGGCTCATGGCGGCTGCTGGTGGATGTATACCGTTCGCCATGTTCGGTCTCACCTGCCGTCGGCATTCCTTGTCGCCCGTTTTGCGGTCTCATCAGGGAGACGAGGCGAGCCGACGGACTCGCCGGGCACGAGGGTGCAGGGGATGAGGATGTGGGGCGGCGCGTCCTGGACGCCTTCGAGCTGGTCGATCAGCGCGTCCGCGGCGAGGCGGCCGAGCTCGGGCGCCGGCGCCGCCATGACGGTCAGCGACGGCTCGATCATCTCGCCGAGCTCCCTCGTGGTCGAGGCCGAGATGACGGACAGGTCGCCGGGCACGGTCAGGCCGAGCTCGCGAGTGCCCTTGACCAGGCCGGCGGAGGCGCCCTCGTTGAGCAGGATCACGGCCGTCGTGCCGGGGAACCTCTCGTGCAGCGTGCGCGCGGCCTCCCGCCCGCCGGCCGAGGTGCCCTCGACGGTGACGACCACGGGGGGCCGGCCGAGCGCCGCCATCGCGTGCAGGTAGGCGGACTCCGCCCGCATGATGCGGCCGGGCTCGTTCTCCGGCGCGGCCTTGGTCCGCTGGGTGACCAGCGCGATGTGCTGGTGGCCGTACGAGCGGAGGTGCCCGACCGCCTCGTCGATCGTGGCGGTGAAATCGATGTCGACGAACGGCAGGTCGTCGTCCTCGGTGCGGCCGATCAGCGCGAACGGCACCCGCGAGGCGATGAGCCGGTCGACGCGGGAGTCGCGGATCTGCACCTCCATGAGCAGCGCCCCGTCGACGAGGCCGCCGGCCAGCAGATGCGACATCTGCTCGTCGTCGTTCACGGGCCACAGCACGAGGTCGTAGCCGCGCTCGCGGGCGCCGTGGGCGGCGCTCATGACGAACTGGATCACCGTCGCGTTGGGCCGGATCTCCAGGTCGGGGTGCAGCAGCGCGAGAATGCGCGTGCGGGAGCTGGCCAGCGCGCGGGCGACCACGTTGCGCCGGTAGTCGAGCTCCTCGATGGCCGCCTCGATGCGGGCCCGGGTCTGCGGCGCGACGCGCTTGGTGCCGTTGATGACGAAGGAGACCGTGGCGATGGAGACGTTGGCGCGCTCGGCGACCTCACGCATCGTGACCATGGATGGCGCCTCCAGGCTCGGACGAAGTGCGTCGATACTCGCGAAGCACTGAGACTATATCCCAGCCGTGTCCGTAAAACGCTTAACTTGTTGTTGACATCACCCGGTGACAGGCGCAACATACTGCACAGGCAAACGTTGGTTAAGCGCTTTGACAGATCGGTGTCCATGACCCGGAAGTCATGAGGCTCCATCCGCTCGTGCCGCGAAGACGCAGGCAGACGGGCTGAGGGGCCCTTATGGCGCATTTCTCCAGTGGTGCCGCGCATCATCGGATAAACGACTGCGCGCGCACCCGACCAGCGCATTCCGCACAAGGATCGGCAACCCGGGAAAGGACCCACATGAACGCGGACCGCGTCCGGCCCATCCACGTCACGGTTTGGGGCGAGAACCGGCACGAGCAGGCCGAGCCCAGCGTGGCCGAGATCTATCCCGACGGCATGCACAACGCCATCCGCCGGGGGATCGAGCACTGGCTGGGCGAGCGGGCGACCGTCGCGACGGCCACGCTCGACGACCCCGAGCACGGCCTGACCGAGGAGGTGCTGGCCGGCACCGACGTCCTGACCTGGTGGGGCCACGCCGCCCACGGCGAGGTGGCGGACGAGGTGGTCGAGCGCGTGCACCGGCACGTGCTGTCCGGCATGGGGCTGGTGGTGCTGCACTCCGGGCACTGGTCGAAGATCTTCACCAAGCTCATGGGCACCACGTGCACGCTGCGCTGGCGCAGCGACAACGACCGCGAGCTGGTCTGGACGGTGAACCCGGCCCACCCCATCGCCCGCGGCATCCCGCACCCCATCGAGATCCCCGCCCAGGAGATGTACGGCGAGCAGTTCGACATCCCGGCGCCCGACGAGCTGATCTTCATCAGCTCCTTCACCGGGGGCGAGGTGTTCCGCAGCGGCTGCACCTTCCGGCGCGGCAACGGCAAGATCTTCTACTTCAGCCCCGGCGACCAGGACTACCCCGTCTACCACCATCCGGACGTCCTGCACGTCATCGCCAACGGGGCCGAATGGGCGGCCGGCGACCGGTCGCGGCGCGAGCTGCCGACCCTGCTCCGCTACGAGACGGGCGACTTCTTCACCGGGCACGGCTACCAGGGAGCGATGCGGAACAAGGAGAGCGCGGAATGAGCGCCTTCGCCGATCCGGCGCGCCCGCTGCGGGTGGTGCAGGTCGGGGCCGGCTCGATGGGGCTGGCCTGGCTGCGTACCCTGACCGCGGCCCCCGGCGTCGAGCTCGTCGGCGTGGCCGACCTCGACCCCGCCCGGGCGGAGGCGGCCGTCCGCGCGGCCGGCGCGGACGTCAAGGTGGACTCCTCGCTCGGCCGCCTGCTGGCCGCGACCGATCCGGACGCCGTCGTGAACGTCACCGTCCCCGCGGCCCACGCGGAGGTGAACATCGAGGCGCTCTTCGCCGGGATCCCGGTCCTGTGCGAGAAGCCCGCCGCGCCGACGCTGGCCGAGGCGATCGTCCAGGTCGCCGCCGCGGAGGCGGCCGGCCGGCTGTTGATGATCAGCCAGTCGCGACGGTACTTCGCCGCCCTGGCGGAGTACCGCCGGCGCATCGGCGAGCTCGGCACGCCCGGCCTGCTCACCACCGAGTTCTTCCGCGGCCCGCGCTTCGGCGGCTTCCGCGACGAGATGGAGCAGCCGCTGCTGGTGGACATGGCCATCCACGCCTTCGACGCGGCCCGCCACCTGCTCGGCGCCGAGCCGGTCTCCGTCATGTGCGAGAGCTGGAACCCCGCGTGGAGCTGGTACCGGGGCGACGCGGCGGCCACGGCGACGTTCCTCTTCGACGACGGGACCCGGTACGTGTTCACCGGGGCCTGGTGCGCGGACGGGCTGGAGACGTCCTGGAACGGCCGCTGGCGGGCCGTCGGATCGGCGGGCACCGCGACCTGGGACGGGGAGGACCGCGTCACCTCCAGCCTTGGCGGCGAGGTGAACGTGCCGCGCGGTGCCGAGGAGCAGATCGCCGGGGCGCTGGCGGAGTTCGTCGCGGCGCTGCGGACGGGCGCGCGGCCGTCGGGCGCGATCGCCCGCAACCTGCGCAGCCTCGCCATGGTCGAGGCGGCGGTGCGCTCCGCCGAGTCGGGTACGCGGGTCCGGATCGGCGCGCTGCTGGACCAGGCGCACCAGGACGCGCTGGCCCTGCCCGTACGCGCGGAGATCCGCGAGCGGCTGCTGGCGTGGGAGCCGGGACGTACGGACTGACATGGGGTTTGACCTGCCCGGATAAAGGTCGTCAGCCGGGCGGGGCGGTGCGGCGGGCACCCGGAGTGAGCGCCTCCCGGCACTGCGGTGACGGCGCCGGCCACCTAAGACAGAAAACCTGAATTACCAGGATTAATGGACATCAGAAGCGCCCCTGTCTAGACTCGCTTGAGTAACATGTTTCTCGAAGGGCGTAGCGCTGCTGGGGGGGCCTTGTTGGGCTTTCAGCGACTCAGGGATAACTTCGAGCTGGTCGCCAAGTATGGGGATGGCGTGCCGTTGTATCTGTTCTCCGACATGTTTCTACGGGCACCGCGGTTACGCGAAATGTTCCCGGTGAACATGCGGAGTCAGCGCGATCGGCTGATGACCACGCTCGCGTTCACCGTGGAAAATTCCGCGAATCTCCTGGAGATCACCCCTTACCTGCACCAGCTCGCCCGCAGCCACCGCAAGTTCGGCACCGAGCCCGAGCACTACGCACAGTGGAGCGCGAGCGTGGTGAACGCCATGCGGCGCTTCTCCGGGAGCGCCTGGGACGACTCGCTGGAGCGCGAATGGTGCGAGTTCCTGGCCAACGTGTCCCAGATGCTGCTCGACGGCGCCCGCCAGGACTCGACCACCCGGCCGCCGCACTGGTCGGCGGAGGTGATCAGCCACGAGCGCAGGGCGATCGACACCGCGGTGATCCGGCTGCTGGTCGACGAGCCCTTCCCGTACGTTCCCGGCCAGTCGGCACCCATCGAGGTCAGAAAATGGCCGAATATGTGGCGCTATTATTCGATGGCGAATGTGCCGAGGCAGGACAACACCATTGAATTTCATGTGAAAGCCGATGGGGCGGTCAGCCAGGCGCTCGTGCGCGAGATGCACGAGGGCGATATCGTCAAACTGGGTGCGCCCGTCGGGACTCTCACTCTCAACCCGAATACCGAGCGCAATATTCTGCTCATCGCGGGCGGCACGGGATTCGCGCCGATAAAGGCGATCCTGGAGCACGTGATCAGATTGCCGGTGCCGCCGTGGGTCTCCCTGTTCGTCGGCGCGCGCGAGCCCGACGGGCTTTACGACCTGGACATCGTCCGCAGCTGGGCCGAGCGCTACTCCTGGCTCAACGTCCGGGTCGCGCTGTCCGAGATCGGCGATCCAGATGTCGCCGCCCTGGGGACGGTGGGCGAGGTCGTCAGCCGCTACGGGCGGTGGGGTGGCTACGACGCGTACGTGTGCGGGCCGCCCGCCATGGTCGACAGCACGGTGAGCATGCTGCGCGAGAACGGGTTCAGCGACAATCGCATACGCCTGGAGAGGTTCGCGAGCGCGGTCACTCCAACACAGAGGTTCGCCATATGAATGACTCGGTGCAGCACTACCACAACGGACATCCCGGCCAGCCGGATACCGGCAACGAGTTCCACTTCAACGATTTCCAGGTCAGCGGCGAGTCCGGCGGCTTCACCGTCAACAGCGAGGTCGAGGCCGACGGCTGGCACGAGCCCGGTGACGCGGCGGGGGACGGTGGCTCCTGGGAGGAGCCGCAGTGGGACGAGCCGCGCAAGTCGGAGCCGGGGTCGTTCGGGCGCTCCTCCGATCGGCTGACGCCAGGGCAGCTGCGCTCCATCGTCTTCAGGCGCGCTCCGCTGGGCAAGCGCGGGCTCGACGAGCACCAGGTCAACAGCCTGCTGGACCGGGTCGAGGAGGAGCTGACCCGGCTGACCCAGGAGAAGAACGCGCTTTCGGCCGAGCTGGAGCTCCTGCGTGGCTACGTCACCGACGCCGCGTCGGCCGCCCCGGCCGTGCTGCCCCAGCAGCAGCCGCCGGAGCAGGGGGCGGTGGAGAGCGCCGCGCCGGCCGGCCACGGGAGCGGGCTGACGCGCGTGGAGCCCGCGGCCGCCGCAGAGTCGCAGGCGGTGGCGGGCCGGATGCACGAGGCGCACGTGTACGCGGCCAGCCTGCTGTCGCAGGCCCAGCAGACCGCCGACCAGTACATCCAGGACGCCCAGCGATACAGCCGCGAGCTGGTCGAGGACGCCCGCAACCGGCGGCACCAGCTGCTGTCGACGCCGCCGGACCCGGAGCACGGGGTGCCGTCGGGCGAGGAGTCGTGGGAGCGCGAGGCCGTACGGCTGCGCGCCGCCAGCCGCGAATACCGCGGCAAGCTGCGCGACTACTTCGAGCTGCTGCTGATGAACCTCGACGAGTGGGAGACGGCCGAGGGCGCCGGCGACCCGCCACCCGCGAACGAACAGCCTTACTGACCGCCGAGCGGTGCTGGGATCATCGTCGGGTGCGTGAACTCGACGAGTTGATCGATGTGGATGATCCGGCGTGGCCGGAGTTGCGGGAGCTGCTCGCGACCGCCGCGGTGCCGCTGCGGACGCTGCCGGTGGATCGGGGCGAGGCCCATCGGTCCGTGCTGCAGCTGCAGGTCACCGCGCGTTCGTTTCTCGGCGCGCTGGCGCTGAACACGGGCGGCCTGATCGTCGATGACGGCTGGGTCCGGGTGTTCGGCGGCGGGTCGGGCGGGGGTGGTGATGTCCTGCCGAGCCTGGCCCAGGTCAACCAGTTCCCCGCGGTCTTCGACCCCGGATGGCGCCCGGCGGCCGGGCTGGTCGTCGGCCACGACGTGCTGGGCGGGGTGTTCGCCGTGAACGGCCCCGATCCGGCGGCCGCGGGCCGTCCCGGCGAACCGGGGCAGGTGACGTATTTCGCCCCGGACACGCTGGAGTGGGAGTCGATGGAGATGAGCCACTCCGCGTGGACGTCCTGGTTGCTGTCCGACCGGCCGGCGAGGTTCTACGAGGGATTGCGCTGGCCGGGCTGGCGTCCGGAAGCCGCGGCCCTGGCCTCCTCGCTGGGGATCACGGTCCATCCGTGCTTGTGGAGCGAGGAGGCCCGCGCGGATCTCGCGGCGACCACCAGGGCCGCCGTGCCGATGCGGCAGGTGCTCGGCCTGGCCGCTGACTTCGCCCGGCAACTGGGCCTGACCGAGCCGGGGTTCCTCGGCGCGGCATAACTCGGACGGTTGCCTTCTCCGGGGTGCTTCGCCGCAGGTCGAGGCGTCCTCATGGCCGCTGAGCGCGACGGCCGCAGGTCGGCGGGTCCTACTGGGCGAGTGCGACGGTCGCAGGCCGGTCCTACTGGCCGCTGAGCGCGACGGTCGGTGGGACGCGGGCCGCCCTGAGCGCAGGGTAGAGCCCGGCCAGCGCGCCGATCAGCACCGTCGTGCCCAGCCCCCCGCCGAACGCCCACGTCGGCACCACCGCGGGCAGGGAGTTCAGCTGCGCGTACACGAACGTGGCCAGCGCCCCGAGCAGCACCCCCGCACCCCCGCCGAAAGCGGACAGCAGCACGGCCTCGACCAGGAACTGGCTGCGCACCTGCCCCCTGGTGGCGCCGAACGACCTGCGCAACCCGATCTCCCTGCGCCGCTCCAGCACGGCGACCACCATGGTGTTGGCCACGCCGACCGCGCCGACGAACAGGGCGACCGCACCCAGCCCCAGCATCAACCCGGTGAACGCCCCCGCCGCCGCGGTCTTCGCCTTGAGCGCGTCGGACGGCCGGCTGACCTTGGCCTCGTTCGGGTTCTCCGGGCTCACCGTGCGGGCCAGCACCGCGCGTACGCTCTCGACGGCCTCGTCCGCCGACCGCTCGTACACGGTGGTGGGGTGACCGTCGTGGTTCAGGTAGTTCTTCGCGGCCGGGAACCCGATCAGCGCCGACCGCTCGATCTCCTCGGCCAGCGGCATCCTGTCCAGGATGCCGATGACGGTGAACCACCTGTTGCCGATCCAGACCTGCACGTCGGGAGAGCTCAGGCCGAGCCGCTCCGCCGCCACCGCGCCCAGCACCACCACCGGCTGCCGCTCCGTGGCCGCGTTGAGCCAGGTGCCCTGCTTGATCTTGCCGTCGACGGTCTCGACCAGGTCGAGGCTGGTGGCCTGGACGGTGATGCCGAGCGAGATGCCGCTGGGGATGAGGTCGTTGCGCCGGACGAT
The DNA here is from genome assembly GCF_005889725.1 of Nonomuraea zeae. Classification (GTDB taxonomy): domain Bacteria; phylum Actinomycetota; class Actinomycetes; order Streptosporangiales; family Streptosporangiaceae; genus Nonomuraea; species Nonomuraea zeae. The sequence goes on from NZ_VCKX01000238.1 coordinate 13,910, forward strand.
GACGCCGGTCTCGCCGGTCTGGCTGGCGTTCGTGACGCCGTCGATCCGGCGGACCATGTCGGAGGCGGCCTTGGGCAGCTTGACCTCGTCGCCGAAGAGGCTGTCACCGGGCTCCACCCGCAGCAGGTTCGTGCCGAGCGCGTCGAGCTGGCGCAGCAGCTGCTCCTGGCTGGAGGCGGAGATGCCGACGACCGTGACCATGGTGGCGATCCCGATCGAGATGCCGAGCGCGGCGAGGATCGCGCGCATCGGCCTGGCCCGCAGCCCCGAGGTGCCGAGCCGGGCCAGGTCCGTCGGCCGCAGCCGGGCCGGGCGCAGCGTGGTCACGAGACCTCGGACCTGACCAGGCCGTCGCGGACCCGCACCCGGCGCGGGCAGGCCATCGCGACCTCCGAGTCGTGAGTGATGATCACGACGGTGATCCCCGCCGCGTTCAGCCGCCGGAACAACGCCATGACCTCGGTGCCCGCCTCGGAGTCGAGGTTGCCCGTCGGCTCGTCGGCCAGCAGCAGCGGCGGCTCGCCGGCGACCGCCCGCGCGACCGCGACCCGCTGCATCTGCCCGCCGGAGAGCTGGTGCGGCCGGTGCTCCAGGCGGTGGCCCAGGCCGACGCGGTCGAGTGCCGCCGCCGCCCGGTCGCGCCGCTGCCGCCTGGACAGGCCGGAGTAGAGCAGGCCGTCGGCGACGTTGTCGAGCGCCGACGAGCTGGGGCTCAGGTGGAACTGCTGGAAGACGAACCCGATGTAACGGGCGCGCAAGGCCGACAGCTCACTGTCCGAGAGCCTGCTCACGTCGTGGCCGGCCACGCGTACCGTGCCCGAGGTCGGGCGGTCGAGGGTGCCCGCGATCTGCAGCAGGGTCGACTTGCCCGAGCCGGACGGGCCGACGATGGAGACCATCTCCCCGCTGCCGATGACCAGGTCCACGTCACGCAGGGCCTGCACCTTGCCGTAGCTCTTGCTGACGCCGCGGATCTCCAGGATCTTCATCGGCCCGACACCGAGACCTGCTGGTTCTCGGCGAGCCCCGCACCGCTCACCTCGACCCGGCCGTTGCCGAAGGCCCCGGTCTTCACCGGGATCCGCACGGGCGCCTTGCCCGGCTCGACGACCTCCACCCCGTAGCCGCCCTCCGGCAGCGCGAGCAGCGCCTCCACCGGCACGGTGAGGACGTTCTCGGCGCGCCGGCGTTCGAGCTCGACGGTCACCGGCGCCTCGTCGAGGGAGCCGAGCGACTTGGCCGAGACCTTGATCTCCACCTCCACCGTGGCGCCGCTCTCCTGGTTGTCCGGCCGCTTGACGGTCTTGGCCACCTTCGCGATCCGGGAGATCTTGCCGGTGGCCTTCTTGACGCCGGCCAGTTTCACGGTGACCTTCTTGCCGACCTTGGCGATGTCCTGCCGGTCGGCGTCGAGGTTGATGCGGACGAGCCGGTCGGTCGCGGTGGTCTCGAGCACGGGCCGTTGCGGCGCGACCTGGTCGCCCACCTCGACGACGGTCTCGCTCACCCGGACCTCCTCCGGCAGGAAGACGATGTCCGCGGGGGTGACCTCGCCGTCGCGCTCCATCCCCGTGTCCTTCTGCCATTCGCGTACGGCCCGCCGCGTGGCGTCGGTGAAACGCGTGTCGACCGTCATGTTCTTCTTGTAGCCGAGGGCGCGCAGGTTGCGTTCGAGCTGCTTGATGTCCGGGCCCCGCTTGACCCCTTCCTTGAGGGTCCGGTACGCGGGCAGCTTGCCGTACAGCAGGATCCGCGGCCTGCGGTCGATGTGGTAGAGCGACTTGCCGCGCTTGATGGTCTTGCCCTCGGCCGGGAGGCTGGTGATCGTACCCCCGGACCCGGCCTTGATCGTGCGGTCGCCCGCGTACGTGAGCGTGCCGTCGATGCTCTCCTTGTCCACGAGGTCGCCGCGGGTGATCGGCTTGGTGGCCGTGGAGACCGTACGCGGGGTCGGCGTGCTGTCCGCCTGCGCGCGCGGGCCGGTGTCGAAGAACGCGGCCGAGGCGTGGATGCCGCCGGCGGTGACCGCGCTGCCGATGACCGCGGTGCCCACCGCGACGACGACGCCCTTGAGCCGGCCGTTCACTGCGCACCCCCCTGACCCTGGAACTGGGCGGCGCACTTCTCGGCGGCCGCCTGCAGCTTCGGGTCGTCGGGGTTGAGGTTGGGGTTCTCCTGGGGCGGGTCGGGCACGTCGAAGCCCGCCTCCCGCATGCACCTGGCGACCTGGATGAGCTGGTCGCGCACCTTCGGGTCCTCAAGCGGGTTCGGTATCTGGGAGGCGTACTGCTCGCACGCCTTCGCCGCCTTCTCCAGGGTGGCCTGGTCGCCCGTGTACTTCCAGGTCTTCTCCTCGGGAGAGCCCGGGTCCGGCACGTCGATGCCCTGCTCCCGCATGCACTGCGTGAGCTTGAGCATCGCGTCGTCCGGATCGACGGTGGGCGCGCCCGACGCCTTCGGGGCGCCGGACGCCTTGGCGGCCGTCGCCGCCTTGGCCGTGGCGCCCGGGGTGCCGGCGATGGCGATGGCGATGGGGTGGCGCTCGTCCCGCAGGGCGCAGCCGGTGAGGACCGTCACGCCGAGGAGCGCGGCGGCGAGCCCGGACAGGATCCTGGTCATGAGCGGCGTCATAAGCGGCGTCGTGAGCGGCGTCATGAGCGGCCGTCCCAGTCGAAGGTGCGCCTGGTCAGCACGTTCACCACCACGGCGGCCACCAGCAGCCCGGCCACGGCGGGCCAGGTCTGGGACAACCGGCCCTGGGAGGCGTGGAAGACGAAGTCGTTGAGCTGGGCGAGCGGGTTGTAGTTTGTGATCTCGTAGAACCACGGCGCCACTCCCTTCCACCCCTCGCGTGGGACGCCCAGGCCGCTGCCGGCGAACAGCAGCAGGATGCAGAGCGGGGCCGCCACCCGGGCGCCGGCGGGCGGCATGCGCATGCCCCCGAGCAGCAGCCCGGTGCTGAACGCGCAGTAGGTGACGATCAGGGCCGCCCCGGCCAGGCTCAGCGGATGCCACGAGCGCGGCGGCCCGTAGATGAGGAACGTCACGGCGGCGAACAGCGCCACGGAGACCAGGACCAGCACGCCGGCGGCGATCGCGTGGGCCGCGACGTAGGAGCGCGCGCCCGCGGGGGTGCGGCGCAGCCGCCTGAGCATCCCCCGGTCGCGCAGCTCGGAGACGTGGGTGGTGAGCACCATGATCCCGACGGCCGCGGCGACGGTGCCGGCCATCTCGGGCAGCAACCGGTCGATGACCCGGACCCCCGGCATCGCGCCGAACTCCAGGGTGGGGAAGGAGAAGCCGATGAACAGCATCAGCAGGAGCAGGACGGCGAACGGCAGGACGATCGCCGACACGAGCGCCAAGGGGGAGCGGACGAGGAGCATCAGCTCGATCCGGACCATCGCCCACAGGGTGCCGTTCATCGCCCGCTCTCCAGTGCCGCGGGCTCCGGAACGGCGGCCAGGGTGAGATAGGCGTCCCTGAGCGTGGGCGGGCGGATCGACCAGATCCGGTCGCCGCTCATGGGCGACAGCTCCTGGATGGCCGCCTCCAGCGCGGGACGCGAGCCGTACAGGTAGGTCGAGCTGGCGTAGGGCAGGACGCGGACGTCGCTCGGCCGGCCGACCTTCATGTGCGAGGGCACCCGCAGCACGAAGACCGAGCCGAGCAGCCGGATCAGCCGGGCCGGCGAGCCCTCCGCGAGCACCCGGCCCCTGCGCAGCAGCACGACCCGGTCGGCCAGGTTCTCCGCCTGGCTCAGGTCGTCCAGGGTGACGCACACCCCGCCGTAGCCGTCGCGCAGCTCGCTGATCGTCTGCTCGATGCGCTGCCTGCTGCCGGGCTTGAGCCCGGTCGTCGGCTGGTCCAGCAGGACGAGCTCGGGGTTGCCGGCTAGGGCGAGCGCGATCATGGCCCGCCTGCGCTGGCCCTCGGTCAGCGCCTTGAACCGCTTGGGCAGCAGCGGCTCCAGATCGAGCAGGTCGATCAGCCGCGAGGGCAGGCCGCGGGTGCCGTACAGGCGGGAGAACAGGGAGATGCCCTCGGAGACCTTCATCCGGTCGGGCAGGCTCTCCTCGCGCAGGCTCACGGCCACGCCGGGAGGGAACGGGTCACCCGGTCCGACCGTGCGGCCGAGGATCTCGACGCTGCCGGAGTCGGGCTCCGTGCCGCCGGACAGACACTCGATCAGGGTGCTCTTGCCGCTGCCCGGCGGGCCGACCACGCAGACGATCTCACCGCGCTCGACGGTGAAGGAGACGTCCTCCAGCGCCTGCGCCTTGCTGAGGTCGGTGACGTCGAGCAGCGCCGTCATGCGCCCGCTCGCCGGCTGAACCGGTCGGCGATGGTGGCGCCGACCTCCAGGTACGTGTCCCGCGTCGCGGTGCGCAGCAGGTCGAGATCGACTTCCGAGCCCTGCTCCAGGTGGGGGTCGAAGGGGATGCCGATGACCGCGCGGCAGCGCTTGGCGAAGTGCCCCTTGAGCTCTTCGAGGTTGACCGGGTTCCGGCGGGTGTTCTTGACCGCGGACAGCACCACGACGGCGTCCTTGGCGAGATTCTGGTGGCCGTGGGCCTGCAGCCAGTCGAGCGTCGCCGACGCCGACCGGGCGCCGTCCACGGTGACCGGGCTGACCAGGACGATCTGGTCGGCCATCGCCAGGATCGCGCTCATCGCCGAGTGCAGCATTCCGGTGCCGCAGTCGGTGATCGAGATGGAGTAGAACTGCTCCAGGATCTGGGCCACGGCGCGGTAGTCGTCGTCGTTGAACGCCTCGGAGATCGCGGGGTCGCGGTCGGAGGCCAGCACCTCCAGCCGCGAGGGGGCCTGGGAGGTGTAGGAGCGCACGTCGGCGTAGCGCCAGATGCCGCCCCGGTCGTTGAGCAGGTGGCGGACGGTGGCGGGCGACTCCAGCCGGAGCTTCTCCGACAGGGTGCCGCGGTCGGGGTTGGCGTCGACCGCGATGACCCGGTCCCCGCGCTGGTGGGCGAGCGTGGAGCCGAGCCCGATGGTGGTCGTGGTCTTGCCCACGCCGCCCTTGAGGCTCATGACCGCGATCCGGAAGTGCCCGGCGGCGACGGGTCGCCTGATGCGCTCGATCAGCTCGTGGCGGTGGCGCTCGGCCTTGGAGTCCTGGGGGCGGACGAGGCCGCCGGACAGCGTGTACACGAGCTTGCGCCAGCCGCCGGAGGGCGGCCGCCTGCGGGTGCGCAGCAACCGCTCGGGGCGCAGGCTCTCGGACGACATGCCCGCCGCGGGCTCGTGGGCCGGCGGCCCCGCCACGTGCGGGTTGCCGAACGCGGCCCCTGGAGCGGCCTGCTCGGGGTAGGCGAGCCCACCGGCCGCCGGGTCGTACGCGCCCCCGGCCGGGTCATAGGCCGTCCCGGCTCCTGCCGGGTCGTACGCCGTCCCGGGCTGGTCGTACGCCGTGCCGGGTTGGTCGTACGCCGTGCCCGGCTGGTCGTACGCGAGTGCCGCGGCGGCCGGGTCGTACGCGCCCGCCGGGTCGTAGGCCCCGGCGGGGTCGGGGTAGGCCGGCCCCGCCGCGGCCGGGTCGAGAGTGGGCATGGCCGGCTGCTGCCGGCGCGGCGGCGGCGACGGCTGCTCCCATGGCGCCGACGGCTGCTCCCACGGCGGCTGGCTCTCAGCCGGCGGGGTGGCCGCCGCCTGCCGGCCGGTGGGCGGGAAGACGCGCACCGGACGCGCCGGGGGCGCCTGCGGGGGC